>DRQG01000046.1 GCA_011369465.1 Caldithrix abyssi
TAACCATAGCTTTCACTCCGCCCACCCAGGCCAGCATGGCTTCGTTCAGGGTGAGCAAACGTTGTCCGATAGCCATCAGAATAGCTACAATACTGCCGATGAAAGCGGCCCACATCAACACGGCAAAGGAATCGGACTGACCGATAACCGTGCTGACGTAACGGATGAGTCCCAAACCTTCCAATTCTTCCGCAGGTAAGCGGACGGCTTGCAGACCCGTAAACCACAAACCCGCCAAAACCGTAACAATAACCGTTAATACGGGAATTAAAGCGTTATACCAGCGCAGGGGTATGCCCTCTTTGGGGCTCATCTCTTTACTGTTTACATCGGCTAATGGCACGGCGCTCTCGGATAGCAGGCCTTTGCCCTGCCAGGCGCGTTTTTCAGCTTTGTACATGGAAAAGAAATCCCGGCCAAACCAGGCCACGGCCAACCCGAAAATGAGAGCAAAGATGGGATAGTAATTATATGGAATGGTGCGGAAAAAAGTAATATAGGCGTTCTGATCATACCCGATCTTTTCAAAGGCGTCGTTAAGCAAACTCAGCTCGTAACCAATCCAGGTAGAAATAACGGCAATGTTGGCCACCGGCGCGGCGGTGGAGTCGACCAGATAGGAAAGTTTTTCCCGGCTGATTTTTAATTTATCGGTGATCGGCCGCATGGTGTTCCCGACAATCAGGGTGTTGGCGTAATCATCAAAAAAGATGATGACGCCGGTCAGCCAGGTGGCAATTTGTCCGCGTTTGCGGTCCCGGGCAAATGAGGACAATTTCTGCACAATCCCCTGCGTACCGCCCGATTTGGAAATAACGCCTACCATACCCCCCAGAGTAAGGCTGAATATCAGAATGGCAATGCGTTCGGCGTCGGCAGGGGCTTTGCCGATGTACTCGGTCAATGTATATAAAAAAGCGCTGAAGGGATTGTAATCGTAAATAAAAACGGCGCCCAGCCAAATACCGGCAAAGAGGGCAATAAGCACCTGTCTCCAAAGCAAAGCCAAAAAAATAGCCAATAGCGGCGGCAGCAGGCTGAGCCATCCGGGTATCACCCGCACAGCGATTTCAAACCGTCCGGCGTTATCGGTTAGGGTATATGTCCCGCTGCGTTTAAATAATACATCTGCAATCTCTGTGTTTCCGCCTTCGGCATTCAATTCGCTTACCGTCCATCTATCTGCAGCCTGCCCGTCACGAAGCAGAACCAACCCCTCGGATGTATCCTGTAAAACGGCTCGGTCTAATTTGATCGTATACGGCACATCGCTTAAATACACCGCGGGACGATCAACAATCTTTACGGCAAAATGGGAAATATCATCCGCATTTAAAGCGGATGCCATAATCAGAATGAAAGCTAAAAACGTTGTGGTTGGTCGCATTTCTTCCTCTATCTGACTGCTCAACAGCTTTTATTCAGGCGCTTTGGACAGAAAAGCGTTCTGGATGAAATTTTATTCGCAGCGCCCTTTTTAGAGTGGTCTCATTTACAAATAAAAAAAGATAAACTTCCATTAAATAAAAGTAAAGCGGAAAATGACCCGACCCGGCTTACTTGATTTACGAATACCAGTCGGTTAAATTCTATAAATTTGGAGCAAATAATGAAAAACCGTTTTTTATATATCATTTTTATTTTTTGGGCGGTGGTTATTTCTACGGCGCAGGATATTCAACCCCAGCAGGATGTAATTCCCGTAAAAACCCGTTATGGATTTGCGATTAATCGCCTTCCGGTAGTCAATTTTAATATTTATGCGGATTTTGATCCCATAAAATGGTATCCGCGCCTGTATTTGGCCGTGGCCATACAGAATGACGTTTTACAGTTTAAAAAAGACGAAAAAGGCTTCACGGCGCGATATCAGATCAGTATTGCCGTACGCGGCGAAAAAGGGGTTGTTTTCAAATCGACCTGGAAACACAGCACCAGTGTAAAAACATTTGAACTCACCAATTCGCGTTCCCGGTTTCAGTATTCGGCCTTTCCGATCAAGCAAATTTATCCCTATGATGATGTGAAAATTGAGCCCGGGCGATATAACTGTTTATTGGAAGTCCGCGATCTTAACGCAAAAACATCGTACAGAAGCACGCGCGAATTTAATGTGCCTGCAGCGGATAGCCTATCCAAAGAAAACCCGGCGGCATCGGAAATCACTTTTATAATTTCTCCCCCGCGGGATTCTTTGATGAAACTCTATCCCACCGGCCGGGTGTTGCGCTTTAATCAACAGGTTTACAGTTTCTTTCGCCTAAAAACCGGAAAGCCGCAAGACAAACCGTTGGACTTTAACGTTCGTATTTTCCTGAAGGAAAAAAACCAGGATATCCTGTATTACAACACCCCCCTTCGCATACAACCCGACTCCTTGAGCGCGGCAGTGTTGTTTAAAATGCCTATGGATTCTTTACCGGAGGGGGATTATCTTCTGCGCTTCGAAACCGAATTGAACGATCATATTTTTTCTCACGAGCGGGATTTCTCGGTAATCTGGTTCGAAAAACCGGTCTATTTGTACCGCGCCGACCTAGCCATCCGGCCGATGCGCTATGTATTGAGTGCGGATGAATTTGAACGGGTAAAGTCTTTAAGTTACGATGAGCTGACCAAATGGATGGATCAATACTGGCGAAAGCGCGACCCCACCCCTCATACCATTTATAATGAACTGTTAGCGGTATTTTACGAACGGGTACAACAGGCCAATAAAAAATACTCTACGCGTTTTCAGGAAGGTTGGGAAACGGATCGGGGACGTATTCTCATTTTATACGGCGAACCGGACGAGGTGATCAACAATCGGTATGCGGCCACAAGCACGCCCTATATCGTTTGGGTTTATAAAAAGGAAAATCAGGAATTTATATTTATTGATAAAAACGGTACAGGAGAGTTCACCCTGCTAAAAAAGGAAGACGAGGAAAACTGAATGGATAAAATAAGAGTTGGTGTTGCCGGAGTAGGGCATTTGGGACGGCTGCATGCGTCATTATATAAAGAAGTAAAAGACGCCTATTTGGCGGGGATTTTTGATGCAGATAAAGAAAAAAGCGCGGCCATTTCCAAAGAACTGGGGGTGAAAGCCTTTGATTCATACGATCAACTACTGGAAAATGTGGACGCTCTCAACATCGTCACGCCTACAAGCACCCATTTCGACCTGGCTAAGAAGGCTATTTTGGCCGGTAAGCATGTGTTTATAGAAAAACCGATTACCCGCAGCACCAATGAAGCCCAGCAGCTCATTGATCTGGCGGCTGAGGCAAACACTCTGATACAGGTGGGGCATATCGAGCGCTTCAATCCGGCCATGCTGGCTCTGCAGGACGTGCAGCTGGAGCCCATCTTTGTGGAGTCGCACCGCCTGGCCTCCTTCGATCCCCGCGGTACGGATGTGGCGGTTATTCTGGATTTGATGATACACGATCTGGATTTGATCCTGCACATGGTAAAAAGTCCACCTAAAAAAATTGCCGCCAGCGGGGTCGGTGTCGTATCGTCCACGGTCGATATCGCCAATGCGCGCATAGAATTTGAAAACGGCTGTGTAGCCAACGTTACGGCCAGCCGCATATCCAATAAAAAAATGCGTAAAATGCGGCTGTTCCAAAAGGACGCTTATATCTCGGTTGATTTTGTGGAAGGCTTCTCGGAAATCTTTTATATCCCGCATGAAGGGGACACTCCGTTTAAAGACGGCACCCTGGCTTTTTCTCTGGGTAAAATAAATGAAGGCGAAAACGCCCGGGAAATCAAGTACAACCGTTTGGAACGTAAAAACGTTAATCCGTTGTTAAAAGAACTGACCATGTTTGTGGACGCCATCCGCAATAATCTGGAACCGCCTGTTACCGCGCAGGACGGGATGGCGGCGCTTAAACTGGCCAATTTGGTTCTAAAAGAAATTCAGGCCCATCAGGATTACATTGACCGACATAAGAATGAATGAAGAAAAGCACTATTACGCAGACGCCTATCTGCAAAACCTTGAAGCGCAAATAAAGGAAGTAAAACCGTCCGGCAAAACGTGTTGGCTGCGCTTTGATAAAACCATCTTTTATCCGGGCGGCGGCGGGCAGTCGGCAGATACCGGTTTCCTTGATGATCTGCCGTTGTTAGAGATTAAAGAAGAAAACGGCCATCTCTGGCATAAAGCAGCATCGTCCATAGTGTGGAAAGAAGGGCAGATGGTTACCTTGCGGTTGGACTGGCCGCGGCGTTACTACAATATGCAGCAGCACACCGGACAACACCTGCTCTCACGTGTTCTGGAATCGTTTGATCTGAAAACAGTTTCCGTTCATCTGGGCGAAGATTATACCATGATCGAAGTGGAAGGGCCGTATCCGAACGAGCAACGACTGTTACAAATCGAACAGGAAGCCAATAAACAGCTTCGACGCGCCATACCGGTCGTAACTCACGAAATAAGCCGCAGCGAAATAAAACGTTTTCCTCTGCGCAAACCTCCCGGCGCCTGGCAGAGGCTTCGCGTTGTGGAGATTAAGGACTTCGATTATTCCGCCTGTGGGGGAACGCACGTAAAACAGACAGCTGAAATCGGTTATATTAAATGGCTCGGAACGGAAAAAATCCGCGGCCATGCCCGCATTAAGTGGCTTATCGGGAAAAAAGCGGATGAATACATCGGCGCATCATTTGCAACGATGCAGGCGGTAAAAGCAGAACTTCAGTGTGAGCCGGCGCAGTTTACCGAACGGATAACGGCTTTAAAGAGCGATCTGAAAACGTTCCGTAAAGCGGCGGATGTGTATAAACGCAGCCATTTGCGCTGGCGCGCCGCAGAGTTGTACAATGCCTGCAAAAACGATAAGGCCTATATCGTTGCCGGCCTTCGGGAGGAAGAAACAGCCTATTTGGGCGATTTGGCAAAGATACTGGTTAAAGAACACGAACAAACCGCTTTTTTATTTACAAAAGACCGCTTTTGTCTGGCAGCGCCGGAAAACAGTCCGCTGGATACCAAAGAATTTCTGGATGCCTATCGGGAGACGCTTGGTTTAAAAGGCGGCGGGCCTCCCGGATTTGTGCAGGGCGCCGTAAGCAATCCCGATGAAAAACTCATTGCCGGTTGTATGAAAGTGGCGATGCAGAATGAACAGTAGAGTACAAAGGCACAAAGTACCGCAAGATTTATCTTGCACCCTGACGGCGAAGGCAAACAGGGGCAAAGGCAGAAGGCACAGAGGCACAAAGTAACAAGTGACGAGTAGATAGAAACTTGAAACTCGAAACTGGATGCTGGAAATTAACTGAAAACTGACAACTGATAACTAATAACCGATAACTTTCGCAGCGAAGCGAAGAACCCGCCGTGGCGGGGATAACTGAGAGCTGACAGCCGATGGCCGATAGCTGATAGCCAACAGCCGATAACCGATAAAACAAAAGCAACAAACCATCTCAAAACGAAAAGAAAACAACGGAGAGCGTAACATCATGAGCGGAATTAAAGGTTTGGTACTGCTTACCCGATTTGATTTTATAGAAGAAAAATACGGAAGGGAACGCCTTAAATTATTCTGGGAACAGGTGGACCTGAAAGATAAAAGTATATTTCATCAACCCATTGTCATATCCAAGGAATACCCGGAACTTATTCTCAAAGCTGTGGATGAGGCAATAGAAAAGCAATTCTTTAAAGATAAAGAACCTTCTTTTCGGCGTTTAGGTCATTGGATCGCCGGACATTTGATGCTGCGTTATTTTCAGATATACGTGGATGAACATAATCCGGTAGGTTTTCTGCAGCAAATTATACGAATGCGGCCTACTTTAATCGGCCTGGGCACAATGAATATGGTGGATTTGGGACCCAACAACTATCTTATTAAAATAGATTACGGACAGCCATATCTACCCTCTGTTTATGAGAGCGAGTTGGGTTTTTTAGAAGAAAGTGTACGCCTGTGTGGCGGCCGCAATGTACAGGTGATTCCCGAAGAAAAGAATGAATTTATTCTTGAATTCCGGATGCATTGGGAGTAACTATGAGTAACTATACCGTTATCATTTCGGACATCGAAGCCTCCCGGAAAATGCAGGCCTACGAAAGACATGAATGGCAGTTGTTTTTAAAATCCGCCATAGTACAGGTAAATGAAACATTTGCTGAGGAAATCGAAGCGCCGTTTATGATTACCAAGGGTGACGAATTTCAGGGCGTATTAAAGCACATCCGGGACGTGAATCGGGTGATGATGAAATTTGAGCGGCTCGTTTTTCCGTTGCATCTGCGTTACGGCGTGGGCTATGGTTCCATTCAGAAGATGGGCGCCAATATCCCTATCGAAATGGACGGGCCGGCTTTTCATCGGGCTAATGCTGCCTTGCAGTTTGCCAAAAAGAAAAAAACCACCGTGGCCGTTAACACCGGCAGCGAGCCGTTTGATTTGACCGTCAATATGATCTACCGCTTGATCTACGCAATCAAAAAGCGTTGGAGCAGGATTAATTATGACCGCTACTGGAAGTATAAAGATTTGGGTACGTACGAACGGGTGGCCAAAGAAGAAGGCGTTTCCACCCAGGCGGTTTGGGATTCCCTGAATCATTCCAATGCAATCGACGTAATACAGGCCGAGCAGACATTGGCCCAAATAATGAGCCACATGGAGACTAATCCTCTTTTTGCGGCGGACGATAAATAAGTCCGATTTGTCTTAGCGACCACACCAACAAAACCAACCCAACGATCAGCACCGGCGGCGAAACATGATCGCCCCATTCGTACCAGCCTAAAGATTCATCTTTCCCGATTAAATTAAGCGCCAGCACGGCTAACAGATTATTAAGCGCATGTACGATCACGGCAGGAAGAAGCGAATCCGTACGCCAGGCCAGATAGCCGATTACCACGCCGGTTACAAATATCTGGATTGCCCAATAGGGGTTCATGTGGATCAGAGTCCAGGTAATGGAAGAGAGCAGCACGGCACGGGTGGCGTCGCCTTTTCGTTCCAGCGTTACCTGAAAGAATCCCCTGAATAAGGCTTCCTCAGCTACGGCGGCAATCACCACAGCGCCGGTTATAATCAGCGCCCAATCCAGGTTGTTTTCGGCCTGCAGGGGCTGCATTTGTTCCAACAGCCATTCCGGAATGGGGATGATCATATTGATCAGCCGGTCCAGTTCGTCGCCGACCACGGTTAAACCGATTCCAGCCAGTAAACTAAATACAACCACTGTTCCGGGTACGGGATTGAGACGGAACAAACGCCGTAAATCGTACTTGAAGACCATGGAATACAAGACCGGCACAATCAAAAACAAACTGCCGCCAAAAATATACAGATAGCGTGTCTCTTTCTGAATAGCCTGCGGCGTAAGCCCCACGCCGAAAATAAGGGTGTATAAAAACAATAAAACGATCAAACCGGCAAAAATGGCCAGTATCAAAATAAGAGCCTCCACCGGCTCCGGAAATTGTTTGCGTGACATATATTCCCCTGTATTAAAACGGTTTATCCGCTCCGTAAAAGATAAAACAAAATCGCCGCGGCTGTCGAAAGATTGAGCGATTCGCCATATCCGGGTTTGGGGATGGAAATTTTTATCGGGCAAATATTCAACAGTTCAGGCGAAAGCCCGGCCGCCTCCGATCCCAATACCAATATGGTTTTTTTTCCGCTATACCTGCGCAGCTCCCGGTCCGTCATTCCGCCTTCTACCACGGTGGCAACGCCGCTATATCCTGATTCCCTCATTAGTTGTTTTAATGAAGCGCTGTCCACACCCCGGTAAATTTTTACGCGGCCAATGGCGCCGGCAGAGGCGCGTACGGCTTTTGGTTGGAACGGGTCGGCGGATTCCGGGCTGAGCAACAGAGTGGTTAAACCAAACCATACAGCGCTGCGCACAATGGTGCCCAGATTGCCGGGATCGTTCACCCGATCCAGATAAATCAGAGTATTCTCCTGCGGCATTTCGGAATCTATGGCATATGCCTGAATACGAGCGGTTAAGGCTATGCCCTGAGGGTGTTGTTCATCGCTTAATCGCTTAAAATCGGTTGCCGTCACTGTGAAAACGGGCCATTGATCGTCAGCCGATAGTTCCGGCAATTTATCCAGATGCTCTTTTGTTACGATGAATTCTTTTACCTGATTCCGCGCCCCGTTAAGAAACTCCTTTACCGCGTTCCAACCGCTAACCAAAAAAAGGCCCTCAGCATCGCGGTATTTTTTCCGGAGCAATTTTCGCCATTGCCGTATCTGGTTTTGCGAAGCCGGCTGGACCTTCATCATCCGTTTTCCGGGTTTAAGTGCTGCTGCAGCGTAGTGATAGCCTGGTTGAAGGGAAGCGCTTTTTGTTCGCCAATATCCATCAGTTTAAGGGTGAATTCCTGTTTATGTAATTCATCCTCTCCTAAAAGCAGAACGAAACGGGCCGATTGGCGGTTGGCTTCCCGCATTTGCGCTTTGAGGCTGCGTCCCAGCAAATCGGTTTCCGTTTTAAAACCGGCCTGACGCAATTTTTTTAACCACACTGGTATATGTTTCCGGGCAGCTTCGCCCAACGGCGCTAAAAAAACATCCAGACGGCTTTCGCCTGACAAAGGAAGATTCTGCTTTTCGGCAACCATTAAAAGCCGCTCGATACCGGAAGCGAATCCCACTGCCGGTGTTGGGGTGCCGCCCAGCTCTTCCGTTAAATAGTCATAGCGGCCGCCGCCGCAAATGGCATTTTGTGCGCCCAGGTCGCCGCTGGTAATTTCGAAAACCGTGTGGGTGTAATAATCCAATCCGCGTACCAGGTAAGGGTCTTCCTCAAACGATAAACCTGCCGCCTGAAGGCCTTCTTTTACCTGCATGTAATGTGTCTGGCTTTTTTCACCGAGGTGTTCAACCAGTTTGGGCGCATTCCGGTTTAACCGAACGCAGCTCTCGTTTTTACAATCCAGAATGCGCATGGGATTATTTTCGAAACGGTGCTGGCAGTCGGGACAGTAGGAATTTAAATGGGGACGGATGTAGTCCTGCAATATTTTTTTATATTTTGGGCGGTCTTCAGCGTCGCCCACGGAGTTGATACGCAGTTGCAGCCCGTGCAGTCCCAATCGTTCGTAAACGGCAAAGGCCAGTACAATTATCTCCACATCGGCATAGGGATCGGCGCTGCCCAGAGTTTCGGCGCCAAATTGATGAAACTGGCGCAGACGTCCGGCCTGCGGGTTTTCCTGCCGGAACAGCGGGGAAATGTAGAACAGTTTATTTACCGGACTTTTGGCATACAATTTATTTTCCAGATAGGCGCGTACTACGGGCGCCGTCATTTCCGGTTTCAGTGTAATTTGCTTCTTACCGCGATCAAGAAAGGTGTACATCTCTTTGGAGACGATGTCCGTCAATTGGCCGATACCGCGGGCAAACAGTTCGGTAGATTCGAATACCGGCGTGCGTATCTCGCTGAAATTGTATAAGCGCATCACCTTGCGAATAGCCGTCTCCACTGCAACCCAGCGCTCGCATTCCGGACCGATAATATCCTGCGTACCTTTAATTCGTCTGATGGAATTCAAAATGTCCTCGTTTAATTGGTTTTATTCGATAAATAAAGTTTTCAAATCTACAAAATAATCCGTTAAAAATAAACGAATGAGCGGTAAAGAGGATAATAATTTTGACAAACTCCACTTCGTGATTAAATTACGATTTTTCTCTCCTACGGCAAATATCCCGGTTATTTATTCTTTTCTGGTACAAATCTTCTGCGGGAAGTTTGCGTTAGATCAATTTTTATATACAAAATATTGGTATCTTTTCGTATTAGGTTTTTCATTTTAACAAAGGAGTTTCTATGCGTATCCGCTACCCTCTTTCCCTGTTATTTATATTGACTTTTTTCCTCGGCGGTCTCTCGGCCCGCCAAAGCAAAGGCATAAGTAATTTTGAAATAACGAACCTGAAGACCCGCCCGGTTTTAAAAACCTTATATGGTAAAATTGAACAACAAACCGGCATAGCCCGCTATTTATACGATTTAAACATTACGGGTTATCAGGGTACAGCCGAGCAGATTGCTCGTCGGTATCTGTTTGATAACGCTAAACGATTCGGTATTCAGCAAGATAAAGCCGAGTTAAAGACGATTGCCAGTAAGGTAACCAGGGGCGGTTCCCACGTTTTTTTCGATCAACAAATCAATGGAATTCCGGTGCACGCCTCCCGTATTTCGGTTAACTTGAATAACCGAAACGCGGTTACATTTATAGCGAACAATTACCGCCCGATCCCTGCGGGTAAAACATTACCTGCAAAACCGGCTTTTGATGAGCAACAAGCCATCGAAATTGCCCGTACCTATCTGGGGGTGAGCGGCAGGTTGTTGGGGCCGGAACGCGCCGCTTTGATGTATTTTGAAAGCGCCGATCGCGGTTTTGAATTAAGCTGGCGGGTCATCATCCCTACCGAGCAGCCACTGGGCGACTGGGAAATTTTCGTAAATGCTCTGGATAAGCGCATCATCCAGGTGCGGGATATCCGGATGACCGCCGACGGTCAGGGAATGATTTGGGACCCTGACCCGCTAACCACGGCCGGTGTGGAATACGGCGGTAATTACAAAGATAACAACGATACCGATTCCAATTATCTTAATGATGAACGTATCACGGCCACTTTACGGGATATTACGTATCAGAACGGCCTGTATAAATTAGAAGGCCCGTATGCCGTGCTTGCCGATCTGGAAAGTCCTGCCGATGTATTTCCGGAATTGGACGACTCTTCCGCTTTTAATTTCACCCGGGCACAGCAGGAATTCGAAGATGTGATGGTCTATTATCATATCGACTTGTCCACACGTCATCTGATTTTGGATTTAGGGTATGATGAACCCAAGCAACACAATTTTCAATGCGATCCGCACGGATTAAGCGGGGACGATAATTCGCATTATATGACGTCCGAAAATTATGTGGCTTTTGGCGAAGGCGGTGTGGACGACGGCGAGGATGCGGATGTGATCTGGCACGAACACGCCCATTCTTTCCAGACCAATTTAACGGGGGGGATGTCCTATAGCGGGGAGACCCAGTCTTTGCAGGAAGGCTCATCCGATTACTGGGCAGCCTCCTATTCCCGCATTATCAATGATTATAATTGGGGATATGTATTCAGCTGGGACGGCCATAACGAATTCTGGGCCGGCCGCCGCTGCGATCTGGATTGGGTTTATCCGGACGACTACGTAAGCGGACATGATGGCGGTCAGATCTGGTCTTCGGCGCTTATGGACATCTGGGCCGATTTAGGCCGCGATTTAACCGACGAATTGTTTATCGAAACCCACTATATTTGGGGATATTCTCCCGGTTTGCAGGATGCGGCAGCCGCTTTTATCCAGGCCGATGAAAACTTGTACGGCGGTGCGCACAAAAGCGTGATTGTGGAACATTTTGACGCACACGGCCTGGTGGACAAAGCCGATTATATGCCTACCATTGTGCATACACCGTTAAAAGATACGGAAGATACTGTTAACGGATATGAAGTGATTGCTACCATTACGCCCGGCAACGATCCTCTGGACTCCAACAAACTTTGGGTAGTCCACGGTCTGGCTGCGCTTACAGATACCCTGCTTATGACGCCAACCGGTAATACCGACGAGTATTCGGCCACAATTCCGGCGGCACCCAGTAATAGCGACATCTATTATTATATAAATGCGGTGGATCAAGCCAACGGTTCGGCTTATGATCCGGTAAATGCTCCCACCGACTATCATAGTTTCCATGTTGGCCCGGATACTGTTAACCCGGTAATCAGTCATACGCCTCTTAGCGATCAGACCCTCTCGCAATGGCCGGCAACGGTAAGCGCAACCGTGACGGATAACATGGGTGTGGATACCGTCATTTGCTATTATAATGTAAATCACGGTACGGAAGATAGTTTCCCGTTGGCAGATCAGGGTAACGATGTATATTCGGGTGATTTTCCCATCGCTTCTTCCTCTCTCAACATAGGCGATTCCATATTCTATTACATCACGGCCACAGATATTTCGCAAAGTCAGCTTACCGATCGCAGCCCGGACACAGGTTATTACGGGTTCGAAATAGTGGACAGCCGCGGATATCTTTTGATCATCAACGATGACGGTACCGCCAAAACAGAGGACTCATCCGGAAAACCTGCCTACAAAAGAGAAAAAGCTTCCTATGGTAAATCGGCGACTACAATGCAAAACTGGTTGAATCAGATGGGCTTTACAACGGAATCGATGACGGTTGCTCAGGCGTTAAATGCTGATTTTACGGCCTACGATTTGATTATATCATCCAGCGGCGCCAATACCAGCCCGGTTTCCGATCAGAACTATCGGGATAAACTGGAAAACTGGGTAAGCGATCCGGCACATAAACTTTTTATTGAAGGCGGTGAACTGGGCTACGACGCCATTAGAACTCCCGGATATCCCACATTTGCCAGCAATGTCTTACACGCCAATGTGTGGGATGCGGATAACTCGGGTAGTCTCAATCAGGTGAGCAGTCAGAGTAATCATCCCCTGGCTACCACTCCGAACATTTTACCGTCTTCGTTTGCCATTACCTACGCAGGGTATGGCGATGAGGATGCAGTAACACCAGAAGGGGTGGCTTACATCGTGTACGGAACCAACAGCTATGCCAACGACGCGGGCATTTTGGTGTATGATGATAATACCGATACCACCTCGGCTCAGATCGTTTATTATGCTTTTAATTTTGATGCTTTAAACGATTCTTCCTCCGCAAAAAACCTGTTGGAAAATACGGTAGAATATTTATTGACTGACGAAGGTCCCATTTCGGCCCTTAACAATGCTTCCGAAACAAAATTACCGAGTCGTTTCGAATTGCAGCAAAACTATCCCAATCCCTTCAACCCTAAAACACATATTCGTTATCAGATTCCGGAAAAAAGCAGAGTGGAGATCGTTGTGTACAATGCATTGGGGCAAAAAGTCGCCGTGCTGGTTGACAAGGAGAAGCCGGCCGGATCTTATTCGGTCACATTTAACGGGAATGCGTTGTCCAGCGGTTTATACATTGTTAAAATGCAAGCCGGAAAATTCGTTCAAATACGAAAGATGATTTTATTGAAATAAATAACAACGTTCTCTCGGGGTTCGTTTATTTAGTTCTCGGACCCCGGGGGAAAAGTTATAAACTTTTTATGAGCGGCTGAAGGATATTTTTATCTGGACGTATTTACCCGGTGTATGCTGGACATTGTATTCGGCATGATATTCCTGCAGGGTTGCAGCGAGCTTATCGCTTAACGGCGGCAGGGTTTCGGATGTTACATAAGCCAGCAAGCTTAATACAAAGCTCTCGCTGCGCAATTCCAAACCGATTTCCATCGGCATATCGGTAAGCTGATTCAGATAATTTAAAAAATAATTGATTACCTTTACCAAAGGTTTTGGGTCTTCACATTGCAAAACACAACCTTCATCCAGATTCAGATTCGCTTCAATATCTTTCTGGTCATATATGAGAAGCAAAGTTTTTTTCAGGTCGATCGAATTTTGTAACATAAAAAGTCTCCTGTTTCGATGACAAATTTAATGAACCTTGATAAAATAATAAAATTTATGCTATTACCGGTAATTATTTTAAATATTTTTCCGAGAAGTATTAACAATCTGTTTTTTTCTTACTCAAATGTAAAGGAAACATTATAAACGATAGTATTTATACATAAACTATCGTATATTCTTATACAATTCTTAATTAATTTAATCGAATTTTCCAATCTAACAGAAGTTATCGAAGTAAAAGATGCTGGAGTAGGCCCATGATTAAGAAGTCACTATTTATACTATTTGTTTGTTTGGTTGCCATTCAAACCGTTCAGGCCGGAGATGAGTGGTTCCGCCTGTATCAGCAAGGTTTGAAAGCGATGAAAAGAGGGGACTATTCAACAGCCGTAGAAAAATTTGAGGCAGCTCTGCAAAAACGGCCGGTTGACAAAAGGAAAGTACGCACGTACGGCATGCATTTTATCCAGTATTTTCCCAACAGGGAATTAGGCATTGCCCATTACTTTTTGGGCAATATTCCGGAAGCACGCCGTTATCTGGAAATTTCCCTTAAACAGGCGCCCACGACCCGGGCAAAAGAATTCTTAAACCGGACTTCCAGTCAGGACGGCCCGCCTCTACCGGTACCCCAAAAACCAAAAGAGAAACAAGAAATTGCCAAGCCTGCTGCTTCCGGGTCAACCACGCCCGTAGCTACGCCTGAGAAAAATGTTAAATTAGTTGGTGAGCGGATGAGCGTGGCTGTATTACCCTTTCAAAACAACAGCCGTAATCCCGAACTGGGGGATATTATACTGGATAAAATGATTACTTCCCTCTTTAATAAGGGTCGATTTAAGGTGATTGAACGGACACAGCTGGAAAAAGTACTGGAAGAACAAAAATTAGGCGCCAGCGGAATTATCGATGCCAGTACCGCGGCGGAATTCGGACGTGGTTTGGGCGTAGACGCCATTATCACCGGCAGTGTAGCCAGTACCGGCGCCGGTGCCCTCAGTATCGACGCCCGGGCTATTGATACGGAAACGGCGGCTATCATTATTGCCCACGATGCCTATTCCACAAGTACCAGTGTACAAAATGTTAAAGAAACAGTTGATTTTCTGGTAACCAAATTCGTGACCAGTCTTCCTTTGCTGGAAGGCACCGTCATTCGCATCGACGCAGGGGGCATTATGGTAGACAAGGGCCGCAGCTCCGGTATTAAAAAAGGGGTTAAATGTACCATCTATCGGGAAGGGGCTGAGATAAAGCACCCCGTTACCGGCGAAGTACTGGGCACGGAAACGATCATTATTGGGGAAATCCAGATTACAGATCCTTTCGATAAATACTCTTCCGGACGTATTATAAAACTGGAACCCGGGAAGAGCATTGCTGTAGGGGATAAGTTTGTCACCAAATAACAGAGTTTGGGGTCTATCGTTTATTAACCTATAAGGAGGTATTATGAGCAGGTTTTCTTACTTCATTCTCACAGTATTGTTTTTATCTTTTGCACTGGTTCCCGCTTTTGCATCGGAAAGCACTTTAAACTTAGCAGGTAACGGCGCTCGTGCTGCCGGTATGGGTTATGCATTTACAGGGGTTGCTGATGATGCTACCGCTATTTCGTGGAATGCAGCCGGTTTAACTCAGTTGTACAGCATGGAAGCCAGTGTCATCGCCCGGTTTGGATTTGGATCATATGCTTACGAAGGATGGCCGGACGCACCGGATGTTGAATATGCATCCAAATTCAATCTTAATTTTGCCAGTTTTGTTTTTCCTTTTAGTGTGGGACGATTTAATGTGGTAGGAGGCGTGGCCTACAGAACCATTTACGATTTTAATCAGGAAATAACTGTAAAATGGGAGACCGGCGACGTAGTAAGCAGCTCCGAAGGAGGTGTAAATGCCATATCTCCGGCAATCGGTTTCCAGTTAAACGATATGATGTCCTTTGGCGCTACATTGAATATTTATACCGGTTCACTTAAATCCAAAAGTTCTGATGACCGGTACGGGACCAGTTATGATGGAAGCCCGATTGATTTTTCCGGTACTTCTGTTGATGTTGGTATATTATTACGCCCCAACTCAAAATTTTCAGTTGGAGCAAACCTTAATTTCCCCAATAAGCTTAAAACAAAGATGGAAGGTGAAAGTGACGAACTTGCTGTTCCTTTCTTTTTTAGCGTCGGCGGGGCTTTCCGGGCAACAGACAATCTTTTGATCGCTTTTGATTATTTCAGTCGTTCATGGTCAAAATCGGAAGATTTCAAAGACGAGGATAACCCGGATCAATACGACTTAAACTCTATTCATGTGGGGCTGGAATACCTCTTAACCAGCGGGAATGCAGTTATGCCGATTCGTCTGGGATTTTTTACCAATCCGCTATTTGGAACACTGGATAAGGATAACAACCAGGTTGTGGATAAAGTGATTACCGCAGGAATCGGTTTGGTAATGAAAAAGATTATTCTCGATGGCGCTATCGAGTTTGAACCTTCTTCTATAGGTGTTACGGATGATATATCCATTGAACAAAAACTGTTTCGCGTTACGATTGGGGCAACCGTACATTTTGGACAGGATTAATGTATGCCGAGTAATGAATAATTCAAGGAATAAAAAAAGCCTCTCCGGAATTTGGAGGGGCTTTTTTATTATTATTTTATCTCATACTTGTCCAAAATAGAAATTAAAACACTATCCTGCTTGAAGAAAATGGCAACTCACCCCCTTTCCCGCCACAGCGGACACGCCCGCCACGGCAGACAGGCATTCCCCCTCTCTTTCGAAAAGAGTTTGTATGTTAAGGGGGTGAGAGAAAAGATAATAATTTGGAAAAATAAGGCATCCTTTCTTATTTATGGTGTTGTCTGATAAACCAAACAAGAAAGGAGCCTTATTATGAATTCTA
>DRQG01000047.1 GCA_011369465.1 Caldithrix abyssi
AATATGTGAGTCTTATTGATGAAATTAAAAAACAAAAAATGGAACAAAAACGCCGTGAACAGGAAGAACTCCCTTTTTAAATTTAGTGGCTCTATGCCAAATGGTGCTTTTGTTCATGCCAAGTGACATTATTCATAATTTTTAATTCTTAATTCTATTCCTCCCCACCGCTATGGCAATACCCGTGGAAAAAAAGGCCAGCCAGAAGCCGCTCAGCCCGCGGATTTTATGACGCGGTACATCCAGATTGAAAAAACCCTCTGTCGGTTCGAATGATAGGGAAAGCGCAAAATTGATTATCGCATAGACGATAAAAAAATAGGTCAGGTATTCCAGCCAGTCGGGACAATGGCGCATAGCTTCTTTCCAGGGATTGCGCACATCATCCATCTGTCCGATCTGTTTGATATACCCGGAAGTAGCCATCCAGACGAGAAACATCCAACCCGTGATGGATAGCAATAACCAGCCCGGGGCCTTGTACACATTGAACATGGTCAGGAAGTGGATGATCAGGCTGACCGCCAGTCCGGAGATAGCAGAAATGAGGAGGTAGCGTAATTTCATGTTATCGGTTACTTTCATCATATATTCAAAACGGATTGTTGAATGGATGCATTAATGAAGTTTCCAAACCTCTTTTATCATATATAGCAACTTCATCACTCCAATAATTCATTAATTCATAATCATCCTTTTTTTCTTTACACCACCAACGCCAATATACAAAATACGTCCACAATAAGCAGCATGGGCGATATTTCTTCTTTCTTCCCGCTAATCCATTTGATCAGCGTCCAGCTCAGAAAGCCCCAGATGATGCCCTGGGTGATGGAATAGGTCATGGGAATCAGGATCATTGCCAGAAAAGCCGGAACAGCGTCGTCCAGTTTATCCCAGTTGATCTTTTTGATCGGCTGCATCATAAAAACGCCTACCAACACAAGCGCAGGCGCCGTAGCAATTTGGGGAATAGTGGATAAAAGCGGGGAGAAAAACATAAAGGGTAAAAAGAGCAGACCGGCCACCACCGCCGTTAAGCCGGTACGCCCGCCTTCCTCGATGCCCGCAGCCGATTCGATATAACTTGTACCGGCGCTGCTGCCCAGCAACCCGGCAATGGTGGTTGACAGGGCATCGACAATAAGAGACTGCTTCAGGTTGCGTGGTTCTCCTTTCTCATCCATCAAATTGCCCGCTTCCGCCACACCGATGAAGGTTGACAGACTGTCAAACATATCGGTAAATACAAAGGCAAAGACGACCGGAAACAAAGACAGCCTGAGCGAATGTACCAGGTCCAGGGCGAAGAGCAGGCTGAAATCAGGAGCGGAAAAAAAACCGTTCCATTGCACAACCGGTGCCTCGCCCCACAAGCGACCAATAGGTATAGCCAGCAAGGTTGTAAACAGAATACCGATAATCAGTGCGCCGTTTATGCGTTTGACCATTAAAACGGAAGTCACGCCCAGCCCGGCAATAAAGGTTAATAAGGAAGGTGTAAACGCACCGCGGCTTAAAATTCCGGCATCGGCCACCGAAACGAACTTGGCGTTAAACAAACCGATTACTGCAATAAACAAACCTATACCCACGGCAATGGCAAAGCGTAACGGCCGGGGAATGCTGCGCACAATCAATGTGCGGATATTAAATACGGAAAGCAGCAGAAAAATGACACCCGACCAGAACACGGCGCCCAGGGCCACCGGCCAGCTCACCCCCATTCCGTTCACTACGGAAAAAGCAAAAAAGGCATTTAAACCCATACCGGGCGCCAGGGCGATAGGGTTATTGGCGTACAGCCCCATCGCGATACTGCTGAAAGCGCTGATCAGAACCGTCGCTGTGAGAACAGCACTAAACGACATCCCGGTGCTGCTGAGCACAGCCGGATTGACCACAATAATATACATCATGGCCAAAAATGTGGTAATACCAGCCAGTATCTCAATTTTAACTGTTGTTTTGTTTTCCCTCACAGAAAAGTAGTCTTTCATTTTCGGATCTTTCGTGTTTTGTTTTCATACCTAAATAATCTGCATGTGACCTGTGACGAGAAAATGGAAATTGAAAATTGGAAACTGGGAATTCGTCTTTACATACAAGCTTCTTAATTCCAGTATCCAGCATCAAGTATCCAGTATCTCAAATTAAAGCTCCCAATTTCAAATTTATTATAATTGTGCTTCTTCGCGGCAATAAGCCCACCCTTCGACTGGGCTCAGGGTTCAACCCAGCTCAGTGCAGCCAGCAATACCTCTCCACCTTGCTTTTAAAATGCGAAAATCGTATCTTGCTATCAAAATTTACAGGATTTCACCCCGCTAACCTTTTATATTGCCTATGTCGGTTTTCGAATATTTACTGGAACAGAAAAAACGCAACGGCGCCGGTTACTTTGTTTTGGTTGACCCGGATAAAACTTCGCTTAATGCCCTGCCCGGCTTTGTCGAAGCTGCCCTTGATGCCGATGTGGATGCCTTTTTAATTGGCGGCAGCCTGCTTATGACTCCAAATTTCGATGATTATTTGAAACAATTCAAGAAATATTCCAAAGATCGCCCCGTAATCATCTTTCCCGGGGGTGTACATCAAATTTCCGCCGAAGCAGACGCCATTCTGTTTTTATCCCTGTTGAGCGGACGCAACCCGCACCACATTATCGGCAGCCAGGTTATGGCCGCACCAATTATCCACCGGCTCGGATTGGAAGCCATTTCCACAGCCTATTTATTGGTAGAATCCGGCAAAGCTACTTCGGCCCAGTTTATGAGCGGCACCACTCCTTTGCCCCGTCACAAAACCGAAATTGCCGTAGCCCATGCTCTGGCGGCAAAGTACCTGGGTTTTCGCCTGATCTATCTGGAGGGCGGCAGCGGCGCCGACCATTCCGTACCGGACGAAATGATTTACGCCATTTCCAAAACCGTAGACATCCCGCTCATCGTGGGCGGCGGTATCCGTACACCGGAACTGGCCGCGCAAAAAGTGGCCGCGGGGGCATCGTTTGTGGTTACCGGTAATATACTCGAGCAGCAAAAAGACCCCGCTTTACTTAAATCCTTTGTATCAGCCATTCATCAATCCTGAAAAATATATGGATATAAAAGAAAAAATCACTTCCCATTTACAAGAAAGCGCTGCCACCAAACAGCGTATCATCGAGCACTGCCTGGAAGATATTGAACAGGCCGTTCATCTGTTACAAGATTCTTTAAAGGCAGGGGGGAAATTACTATTATGCGGAAATGGCGGCAGCGCGGCCGATGCCCAGCATATTGCCGCCGAATTTGTTGTACGCCTTAGCAAAGATTTGCAGCGTCCGGCTATAGCAGCCATTGCTTTAACAACGGATACTTCCCTCTTAACCGCTGCCGGAAACGATATTGGATTTGACAATATATTCGCTCGTCAGGTTGAAGCATTGGGTAAGGAAAACGATACATTGATCGGAATTACCACCAGTGGTAATTCCACAAATGTAATTCTCGCTGCTAAAGAAGCAAAAAAAATAGGTATGAGTACGATCGGATTTTTAGGTCAGAATACAGGCGAGGCAAAGGAGCTGTTTGATATTTCCATTCATATTCCATCAAAAAATACGCAGCATATTCAGGAAGGTCATATTACGGTAGGTCATATTATTTGCGAACTGGTTGAACGCAGTATGTTTGACGGATAAACCGAACTATTCCCCACTTCTTTTATAAAAAAACCTCTATAATTATAATTTTCAAATATATAACAAAAAAGCCCGCTAAATGCGGGCTTTTAAATTTAAAAATCTGGTGGCGACTTACTCTCCCGTCCGCGCCATGCGGACAGTACCATCAGCGCTGAGGGGCTTAACTTCTCTGTTCGGGATGGGAAGAGGTGTTTCCCCCTCGCTATAGCCACCAGAAATAGTGTAAGTAAGATAAAGAG
>DRQG01000048.1 GCA_011369465.1 Caldithrix abyssi
CGCTGGATACCGCCCACGGATGTCAGTCAGCTGCCGCCCGATATGGACCCCAGCCTATTCAATTTTACGCTGGCCTGGATTGAATATGTGAACCGCTTAATGGGCATGTTTGTCGGTATTGCCATCGCTATAACCGCTATTTTGGCAATTCGTTATATGCGTAAACACAAAACCATTTTGTTTACTTCCGTTGCCGCTGCGCTGTTGGTGGCTTATCAGGGATGGCAGGGCAGTCAGGTGGTCGCTTCGGCGCTTGAACCCTTTATCATCACCATTCATCTGTTTATTGCTTTACTGATTGTCAGTTTGCTCATTTATGTAGTGCAGCAAACCGCCTATTTGCAAACCGAAAGGCGGGTACCTGTAAAGGGTAAGAATCCTAAAACGATTGTACTGGGATTGTACCTGTTGGTGCTGCTGCAAATTGTCTTCGGAACGCAAATGCGCTCGCAACTGGAACGCCTGCGGGAAACCGCGCCGATGCTTTCGGAAGGACAGTGGCTGGAAAAACTGGGCCCATTGGGTGATATACATATTTATCTGGGTGTTCTGGTCACACTGTTGTTTGTTTATGTCTTTTGGCGCTATGGTAAAAATGCGCTTTTAGCGGATGCGCTGCAAAAAAAACTGACTATTTGGTCACTCATATTTTTTACTGCCCAGCTTTTGGTTGGGTTTGCTTTATACGAAATCGGTCTGCCGCCCTTTTTGCAGGTGTTGCATCTCTGGCTGGCCAGTTTGGTGATGGGTACATTGCTGGTGTTGTATTTTGATTTAAAGAGAACGGATATGGTACATGAATAAAAAAACAATCTTTCTTGGTTCGGTGTTAATTCTATTTCTATTAGCAGCGTTTTGGGTAATCGAAATGGCTCAGAAAAGCCAAAGCGATTTACCAAAGCTGTATGCGTTGCCGGATTTCCGATTCAGCGATCAAAATGGTCAGCCTTTTGGTCTGGACGAGATGAAGGGCAAGATAAACGTGGTGGATTTTATTTTTACCAGCTGTCAGGGGCCCTGTCCGATGATGTCTTCGCGGATGGCCCGTTTTTATCAACGTTTTGCGGGCAGCAGGCAGGTGCAATTTGTATCCATATCGGTCGATCCGGGGCGGGATTCTCTCCAGGCTTTGCGTCGGTACGCTAAAAAGTATGGTGTTACTGACGGCCGATGGGTCTTTTTACGCGGAGATATGGAACAGGTTATCGATTTATATGGCAACGGATTTAAACTGGGCGGAATGCTTCCCGCCGAACACAGTACCCGGTTTGTCCTTGTGGACGCCGATGGCATAATACGCGGTTACTACGACAGCAATGATGACATCAGTATGAATCGGCTGAACACCCACCTGGCGCAGTTGGCAAAGAGGCTGCATGACCGTTAACGATCTATCCACAGTAAATGCCCTGCTAAATCTGATTAGTTCCGTTTTTTTGCTGCGCGGTTTTCTGAAAATCAGACGAGAGGACAGGGAAGGGCATCGCAAAAATATGTTGGCCGCGTTGGGTTTTTCCTCTTTATTTCTTATCTCCTATCTGATCTATCACTATTATGTGGGCAGTGTACCGTTCCCTTATGGTGGATGGGTTAAAGTGCTCTATTTGACGATCCTCGTTCCGCATATTATTCTGGCCGGAACGATGGTACCCTTTATTGCGACAGCGGTCTGGTTTGCCGCTAAAGAACGTTTCGATGCGCACCGTCGATTAATGCGCTGGGTATGGCCGGTGTGGATGTATGTTTCCGTCAGTGGGGTTGTTGTCTATTTGATGCTGTACCATTTGTGATAACTTTCGATGACGAAAAGACGGTATCGACCCAAATAAAACAGGACAGGAGCCATTTGTCACCCTTCGACTTTGCTCAGGGTGACAAGCGCCACTCAAAATTTTTCCTGTAACACACCTGATACTCCGATTCCATTGCTTAAAGGGATGGAGTCGGTATCTCTAAATTATATCTCTACTATCCTTCCGGTAGGAAGCGCCTGATAAAACACAATATTGTTTATTCCACTTTTCAGTTGAATCAAGTTAGTAAATAAAATAAAAATTTCTTATATTTTTGCTTCGGAAGCATAACCGTTAAAATGACATCACGGTATTTTTGTTACAGGTGTCGATCGTTAATTTCGCTCAGGATGACGCTGTAGCGTCGGATTGTAGCGTAATTTTCATGTTGCCAATGTTCGTTTAAATGAAAATATAGTAAATGTTAGGAGCACAGTGGAAATGGATGCAAAACTGAAGGAACAAATCCGACAATTGGCCGAACAAAATACCCGCGCCTGTGCCGATTACCTGCGTGAACTGATCGCCATTCCTTCCACAAGCTGTAACGAGAAGGAAGTGGTGCAGCGGATCAAGCGGGAAATGGAATCCATCGGGTATGATGAGATCACCATCGATCCGATGGGCAATATTTTGGGGCGCATCGGGAACGGTAATAAAATTATCGCGTTTGATGCCCATGTGGATACAGTGGATGTAGGCAACCCGGAATTATGGGATTTTGATCCATTTGAAGGCAAGGAAGAAAACGGTATTATTTACGGCCGTGGCGCTTCGGATATGAAAGCCGGGATGGCGGCCATAACCTACGCCGGAAAACTGCTCAAAGAAATCGGCATACCGGATGATGTGACGGTGTATGTGGTGGGCAGCGTACAGGAAGAGGACTGCGACGGTCTGTGCTGGCAATATATCGTGAAGGAAGACCGGCTGCGCCCCGATCTTGTGGTGATTACCGAACCCACCAATCTCAATATCTATCGCGGCCACCGCGGACGTATGGAAATCGAGGTGGAAACGGTCGGCCTTTCCTGCCACGGCTCGGCGCCGGAGCGCGGCGTGAATGCCATCTATAAAATGGCGCCGATTATTCAGGATATCGAAAAACTCAACGAGCGGCTGCGCCACGATGACTTCCTGGGCAAGGGGACGGTTACGATCTCGCATATTCGTTCCACGTCACCCTCGCTATGCGCCGTGGCCGATAGCGCGACCATTCATCTGGATCGCCGCTTAACCGCCGGTGAAACCGAAGAAACCGCTCTGGATGAGATACGCAGTTTACCTTCGTTCCAGAACAATGAAGCCCGGGTGCGCGTGCTGGAATACGATACCCCCAGCTATACCGGCCTGCGCTATCCGACCAAAAAGTACTACCCCACATGGAAATTCGAGGAAGATCATCCGGCTGTACGGGCGGCCGTACAGGCGTACCGGCAAATGTTTGAGGATCAACCGAAAATAGATAAATGGACCTTTTCCACCAACGGGGTAGCCACAGCCGGTATGTTTGGCATACCCACCATTGGTTTTGGCCCGGCCAACGAGGTCTATGCCCACAGCCCGCAGGATCAATGCCCGGTGGAACATCTCACCAAGGCGATGATGTTTTATGCGGCAATAGCGAGGATGTTTTAAAGAAGAATCGGGGAAAATGAATTATTTAATGAATTATTGAATTGATGAATTGGTGATTGGTTGGAATGATGGAGTGTTGGAGTAGTGGAGTTTTGGATTGGTGGAATAGGGAATAAAGAACCAGCGGCAACCCACCCCGATTCGTAAAAGCCACACGGCTGCCACGCTACACCCCTCCCTTCGCAGGCGAAGGGAGGGGGTGGGTTGTGGCCAGGGTCCAGGTATACAATTTATTTGCAGTGCCCTTTTTCAAGTGGATACATTAATCCATTATTCCGATAATTTTCCATCATTTAATTTATGATGAAAGGACAGCGGTATGAATCTTAAAGGACGTGATTTTATTTCCACTCAGGATTGGAAAAAAGAGGAACTGTTGTATGCTTTGGACAAAGCGGACGAATTAAAACGCAAATTCAAAAACGGCGAACCGCACCGCGAATTGGCGGACAAGACCGCTTTTCTGATTTTTTTCGATAAATCCACGCGCACCCGTAATTCGTTTGAAGCGGGAATGACCCAGTTGGGCGGGCATGCCCATTTTATCGAAGCCCAAACATCGCAAATCGCCCATGGCGAGAGTCCCAAAGATATGGGGATTATCCTTTCCAGTTATGGCCACGCCATTGCCATCCGTCACGATTTGGTACCTGGCGAAGGAAACAGCTACATGCGTGAAGTGGCCAAATGGGCTTCGGCGCCGGTGTTTAATATGCAATGCGATGTGGATCACCCTTTCCAGATGATGGCCGACCTGATGACCATCCGGGAAAAGTTCGGACAGGATTTAAAAGGAAAAAGAATTGCCGTTTCCTGGGCCTATGCGCCCAGTTATGCCAAGCCGATGTCCGTACCGCAAGGGCTGATTATGCTGATGACCCGCTTCGGAATGGATGTGGTTCTGGCTCATCCCCCGGAATATACATTAATGGACGAACCGATGGCACATGCCCGTAAAAACGCCGAAGAGAACGGCGGCAGCTTTACGGTGGTGGATTCCATGGAAGAAGCTTTTCGGGATGCCGACATTGTTTATCCCAAAAGCTGGGGCATCCAATCGTTATTCGGCGAGCCGGAAAAAGCGCTGGAAATTTCCAAAAAATACACCCACTGGATTTGCGATGAAGAAAAAATGAAACTGACCAAAGAAAGTTCCATCTATATGCACTGTCTGCCGGCCGACCGCGGCTACGAAGTAACGGACGAAGTGATAGACGGGCCGCATTCGGTCATTTATCAGGAAGCGGAAAACCGGCTGCATACCGCCAAGGCCATTATGGCGTTGACGATGTAAGGAAATAATATGAAAAATTTTATCGCATTATCCCTTTTTCTACTCATCTTTACCGGCTGTGCAACCGAAAAAGCAGACCTGATACTCCTCAACGGTAAAATAGCAACCGTATATAAGCAAGTGCCCCGGGCGCAGGCCATTGCCATACGCGGCGATCGCATCCTGGCGGTTGGCGAACAACAGGAAATCGAAAAGCTAAAGGGTAGTGCAACAAAGGTGATCGACTTGCAGGGCCGGTTGGCCATTCCCGGCTTTATCGAAAGCCATGCCCATTTTATGAGTTTGGGTTATGCCAAAATGCGGTTGGATTTAAGCGCCGCGCATACCTGGAAAGAATTAATTGAAATGGTAAAAGAAGCAGCCGCGAAAGCCGAACCGGGGGAATGGATACTGGGCCGTGGCTGGCATCAGGAAAAATGGCGGCCGCTACCCAAAAAATTGGTTGAAGGATATCCGGTTCACGAGCAATTGAGCGCGGCAACACCCGATAATCCGGTTTTACTTACGCATGCCAGCGGGCATGCCGTGCTGGCCAACGCTCTGGCCATGCAAAAAGCGGGTATAAACAATAGCACGCCCGACCCGGACGGCAGACAAATTGTTCGCGACAAACAGGGTAGAGTCACAGGTATTTTTCTGGAGAATGCCGAAGAACCGCTTTGGACGGCTTATGAAGAATATAAGAAACAGTTAAGCGGCGCCAACGAGCGAAAGACCATGATTCGCGCTTTTCGGCTGGCTACCCAGGAATGTCTGAGCAATGGAGTGACCAGCTTTCACGACGCCGGAGAGCCGTTCAGCGTAATTGACTTTTTAAAAGAAATGGCCGATAAGGATAAACTGTTTGTTCGCCTATGGGTAATGCTCGGCGAAGACAACGCCGCCCTGCGTCAGAGAATAAAAGAATACCGTCTGATCGGTTACGCGAACAACTTTTTGACGGTTCGTGCTATAAAGCGGTATATGGACGGCGCTTTGGGGTCGCGGGGCGCCTGGATGCTGGAACCGTATAGCGATGATCCCTCCACCAGCGGATTAAACACAACACCTCTTGCTGTTCTGGAAGAGACCGTGAAAATCGCTGCCGAAAACGATTTTCAGCTTTGCATTCATGCCATCGGCGACCGGGCCAACCGTGAAACGCTGGACCTATACGAGCGCACTTTTAAACAGTTCCCGCAGAATGGTGACCGGCGCTGGCGGGTGGAACATGCCCAGCATCTTTCGGCGCAGGATATACCCCGATTTGCACAACTCGGCGTTATCGCCGCCATGCAGGGCATCCATTGCACTTCGGACGGCCCGTGGGTGGTTAAACGCATCGGCCGGCAGCGGGCGGAAGAAGGCGCTTATGTGTGGCAAAAATTATGGCAGAACGGTGCAACGGTCTGCAACGGAACCGATGCGCCGGTGGAACATCTCGATCCCATTGCCAATTATTACGCGCTGGTTACCCGGCGTCTTCCGGACGGCAGCCGATTTTTCCCCGATCAGGCCTTAAACCGCGAGCAGGCCTTGCAGGCCTATACCATTAATGGCGCTTACGCCGCTTTCGAAGAAGATATCAAGGGGTCGCTAACGCCCGGCAAACTGGCCGATATTGTCGTTCTGTCGCAGGATATTCTGACCGTTCCCGAAGAAAAGATTCCTGAAACGAAAGTGGATTATACCATTATTGGCGGCAAGGTGGTTTTCAAACGAGGTAACCAATAAAAATATAAGGAGCAGGTTATGACTTTAATCTTTAACCATATATTTATTTCACAGCATCGCCGGTTTGCAAATATAATTCTGCTGATCAGCGCGCTGTTGGCGGTAACGTCTCTTCTTGCCCAGGATGTACCGGCGTCGTACAGCAATATGGGGTATGACAAACAGGGCAGGCTGTATTTACAGGTTTCGGATACGTTGCGCTTATATGCCGATACATCAAGCTCCCCTTTAACACTTGAAAATCTGCGGGGTGATCCTAAGGGAACGGATGAGGGTATTGCCTTCAATTTCCAAAACCCTGATTTGAATGGAACTCTTTATTACGGTTTTATTCCCTATGAGGATGCACGTTATCCCTTACCGGTATATTTTGCCAGAACAGCCAAAATAAAAAACGGCAGGACGGAAATAAAAATAAAAAAGCGGATGAGCGGACGCTATGATATGATTCATTGGGAAGAAAAAGGAAAAGGTACACTGGGGTATCGTGTGGTGGATGATCGCGGTAATTTTCTTTATGACGGTATTATATCCTTCAAGGGCACAGGACCGTTCGAAATAGACGATACCATTATCGAGGGACCCTTTGTCAATCTATTGACTGATCAGGGAGCGGTAATTTCTTTTGATACCAACACCAAAATCAAGGCTTCTGTAACGGTTGACGGAAAAAAGTTTGAGGATGCCCAATCCGCTTACCATCATGAAATAAATCTGAACGGGCTGAAACCGTCAACGCGCTATACATATACGATTCATTACGGGGATAACAGCTTAAACTATGATTTTAAAACGGCTCCTCAGCCGGGCTCGCGCCGGCCTTTTGTATTTGCCTACGCCAGCGATTCACGCGCCGGCCGGGGAGGGGGAGAACGTAGTGTCTATGGCGTAAATCATTATATAACCAAACGAATTATCGCTTATGCCGCACAACAACAGGTCTCTTTTGTCCAATTTACCGGTGATATCATAAATGGATATGCGACGAAGACGGAGAACATGGATTTACAATATGCAAATTGGAAACGAGCGGTATCACCGTTTGGGGCGTATCTCCCTATTATTGTAGGCATGGGTAACCATGAAGCATTGATTCATCGTTTTCCCGGGATTGGTCGTTATGGGCTATCCATAGATCGGTTTCCATTTGCGGATCAATCGTCCGAAGCCATATTTGCGCGCCATTTTGTAAATCCTTTGAACGGCCCTCTTAGCGAAGATGGCTCTATCTATGACCCAAACATGGATACAAATGATTTCCCATCCTATAAGGAAAATGTTTTTTATTACAACTATGATAATTCTGCCATCATCGTACTCAATTCTGACTATTGGTATGCTCCCAGCCTGAAATATCATAATGAATCTTCTGGAAATCTGCATGGTTACGTAATGGATAAACAATTTGAATGGCTCAAACAAACTCTGATTAAATTGGAAAATGATAAAAATGTTGATCATATTTTTGTAACCATTCATACCCCATTTTTCCCCAATGGCGGGCACGTTGGAGATGCTATGTATTATAATGGCTCCAATGAAAAGCGAGCTTATGTTGCCGGCAAACCTGTAGCAAAAGGTATCATTGAACGCAGAGATGAGCTTTTAGACTTATTTATAAATAAAAGTACAAAAGTAGTAGCAATTTTGACAGGAGATGAGCACAATTATTGCCGTACGTTAATCGGGCCACAAACTTCTTTGTATCCTGAGGAATATACAGGCAATAAATTAAAATTGAGGCGTTCCATTTGGCAAATAAATAACGGCGCAGCCGGGTCACCTTACTATGCCCAGGAGATAACGCCTTGGAGCGCTCAAACGTATGGATTTACGACCCAAAACGCTGTGGTTTTGGTGTACGTGCATGGACAAAATGTGGATGTTAAAGTGTATAATCCGGATACATTGGAACCAGTTGACCGATTTAATCTGAAAAATGCAAAACAAAATGAATGAACGACGCCGAATTTAGATATTTTCTAATCTGGTAAAATACAGATTATTCTGTATTTTCTTTTTTGTAAAAATATATCCTGCCTACTTGATTAAATGTCTATACATTTATATATTAAGTCAAATTCAAAATACTGAATTTTTCTCTCCTGTAATAGTTTTTTTCGGATATCTTAATGAAAGGCAATATGAATGTTGTTCGAACGCATTAAGAGTTTTTACGCACCGCCGCTTCCAATCCCTCGGTTACCCGAAAGCGAAATAGACCACACTTACAAAAAATACCGCTGGAGCACACTCGAGTCGACCTTCTTGGGATATGCAACCTTTTATTTAGTTCGTAATAATCTGTCAACTGTAGCAAAAGATATAGAAGGCGCCCTAAACTACGATCATAATATGATCGGCAGTATCTTAGCAGTTACTGCTATTGCCTATGGTATAGGCAAATTTTTAATGGGCTCTCTTTCGGATCGTAGCGACCCGCGAAAATTTATGGCCACAGGCCTGCTTTTTACGGCTTTTTGTAATTTTGCATTCGGTGGGGTGGCGAGTTACACCGTACACTTTTTATTATGGGCTTTAAACGGTTTTATTCAGGGAATGGGTTGGCCTCCTTGCGGTCGTTCTATCGGTCATTGGTTTAGCATGCGTGAGCGTGGTTCCATATTTGCAATCTGGAATGTTGCGCATAATATCGGTGGGGGATTAGCTGGCATCTTGGCTGCTTACGCGGCTTCCCATTTTGGCTGGCAGGCAGCATTTTATGTTCCTGGGATGATCGCTGTTGTCGGATCAATGTATTTATTTTGGCGATTACGCGATACCCCTCAATCCGTTGGGCTGCCTCCTATCGAAGAATATAAAAATGATTATTCGGAAGATGAAAAGAAATATGGTGTAAATGAGAAAGAGCTAAGAACAAGAGAACTCTTTATTGACTATGTTCTAAAGAATAAGGCATTGTGGCTCATTGCCATATCCAATTTTTTTGTTTACATCGTGCGTTATAGTATGTTGGATTGGGGGCCAACCTATTTGCGTGAAATAAAAGGCGCCAGTCTGACTGATGGCGGGTTTGCTATTCTCGTCATTGAATTTGGCGGCATTCCTTCCACGATTTTAATGGGCTGGATTTCGGATAAAGTGGGTGGACGCCGGGGAATGGTAAGCTTGTTGTGCATGATTCCAATTTTTATGGCATTTACGGGTATCTATTTGAATCCACCAGGTCATTTTTGGTTGGACATGTTCTTTCTATCGGTTATAGGGTTTTTTGTTTATCCTCCTGTGATGCTCCTGGGCGTTGCGGGTCTGGATTTAACATCAAAAAAGGCCGTCGGTACAGCCGCCGGATTTATAGGTTTATTTGGGTACATTGGGCGTACCGTTCAGGCAAAGGGTTTTGGTTGGATAGTCGATTATTTTGGTGGAATCTATGGTTCTGAGACGGCCTGGAATCTGGTGATTTTTGTCATATTGGGCAGTACTCTGCTGGCGATTTTCCTTTTAAGTTTTACTTGGAATATGAAACCGCGTGCCTGAGCGCAAGGATACTTAACGTGTTTAGAGACTTGCCGAATTTTATGGAGAATATATGAACAGGTTAAAAATAATAGCCATCTTTCTGATGCCCCTTTTATATTTTAGTATAAGTTTCTCCGGCACAACCGGTAAAATTAAAGGCGTTGTTTTGGATAAAGAAACAGGTGAACCGTTAGTCGGAGCGAATGTGGTTATCAAAGGCACTGCAATGGGGGCGGCTACAAATTTAGACGGGAGCTATTTTATAATCAATGTGCCGCCGGGAAAATATTCCCTTGAAATTATTGCCATCGGATATCAGAGTGTGGTTGTGAATGATGTTCAGGTGGTTACTGACCGCACAACGATTCAAAATTTTATGCTTTCTCAGCAAATATTGGAGGGAGAGGCGGTAGTGGTAGTGGCTTCTCGTCCGATAGTCGAAAAAGACCGTACAAATACAATGGCTTATGTAACCAGCGAGCAGATTGATGCTTTACCTGTCCAGGAGGTGGAAGATTTAATCTCGCTTCAGTCCGGTATCACCAAAGACGCTAGTGGAAAATTCCATATGCGTGGCGGACGGGCCGGTGAAATTGCTTATATGGTCGATGGAATTCCTGTTACCGACCAATATCGCGGGGGTAGCCTTGTGGAAATGGAAAACAGTTGGATACAGGAATTGCAGGTGATCTCAGGAACGTTTAACGCGGAATATGGTCAGGCGCAGTCCGGAGTTATCAATGTGGTCAGCAAAGGAGGTACGCAGGAATTCTCGGGAGATGCAACGCTCTGGCTTGGTGACCATGTCAGTGGAAACGACGATATCTACATGAATATAGGAAAGGTGGGATTGGGGGAATACAATTTACAATTAAGTTTAAGCGGGCCTATATCGTTTTTCCCGGATGCATCCTTCTTCTTTTCCGGTCGAATCTATAATACGGATGGTTGGTTATACGGAGAGCGACGAACCCGTATTGACGATACGGTTCCTATCCAGGCCTATTATCATGAGGCTCAACAAAACCCGAGCGAAGAGGAAAGATTAATCGGTATCAAAATTCCTGATTCTTTGCAAACCGGTGATGGATCTTACGTTCCCCTTAATCCACGTATGAAATATTCCATTTATGGTAATATGCGCTTTCGTTTATGGCAGGGAACGGATATAACCTACTCATTGTTTGCCGACCAACAAACATGGAAAACATACAGCGATGCAAGGCGTTACGCTCCTGACGGTGTCCCCGAAAAATACCGTACCAGTTTTAACCATATCCTTAATTTTACGCATTCATTATCTAATCGCACTTTTTATAAACTTGGGTTTTCCTATTCATCCAAAGAGGATAAATCTTATCTCTTCGAGGACCCGCTTGATAACCGGTACCAAGGTAAAGCACTCTACCTGAACGGGTTTTATTTTGGGGGAACCAACAATTCCCGATACGATAATATCGTAAATACTATGCTGGGTAAATTTGATTTGACCAGTCAGGTTAATTCATATAATCTGGTCAAATTTGGGGGAGTGTTGAAATATCATGATATAACGCATAACACCTTAACCACAATTTCCCGCAGCGCGGTCTATGAACCGCCAAATCTGGAAATACCCGCCCGCAACACATCCAACAATAATTTCTACAATCACAAACCTCTGGAATTTGCTGTTTACATACAGGATAAAGTCGAATTCAATGAGATTATTTTTAATGCCGGATTACGATTCGATTATTGGGACTCTCGATCGGAAGTACTTACAGACCTGGAAGCGATCACCGACATCGATGACGGGATACGTAGCAGTTCGCCACGCGAGCCCAGCACCCCGAGCTGGCAGTTAAGTCCAAGGTTTGGCCTGGCCTTCCCGGTTTCGTCAACTGGGGTGTTTCATGTTTCTTACGGGCATTTTTTTCAAATTCCTCGCTTTTCCTATATTTTTGCCAATTCGGAATTTGAGATTGAGCTGGGCGATTTGGAAACAATTATGGGGAATGCCAATTTGCTACCGGAAAAAAATATATCGTACGAAATCGGTTTCCAGCAAGAATTAGCGGCCACCTGGGGCTTAAATATTACGGTTTATTATAAAGACATTAAGAATTTGCTTGGTCAGGAAATCATTAACACTCGTGATAAAAAAGTGTATGCCCGTTACATTAATCGCGACTATGGCAATGTAAAAGGTATTACCCTCGCCCTGGAAAAAATCTATTCCGATATGTTCGCTGCAACTATAGATTATACCTATCAGGTGGCGCGGGGTAATGCTTCCGATCCCAATTCAGTTTTTTATGATTTCCAATCTCATCCGCCGCGTGAAAGTGAAAAACAGGTTCTGCCATTGGATTGGGATCAACCGCATATAATCAATGCAACGGTGCGCATAGGCGATCCGCGTAGTTGGAATATTGGAATTATCGGAAGGTATGAATCGGGACAACCTTACACACCGTCAAATCCGGGCAGTGCCTTAACCACTCAATTCCGTAACAGCGATCGTAAACCCGATATTTTCTATATAAATCTTAATCTTTACAAAACATTCAAACTGTTTAATCAAAAAATGCGGCTTTTTGCCAAAATATACAATCTGTTTGATAATTTGAACGAGATAAAAGTGTATTCGAGTACAGGAAGAGCACAGTTCCCCTATCGCACTAACGCCGACCGCCAAATTCTGGAAAGAAATCCTAATTTTACTTTAGAAGAAATGGACCTTCGGCCGGATTTTTATTACGAACCCCGCAGGGTTGTATTGGGATTAACCGTTTATTTTTAAAATCAACTTGAGGGATTAGAATGCATAAAAAGTTGACCACATTAATTATATTTTTCATCGCCTGGCTACTTTTATTTACTATAGCTAAACCTTTGTCTGCTCAGGAAGAGGATACAGATAAATCCAACCTACTGAAATTAAATAAACTAAGCGGCAGGGACGAACGACGCACCGGGGTACACGATGGAAATCTGGTATATACACGTTTTTCCAACTTCGGAAATCTGGGTAGCCGTTACGAACCACCCAAAATGGAATGGCCAAAGGGCTCCGGCATTTGGTACGGTTTCGAATTTATTATGATTGCCGGTGCAGAAGTGGTTGATGCCCATGGAGATACCATCCACATCATGTCCGAAAACTACACCAATCCAAAATCATTCGACATTGCGCCGGATGGCTCGCATACTTACGGTTGGGAACCTCTGCCCGGTTATTTCAATGACGGGCCGGAAAACATAGATAACTATCCGGCTATGAGCCATAAACCGGAGACCTGGCCAAAGTCGTGGCCTTACGATTATCCCGGCGAACCCGGTTCGCGTGACGGTAAATGGAATGGCGAATTTGGCGCCTATACCCGGGCAGACCAGGAAAGTTACTATGTGATGGATGACCGAAATAACGATGAATTCGACTATTATCCATTCATCGGCAGCTCGGAAGACTCGGCTGATTTTCCAACAGGCCGCCGCGGTTTAGGGCTGCAAGTTAAGGTGCGTGGATATCAATGGGTTCAGGTAGAAGCCGAAGATATTCTTATAGTCCGATATGATATTAAAAATGTTAGCGATAAGGATCTGGAAAAAGTGGTTTTTGGCATGTATATAGATCCGGCTGTCGGAGGCGAAGGCGATTCGATGGATGATGATGCATATTTTGACACCGAGGATGATATTACTTATTGCTGGGATCTGGATGGTTATGATAATAAAGGACGTCCAGGTGTTGGTTATTTTGGCTTTGCCTTTCTGGAAAGTCCGGGAGACCCGTTAAATGGGATTGATGATGATGAAGATGGTTTGGTGGATGAACGCCAGGACAATGATCGCGGCTCCTATATATTCGGTCCCATTGGAAATTTCGGACCGCCAAAATACCATTGGGAAGGCGACGAAGACGGCGACTGGCGCCCATATCATGATGCTAATGAGAACGGTAAATGGGATGAGGGCGAAGATATTTTTGACGATAAGGGTTCGGACGGAATTGGCCCGTATGATCAGGATTACCCGGGTCCGGATTTGGACGGCACAGAAGCCAATGGCATGCCGGACCAAGGCGAACCGAACTTCGGTAAAACCGATAATGACGAATCCGACCAAATCGGATTAACCAGTTTTCTGTTACGTCCGGCCGGTAATATCAGTGACGATGAGCGGTTATGGAATGAAATGACCCCCGGTTTGTTCGGCGGGGCTTTGCCTTCTAACCTGGCCTTTATTTACGGTTCCGGATATTTTAGCTTGCCAAAGGGTGAAACACGCAAATTTGCCATAGCCTGTTTATTTGGCAACGATTTTGACGATATTTTACGTAACAAGCGTACTATGCAGCGCATCTATGATGCAGACTATAATTTTACCAAACCGCCGCTTCTGCCTACATTAAAGGCAACTGCTGGTGACGGAAAAGTAATTCTGAGGTGGGATAGCCGTGCAGAGCAATCCATAGACCCGATCTATGGTAAAGATTTCGAGGGCTATCTGATTTACCGTTCTACAGATCCATCTTTCAATTCTATAAAAACAATAACAGACGCGTATGGTAATCCCATTTTTTGGAAACCAATTGCTCAATTTGATCTTAAAGACGGTTTAACCGGTCCCCATCCTATCCAAACCGGAGAAAGCGGCGCTCACTTCGCCATGGGCGAAGACACGGGTTTGCAATATTATTTTGTAGATGAAGATGTGGATAACGGGCGTACATACTACTATGCAGTTACATCCTATGATAAAGGGTATGATGAAGATTTTTATGATCGTGGGATTGTGGATGAGCCGTTATTGGCCCCTGTGGCTCCAAGTGAGTGCAGTAAAATTATTCAAACCGATTTGGTGGGCAATGTAATCAATATTGGCCGAAATTGCGCTGTAGTAGTACCCAATGCCCCCAGCGCCGGGTATGTGGAAGGCAATATAGGGCAAGGTGTGGTTCATAAAAGCGGTATCGCCACTGGATCGGTAAATGTAAATGTTTTGTTGGCGGACAGCCTGAAAGACAATCACACCTATCGGATTACTTTTAAAGATTCCTCATTGGCGCGCTATACCCAGTCGGTGATTGTTGAGGATGTAACACTACAGGATACAGTGTATGTAGTGACTCCTTATGATGAATTCGAGTTGGGCAATGAAATTATTGACGGCTTACAGTTCGAATTTAATAACGATTCTGCTAAGGTGACAGATTTCGGCTGGATAAAAGGAGAAGCCAACATGCCGGCAACGGTTGCCCTTCTTGAATCGAATAAATCATTACCCCTGCCCGAAGATTTTGAAATCAGGGTGATGCAGGCCAATGCCGATACATCCTTTGACCCGTTGCCCTTTTTGCGCAAGCCGGTGAATTTCCAGCTGTGGAGCACAACCACAAATAAAAAATATAAGTTTTTATTCAACGAAAAAACCAATAAAGATGGTATGCTTAATTTTGGAGATGAAATTGTTGTCGCTTATAATATTGAAGGATTCCGGTATAATACAGCCTGGCGTATTGTTTTTGGTGATAGCAGTGAGGTTGAGAACCCCCGCGCACCGGAAGAAGGGGATGTTTTTTTCTTTGAAGTCAGCAAACCGTTCACATCGGATGATGTATATGAGTTCATTACCTATACCAGCAAAAGAGATAAAAAATTAGCTGCAGATAATTTGGATAATATCTATGTTGTACCGGACCCCTATGTTGTATCCGCATCCTGGGAAAAACCATTGTTTTATTCTTCGGGACGGGGTGAGCGTCGCATAGATTTTGTAAATCTTCCCACGGAATGTACGATTCGTATTTTCACTATTAGTGGAAGATTAGTCAAAACGATAGAACATCGGAGCACTATATCCAACGGATCAGAATCCTGGGATTTAATTTCCGATGATGGTTTAACCGTCTCATACGGCGTTTATATTTTTCATGTTCAGGCACCCGGTTTGGGTGAAAAAATTGGTAAATTTGCTCTGATAAAATGAGTGAAAATAGAATATTATCTATCCACGGTTGCGAGGAACAATAATGAGAAAACCTTTCATATATTTAGGTTTTATTTTACTTCTCTTGTTTATATTTTTGATTCCCCGTTTGTATGCCCAGGGTGGGGAAGAGGATTATGCTGTAAATTTTGCCGAAAATATTTCCAATCGCGGTACATCTGCGGCCGCTTTCCTGGAAATCGGAATTGGAGCCAAAGCGTTGGGACTGGGCGGAGCATTTACTGCTTATGCCAATGATGCCTCAGCTCTTTATTGGAACCCCGCAGGAATTACCGAATTGAACAGAATCTCCGTTTCGGCAAATCATACGGGTTGGTTAGCAAACACCAAACTGGAATACTTTGGTCTCGTTCTGCCTGTGGGGGAATCCATTACTGTCGGATTGATCCTTTCGGTCCTTGATTATGTTGATCAACAGCCGGTGCGTACAATCCTCCAGCCGGAAGGAACCGGTGAATATTATGATGCTTCGGATTTATTATTGGGTGTGAGCTTTGCTGTTAAATTGACCAATCGTTTTTCCTTTGGTTGTAATGCAAAGTATATTCAACAAAAAATATGGCACGAATCCGCTAAGGGTTTTGCGATTGATGTGGGCATACTTTATCATACGATTTGGGATGGCTTAACCATAGGCGCAAGTATATCAAACTTCGGAACAGATATGCAATTAAGCGGGCGAGACCTTACACGCCCTTATGACGACGATCCGCAGAATTATTCTAATGATAAGCTAAATACACAGTTAAAAACAGATGCCTTTCCTTTACCCCTGCTTTTCAGGTTTGGGCTGGCATATACCATGGATATCAATTCTAATAATCAAATAACAGCCCTGATCGATCTAAATCATCCCAGCAGCAATGTTGAATATGTAAACACGGGTTTGGAATATATGCTGATGAAACGTTTTGCAATTAGAGCTGGATTCCAATCCCTTTTTGATTCCAGCCGTGAAAATGGGCTTACCTTTGGTGCCGGCCTGAATTACGATATCAGCAGCGCTTTTGGGATTACATTTAACTATGCCTATTCAGACTGGGGTATTCTGGGCAATGTACAACGTTTTTCTATAGACCTGGATTTCTAATGTTTTTGTATTATGGGTAATAATTTAGTTCGCTCAAATAAAAAGAATAAGCTGTTCGATTTGGCAATTATAGGGGGAGGAATTAACGGAGCGGGTATTGCGCTTGATGCGGCATTGCGTGGTCTATCTGTTGTATTATTGGAAAAAGACGATTTTGGCAGTCATACTACCAGTGCATCGACTAAGCTTATTCATGGTGGTTTACGTTATTTGGAATATTTCGATTTCGGCCTGGTAAGAGAATCCCTACGAGAGCGAGAACGGTTATTGCGCAATGCACCACATTTGGCCTGGCCGCTTAAACTGAATGTGCCGGTTTACCGGCACAGCAAGCGCGGTCCTGTACTTATAAAAGCGGGTATGATATTGTATGACATTCTCTCTTACGACAAGAGCTTACCTTCACACAACTTTTATCGGGTGGGAAATAACGGACATAGACTCCCTTTGGATAGTGGAATAAATAAGCAAGGACTAAGAGCAGTGGCCAGTTATTATGACTGTCAGATCGGTTATCCCGAGAGGTTGTGTATAGAGGTTGTACTTAGCGCCCAAAGGGAAGGAGCGCTTACGCTGAATTATCATGAAGTATTATCGGTCTCTGATCATACGGATCGTAAGACTTTGTTGATTCATGATAAAATCCATAACAGCAGATTAGAAATTTCTGCAAGAATGGTCGTAAATGCCGGTGGTATTTTCGTTGATGAGGTGAACAAACGCATAGATAACTCTATACCTCGGAAAATGGGGGGAACAAAAGGGAGTCATATCTTAATCCGTAAATTTGATCATGGGCCTAAGAACGCGTATTATGTGGAAGCTGTTCAGGATGGTCGCCCATTTTTCGTTATTCCCTGGCGAGATTATTATTTAATAGGTACAACGGATATTTATTATGATGGCGATTTAGATCATATTACTGCCAGCGAAGAGGAAGTTGACTATTTATTAACCGAATTACATCATCTTTTTCCCTCCTGGTCTGTAACAAAAAAAGATATTGTATATACCTATTCCGGGGTACGTCCATTGCCTTATGAGCCGGGGAAAAAAGAAAGTCAAATCACACGCAACCATATAATTTTGGACCATGGAAAATTTGAGGGACCGGATAATTTAATTTCTATCATAGGAGGTAAACTTACCACCTATCGTAGTTTGGCTGAAGAATGTGTGGATCTGGTTTGCAGGAAACTCGGCTGTAGTACAAAATGTCTCACCCAATCTTATACATTAATCGGTGGTAAAGGATTCGTATCATATACTACAGATTTGGATAATCAGGTACGGGAATATGCGCGAAGATTTACATTAAGTGAGAAAGTTGTTAAGCATCTTATATTGTATTATGGCAGTCGTTTTAAAGAGATATTAGCCCTCACCGAGAAAAATCCGGAATTAAAACAAACAGTTTGCAAAAATAATTCAGACATTTTAGCGCAGGTTGTGTATGCAATTCAGGCTGAGCAGGCCAAAACTCTGGAAGATATACTGCTTCGCCGCACATCGATTGGTACAAGTTTTTGTATGGGGCTGGATTGCGTTCAGAATATTGCTCCGCTTGCATCCGAATATTTGGACTGGAATGAAGAGCAGATGATGCAAGCAATAGAAAATTATATTGAATACATTTATATAAACCATAAAAATCATCTAAAAAACTAAATATTTGAATAAACACAGTTAAGTTAACTTTATAAATACAAGCGAGAAAGACATGGCGCCGTTTAATAAAAACTTTATGCCTAAGTTCTACCAAATATTCGAAGATTTGTATAAGGATATACGGGAAGGACATTATCAGGAAGGGGATCGTATTCCCAGCGAGAGCGAACTCATACAAAAGTATCAGGTAAGCAGGGGAACCATTCGTGAGGCGCTTAAGATGCTTTTGCACCAGGGTTTTATTATACGCGAAAAAGGTAAGGGCACTTTTGTTACTTATAAAAAAATCGAACAGGATGCGATGCGTTTAATGGGCTTTACCGAATTAATGAATATGCATAATAAGAAGGCCTCAGCGCGGATTCTGGAAATTAAAACCAAAAAGGCAAGTAAAAGAATCCGCAAGTTAATGGGGCTTAGCGAAACGGGTTTGATTACCAAAATTCAACGACTTCGGTTCGGAAATGATGAGCCTTTGATAATTGAACGTTCATATTTTGTTTACGAGTTGTTTAAAATATTCCTGAAATTTGATCTGGAAAAAGAATCGATCTACAGCCTGATGTACCGTGAAACGAATTTACGTTTAGGTAGTGCTCAACAAAGTTTTGAAGCGGTTTTGGCCGGACCTGAAGAAAGCAAACTGTTAAATATCCAACCGGGCAGCCCTTTATTGTTAATGAAACGACTTATTTTTACAAATGAAGGAAAACCATTTCAGTATTCGGAAGATATGTATCGAAGTGATAAACTTAAATTTACCGTCAAAACGCTGATGTATGACGAAACTCACTCCCGTTTTGACACCTCGATTGGATTGGTAATAAACGATCTCAAAACCAACGTACCCACAACCTAAGGAGGCTGCTTATGGTACAACAGTTCCTATCTCAGATAAGTCTAAATTATTTAATCAACAAGAAAGGAGAATGTATGAAGAAGTTTCTTTTTACCATTCTGCTAATTGCTATCTTATTGCCTGCTACAACATTTGCGCAATGGGGTAATGCTCTTCATTTTACCTGGCAGGAGCATGACAGGGTAATTGTACCAAGCGCACCGGACCTGTTTCCGTTTGTGCTTAACGCAGGAACAATTGAAATGTGGTTTAAACCCGATTCTATCCTGAAATCGGATACCCATGATCCTGACTATACCTATTTGTTCAGTAAAAATCTGGGTGGGAACAATGAAGGGGATATGGGCCTCACCTGGAAACGGGGTTCGGGTAGTTTACAATGCTTTGTTCAGGATGGCAATGTAACCCAGGATGTGTATCCTGATATCACAATATGGGAACCTCGTTGGTATCACATAGCGTATGTCTGGGATACCGAGGACTCCATGCGCGTTTTTATAGACGGCGTAATGAGCGCAGATATTGAGCCAAATGAAGAAGGTGAAACCTGCCTGCCCGTTTATGGCGGAACTCAGGAAATCGTTATCGGAAGTGGCGCCGTGAATCTGTTGGATGCCCGTTTTGAGACATTCCGGGGCACGATTGATGAAGTACGTCTTTCGGCAATCGCCCGTTATACATCCGATTTTACGCCAGCGACCCAACCTTTTGAAGTAGATGAATATACCATAGCCCTGTGGCATTTTGATGAGGGAAGCGGGGACGTTGCCGAAGATGTTACGGGTAATGGCTTCACCGGTATTTTGGGCGATCCGGATTCGGTCGGTTATGCCGACCCGGAATGGGTAAAAGTGCAGCGTGATTTAAAACTGCTCATTAACGAAGTGTTAGTAGATCCTGCGACTTCCGTGGAAGATGGTGACGCGAATGGCGATGGTGTCAGACACGCTCAGGAAGATGAGTTTGTCGAATTCATCAATGTTTCCGGTTCACCTTTGGATTTAACAGGCTGGAAAGTAGGAGACGATGAACGTATCGACTTCCAATTTCCGGATGGCTATGTATTGGAACCATACGACTTTTTAACCATCTTTGGTGGAGGCGATGTTTCCAATGTACCGGGGTATGATCCGGATCCGTTAAAAACACGTGTTTTTGCTACAGGAGATAGTATAGGAAACGGATTAGCCAATAGCGGAGACTACTTAGTTGTTCAATCGCCCGATGGTAACCACGATATGTACTTTGCCTATGGGAAAAAATATGGCGCCGGGCCGCCTACCAGCGATGCCGTTTCTGGTATTGATACCTGGGAATTTGAGATAGAAACTGCAGCAGATGCAGGCAATAATAACTCGGTAACTCGCTATCCGGATGCTGATCAGGAGAAAGAAGATCCATTTGTTGAACATTTGGTAGCTAGTGACAGCTCTGCAACGTTTTCTCCCAATACAACAATTGATGGGCATCCTAAATTATCCTTTAGTATTGATGTGAATGCAGTACCCGCTAGCGGGGGTACGGTGAGCAAAGATCCGGATAGCTCCAGTTACACCTATGGCGATTATGTCTCACTCCAGGCAACGCCGGCCGACTTTTTCGTCTTTGACCATTGGGGATTTGGTGACGAAACTAACAATGCCAATCCCCTGGATATTGTAGTGACGGGTAGCCAAACTTATACGGCCTATTTCAGCAACATGTATGGCGTAACTCCCACGATTATAGTCAATGAATTGCTTGCTGACCCTTCTTCCGATCCTATTTTAGGCGACGCCAACGGTGATGGCGTTCGGGACGGAAGCCAGGATGAATTTGTTGAACTTATTAATGTAGGTACGGAAGAGGTTGATATGACCGGTTTTCAGGCCGGTGATGATGAACAGCTCAGTTTTACTTTCCCTGATGGTTACATTATGAAACCGGGACAAATCGTAGCTATCTTCGGAGGCGGTGATATATCCAATGTACCTGGTTATGATGCTGACCCGCTGAAGACTAGGGTTTTTGTGTCGGATACAACGGATAAACTGGGTAACGGTCTGGCCAACAGTGGCGACTATTTTCTGCTTATTTCACCGGATGGAAGTTATGACCTGTATATGGGTTATAACAGCAAATACAATAATGGTCCGCCAACATCCGATGTGGTTTCCGGAATAGATTTTGAAATTCGTATTGAAACTCAAGCGGTGGCTAATAACAATAACTCGGTCACCCGGAATCCGGATGGCGATGTTAGTGTAAGTGATCCGTTTATGGAACACGATTCGGTAAACGGTAAGCCTTTCTCACCTGCTCAGACGATTAATGGTAAAGATTCGCTGACTACTATTACCAATGACGACAATACCGGGTTACCACGAAAGTTCAGCTTAAAACAAAATTATCCGAATCCATTCAATCCGACTACAACCATCGCTTTTGACGTACCCAGATCCTCGAAAATTGTTCTATCTATTTATAACGTACGGGGACAAAAAATAAGAACTCTGGTTAATCAAACGTTTTCTCCGGGGCGATATAAAGTGGAATGGGATGGTAAAAACAATCTGAACAGACAAATGCCCACCGGAATTTACTTTTACAAGATAGAAGCGGATGGATTCGAATCTGTTCATAAAATGATTTTAATGAAATGATTTTTTTAACCGGCCACCATAGCTATTAGCTATGGTGGCTTTTTTAACATTAGATTTGATCAAAATGATAATAAAAAAAATATTATTCGTATTTATTTTACTGTTATTTATCCACAGCAATGCCGCAGCTCAGCATAAAATTTTGTTCCGATATAATGCGGACTACGATGTAAGCTCGGAATTACAAACTCCGGTCATAGTCTCAAATGTATCTGTGAATCAACGTACGGAAGATAGCGAAGAAGTGGCGCGCGGGACAGATGGGTGGGGGTATTCATCCCGCAATACGGCATATTTTTATGTTGATTCTTCTACCATTGTCTCAACAGAAAATGCGTATTTGAGCGCTTTTGGTTATTTTGAAGTAGCCGGTGAATTGTGGGTTAAAATATTTTCGCTCGATGGCAATTTGGTAACCTGGGACGATACAAGCAAAGCTCACGGCGTCAGGTTGTCTCTCCAGGATGGTCATTTGATTTTATATGCTCGCCTTTCCAATGAAACTTATAGTCTTGTAATGCCTGAACAAGTTTCTACATCCGAATGGCTCAGGATAGGCTGGTATTGTCGGGTAGGTGACGATTCCATTGAACAAAGCATCCAAATAAATGGGTTTGAACAAGCGTATCAAAAAGTAGCGTTACGAGCTGGAGTGGGCTTCACAGTGCTCAATGCGCAGGTTCAATTGGGATATACTGCGGTAGATAGTTTAGAAAAAAGCTTTAAAGGAGAGCTGTATGCTGCCATACTGAGAAATTATATTCCTGTTAATGCATACCGTTCGGCAGGCGGTCCTGCCGATGGCAGTGCCTATATGGGGTTGGTTGCCTATCATGATTATCCGCCAAATGGCAGCGAAGAATCCATGGACATGCGTATAAGCGATAATCTGACACCCATAACGAGGACAATATTCGTTCCCTATTTGAATGATGAATTTATCCCCCAGGGAGTAACCAATTCATACGAAGATGAAGATTTTGCCGATTCAACCGGGATGATCTATATATCGTTATACCATAAAACCGTTGATGGGACTACTCGTCTCAAGCGTTCCATTATTGTGGAAATTGATCCCGAAAATGGAAAGGTGCGGCGTTGTTTTCGCCTTACCGGACAAATGAAAACCGGGCACAATGGAGGTATTGCCTTCAAAAATAATGCTATTTATGTAGCCACAGGTTCACAGGTGGAAGTCTATCCTATACCGCAGTTTACGGGATCAGGAACTGAAAAATATCAGGATCTGGCAACAGACTATAGTAATCTGTACACTGTTCAGTCAAAGGCATCGTTTATTACCTATTATAGTGATACAATCTGGGTTGGAGATTATCGAACTTCTAGTGACTCGAACAAACCATATCTTTACGGATATCCTTTGGATGATGCTGGTCGAATATTGACTTCCGAGGTTCCCAAAATTTACCGCTTACCGTATAATACTCAAGGTGTAGCCTGGCGTATTATACATGGTGAGCGATATTTATTTATCAGCAAAACGGGTATGAGTGATGGCAGTCGTATTTACCGTTGTAAGTACAGCGATTTATCTAAGTTTGCTGAACCCGTGATCGACACATCCTTCACAGTTCCCAGTGGCGGAGAGGACATCAGTTTTAATGCAAAGGGCGAATTGATTAATGTGTCAGAATCTGGCGCTAAGTATTTTCAGAAGAAATCCTCGCCGTGGAACACATTCTATCCCTTTATTTTTACTATATCCGAAGAAGTCCTTTCCGAAAACATCGATGAAGATGAAAATGAAATACCGATCCTTATAAATGAAGTTCTGGTTGACCCCGATACCGATGAAAAAATGGGGGATGCCAACAATGATGGAATGCGCAACAGCTGGCAGGATGAATTTGTGGAAATTTTAAATATTTCAGACCTGCCGTTTGATTTGAGCGGATGGAAACTGGGCGACGATGAGCGATTGAATTTTACTTTTCCCGAAGATTATGTATTATACGCCCATCAGTTCGTTGTGGTCTTCGGTGGAGGAAATGTCAGCAAAGTGCCGGGCTATGACCCCGATCCCCTAATAACAAAAGTCTTTGCAACGGATGACAGTATAGGAAACGGTCTAGCCAATTCCGGAGACTATGTATTACTTGTATCTCCATCAGGACAGATGGATATGTATTTAGCTTACGGTTCCAAAGCTGATGCCGGGCCTCCGAGCGGTTCAATTGTTGAAGGTATTGCCTGGGAAGTACAAGAATCCACTTTTGCCAAAGCTGATAACAATAATTCCCTCACACGTAGTCCGGATGGTCAAAATTCCCTTAACGATAACTTTGTGGAACATTTGGCGGTTTCTGATAAACCTTTTTCGCCAGGTACAACAATAAATGGCCTGGATTCTGTTGTCACAATATTCGGTGATGAAAAGAGTACTCTTTTATATAAAAACCGTATTTACAATAGCTATCCTAATCCTTTTAATAGCTCTACGGTTGTCACATTTGAGTTAAATGATGATTTTGATTTGGAAATAACTATGTATAATTTGCTTGGTCAAAGAGTGCGCACTTTTGAACCCAGAAAGTATTACAAAGGTTCTAATTTGCTACGCTGGAATGGTACGGACGATGAAGGAAATGTGCTTCCCTCGGGGGTTTATTTTATAGCCATTAGGTCAAAAAAATTTTCTTTGCTTCATAAAATGGTTCTTGTCCGATAATTCTTTGACAAAACGACTACGTTATGTTAAAATGTGGAGAATAGAATGAAAAAACTGATTTTCCAAACTGTTATTTTAGGAGTTATAGTTTTGTCCAATGGAATAGCGGGTGAAAAAATCGTTATTGCTCATCGAGGTGCTTCCGGTTATTTACCCGAGCATAGTATGGAAACCAAAGCCGTATCTTATGTCATGGGCGCCGATTATATAGAGCAAGACCTGGTTTTGACCAAAGATAACAGGCTGGTTGTTTTACATGATATTTTTTTAGACCGGGTTACAAATGTGGCGGATATTTTTCCTGATAGAAAGAGGTCCGACGGGCGTTATTATGTAATAGATTTTACGCTGGCGGAAATAAAACAACTGGATATGACCGAGCGCTATAAAATTAAAAATGGAAAACGGGTGGCTGTATATCTCAACCGGTTTCCTTTGGGTAAATCTTCTTTTAAGGTTCATACTTTCGAAGAAGAAATAGAGTTGATTCAGGGTATGAATAAAAGCTTCGGAAAAAATGTCGGCTTATATCCGGAAATAAAATCACCTGCTTTTCATCATGCAGAAGGGAAAGACATAGCTCTAATCAGTCTTAAGATTCTGAAAAAATACGGCTACGATACAAGAAATAGTAAAATTTATTTTCAATGTTTTGAGGCTAAAGAATTGAAGCGTATTAAGAATGAACTATTTAACCAATTAAGTATGAATATCCCACTCGTTCTGCTTCTGCCCGGCTCGAATAAGAAGAAATATGCTGTTTTACACAACGGTGAGAAATTCTTACTGAATGAGTATAACTGGGATTCAGAAAACATAAATTATACGGAAATTAGCGAATATGCCGATGGCATCGGGCCGTCATACAATTCACTTGTGGCTCGTGACTCGCAATTAGAACAAATCAAAATTACTCCTATGGTATCGGAAGCGCACAAGGCGGGCCTGGTTGTCCATCCGTACACATTCCGCAGCGATAAACTTCCCCAATATGCCGCTTCATTCGATCAGCTTTTATTTATTTTTTATTTCATGGTTGATATTGATGGAATTTTTACGGATTTTCCGGATAAAGCGGTTGATTTCTTAAATAGCTTTAGTAATCATACACATAAATAGTTGTAATTCTTACCATCAAGGCAATATTGTTTTTATCTTTGAAACCGATTGTATGTATTTAGGGGTTGACCATGTTCAAAGATCAGATATTAAAAGATAAAACGATCCTCATTACCGGCGGCGGGACGGGATTGGGGAAATCCATGGCCACGCGGTTTTCCGAACTGGGAGCCAATGTGTGCATCAGCAGCCGCAAGTTGGAAGTGCTGGAACAGACCGCAGAGGAAATTAACGGGAAAACAGGAAATGCGATTATACCCCTGCAGCACGATGTGCGCGATTACAAAAATCTGGACGCCCTTCTTTCACAAATAGAGGAAAGATTCGGCGCTCTGCATATGCTGGTGAACAACGCCGCGGCCAATTTTATAAGCCCAACGGAATATTTGAGTTACAAAGCTTTCGATACCATTGTGGATATCGTGCTCAAAGGAACCTATTATACGACTCTGGCTGTGGGAAAAAAGTGGATTGAAAGCAAAACCAAAGGTACGGTTCTCAACATTGTTACCACCTACGCTTCCACCGGTTCGGGTTATGTGGTGCCTTCGGCGGTAGCAAAGGCCGGGGTGCTTAATCTGACCCGTTCGCTGGCTGCGGAATGGGGCAAATACGGCATCCGATTAAATGCCATCGCGCCGGGGCCCTTTCCTACCAAAGGCGCCTGGGAACGCCTGATGCCCGATCCCTCTTTCGAAGAAAAAATGATACAGCGCATTCCGTTAAAACGGGTGGGAAAACACGAGGAACTGGCCAATCTGGCTGCTTACCTGCTTTCCGATTTTTCCGCCTATATCACGGGCGAAGTGGTCACCATCGACGGCGGGGAATGGCTGGCCGGTGCCGGCGAGTTCAATTTTTTGGAACAGCTGCGTCCCGAAGATTGGCTGGCCTTAAAATCAAAAATGAAGCGTTAATCCAAACGGAAAAAGAGTTGCTTTATCCCTATCTTAGTTGTACATTTTAATTGTACAATTAACAGGATGGTGTAAAATGAATTATATTGCCATCAGCGACCTGAGAGCAAATTTAATGAAAGCGCTTAAACAGGTTGAAAAAGGAACAACGCTGATCATAACCTCCAGAGGGAAACCGGTAGCAAAACTCGTTCCGACCGATGACTCTGTAAAACAGGCTCAAAACAAACTGAAGGAGCTGAAGAAGACGGCCAAAATCCACGATATCCTCTCTCCCGTATCCGAAACCTGGAAGGCGGAACGTTGATTGTTACCGTTGATACACATATTATGATCTGGGATGCGCTCTCGCAGGATAAGCTCAGTCGTAAAGCGCGGGAAGCGCTTCTCAACGCTAATAATTCCGATGGAATTATTATTTGTGATATTTCTTTATGGGAAATATCCATGCTCATGGAGAAAAAAAGGCTTGAGATTGATGCGGAATACCCGGAATTTATTGATCTTCTGTTGAGATCGAGAAACTACATTGTACAGCCCATAACACCGGATATTGCTTATCTTTCCGCCAAACTTTATCCAAAAATAAACGCCGACCCGGCAGACCGGCTGATTGCGGCCACGTCCATTTACAGAAAAGCGCCTCTCATCACGGCTGACCGTAATTTGTGCCAGGCCGATTCCGTTATAAGCATCTGGTAGTTGAACATATACTGAGATTAAACAAAATGAATCTCAAAGAAACCGTCAAACTGCGCCTGTTTACGCTGTTCAAAATTCCGTTGATCCATTTTTGTCGGCCGGTGGTTTTGCAATTGGATGAAAACGAATGCAGAGTGCGCATTCCTTTCCGGCACAGGGTAAAAAACCACATCGGTTCCATGTATTTCGGGGCTATTGCCGCCGGGGCGGATTTGGCCGGCGGACTGATGGCGTTATATTTAATAGGTAAATCCGGCCGCAAAATTCATTTTGTTTTTAAAGAAGTGCACGGCCATTTTTTGCGCCGTATACACGGCCCGGCAGATTTTTATTGTGCTGATGGCGCAGCTATTCGGCAGGCCATAAACGAAACAATACAAAGCGGAGAACGCATACACATCCCCGTCAAAGTAAGCGTTACCAGTCCGGTTCAGCAGGAAGAAGGCGAACTGGCCCGCTTTGATCTGACACTTTCTATAAAGATGAAATAATTCGTTGCCGGTTCGCCTTCGAAATTTCGAAAATGAGTAATAAAACCATGCAGCCCAATCGAGTGAAAGCGTTCTCCCATCTTATAGTTTAATCTTGCATTACTTAACCGCCTTCCATATATTTGACATTATTTATTATAAATCAATATGTTATGACTTTATTTCGTTTTATTGTAATCCACGTCCTAATCCTGTGCACCGTTACCGGTCTTGCTGCGAAAGAGCATCGTGGTTTGTGGGTTGTGCGTTACGCGCTTTCTTCCGAAGCGGAAACGCGGGAAATCGTCAACACTGCACTTGATTTACGGATAACCGATTTATACGTACAGGTTTACGCTCTCGGACAGGCCTGGTATCCGTCGGCTGTGGCGCCGGTTGCCAATACCGTAAAACAGGATGAGTTTGGACGGTTGGTGAAAATTGCCCGGGAAAAAGGCTTAAAAGTGCATGCCTGGTTAAACGTATTCTATATTTGGGCTGGTAAAACCCCGCCTGCCAATCCGGAACATGTCTTCAACCGCCGGCGTCACAGCATTCTCAATCCGCCGGTGGTAAATTCATTCAAATCTTATACATGGTTTCTTGGCCATGGCGTCGAAGGGTTTTTTATCGATCCGGCTGATAAGGCATATCTTGAACGGATAAAAGACCTGATCAGCGAATTGATCTTCCGGTACAACATTGAAGGTATCCACCTGGATTATTTACGGTATCCTCAGCGCGAGGTTACGTTTTCCGTCACAGGAAGAACTCTTTTCCGGGAGAAATACTTTGCCGATCCGTTAAATATAGTGGACAAACAGAACAGCTATATCAAAGATTATGGTTTAGACGGCATAGCTGATTTTTACGGCATTTATAAAAATTTTCTAAACAAAAATCTCTATACATTTTTAAAAAACTTACGTAACCATCTAAAACAACTGGATAAAGATGCTCTGTTAACCTGTGCCGTAAAAGCCGATCCGATACAAGCGAAAGAGGTGTATTATCAAAACTGGCCGTCCTGGATAGAGGATAATTTATGCGATGAACTGCTTTTGATGAACTACACGGAAGAGAAGCGGATTTTTAAAGAAATTCTTTCGCGGGTGGGTTCAATCAGCGGTTATAAAAATATCCGTATAGGTATAGCGGCCCATAAACAAACCGTTGATTCCTTGTTAGAAAAGATAAGATGTATCGAAACATCCGGATTTGAAGGCTATGTCCTGTTCTCGTATAATTATTTGAGAGAACATCCGGCGTATTTAAACCGGCTTTATCAGGGCATTACGGCAATAAAAAACAGTCGCAAATCAACTCCATAGGGGTTTTCAGACAGAATATTGCGTAACTTATAAAAAATCCTTGAGTTATAGAGGAATTTGCCGAATAATCGTATCTAACGCGGGCTTAGTTGACATGAGCATGAATATATATCTAAATTACTTTTACTTTTCCGGATATCGAAATGATAACTGCGGCAACGGAAGCTGTGAAGGAAGGTTGTTAAATAGCTGATGAGCGAAGTTATTGCCATAGCAAGCCAAAAAGGAGGTGTCGGCAAAACCACAACGGCGGTCAATCTGGGAACCAGTCTGGCTATCCTTGGGCAGCGTGTATTATTGGTGGATTTGGATCCGCAGGGCAGCATTGCAGCAAATTTTCATCTGGAAGATATAAACGTCGAATATGGATTATTCGATGTAATCGTGAACAAAATTCCTTTGGCTTTGGCCATTTGCGACATCGGCCTGGATAATCTGGAAATTGTACCGACAAACATAAAAAATGAGGAAGAAGAAATTAATTATTTTACACATGCTTTGCAGGTTAGGCTGCTAAAGGGTATATTAAGCAAAATCAGAAAAGAGTATGATTATATTATTCTTGATTGTCCGCCCAGCCTTGGAACAGTTACCATAAACGCGCTAACTGCGGCCGATGCTCTGCTTATACCGGTACAGCCGGAATATTTCTCATTAAAAGCGCTGGGGAAATTTTTAAGATCAATAAAAAATATTGGAAAAAAACATAATCCCCAATTGAAATTAAAAGGTATTTTGATTACAATGTTTGACCGGCGTTTAAAACGAAGCAAAGCCATTATAGGCGAACTTCAATACAGTTTTAAGAATATTGTTTTCGAGACGATCATTCCGCGTAATTCTAAGCTGGCAGAAGCTCCGGCAGTCGGCAAACCCGTGGCTTTGCTGGATATGTCTTCTCCGGGGGCCGTTGCCTATTTTAAATTGGCGGAAGAAATCATAAATTCCAGGAACAGGCGTACGAAAACCATTATGAAAGGAATTAGTGGTGAACAAAACGTATAAACGCATCGAAAATATCGACGAGAAAATTCATGATGTAAAGCTCCCTTATAATGCATGGAAAGTGCTCTTTTTGGTGGATGTGGATACCACGGTTGATTCGGTAGCAGAGCTTTTGGGAGAAGAACCCGCTGTGGTTGAACAGGCGCTTGCGCGATTGGAACAGGAAGAATTGATTGTAAGCGCAGAGGCTGCGCCACAGGAAGAACCGAAAGCCGAAGAACAGGCAACAGAGCCTCTTGCCGAAACAGCAGATTTGGCAGAAGAACCTGTTTCACAAGAAGAACCCACAATCGTAGAGGAAACCCCTCAGCCGGAAGCCCAAACGGAGGAAGAGGCTGAGGCTGTATTGGATGAAGAGGTCATTGAAGAAGTCCCGGAAACACAAGCAGAAGAAGAGGATACAATCGTTAAGGAAGAGCCTTCGGCAGAGACAAAAGATGTGGAAGAAGCGGTAATCGAATCGGAAATTCCGGAAGAAACAACGGAAGAATTACCGGATGAAATCCCGTCGGAAATCTTGAGCGAAGAACCTGTTGCTGAAGAGATAGAAGAAACGGAATTGGCAACCAAAGAACCGGACGAGCCGGAAATACAGATTGACATTGACGAACAGAAAGAAGAAGAACCACAAACTGAAAATTTAGATATCGAGTTTAGCAGCGAGACGGCTGTTGAAAAAGTTGCGGAAGAAGAGGAATCCGCTGAAGAAAAAACGGCCGAAGAACCTCAGGAAACGCCGGAAGAAACAACGGAAGAGATAACCAGCGAAGCAAAAAAGACCATCCTGGTTGTGGATGATAGTATTGTAATTCGAAAGATGGTGGAAATTGCGCTGGAGGATGAAAGCGACATTCGTGTGGAAACCGCAGTAAAGGGTAAAGAGGGTCTGGAAGTTTTGGATAAAGTCCAGCCTGACCTGGTTATCCTGGATTTGATGTTACCCGACATTGGTGGAATAGAACTGTTAAAGACAATAAAAGCATCCAGAGGTATTCCGGTTATTATGCTTTCGGGTAAAGATTCGCCCCAAATGATAGAAAACGCCCGTAATGAAGGCGCCGACGCCTTTTTGCCCAAACCCTTTAAAGATGAAGAGTTGGTAGAAAAGATAAAAAATCTATTAGATATCTAGCTCATAGTCCAACGATTGATGGAGTCTGATTGAAAAAGGAAGTGCAGCCGGCAATGCCGATATTGGACGAAAGTTTCCGCTATACCATAACAAGCATTTCCGGACACAGTTTTGGCATAGAAGTCAAAAACGTAAGAGAAGTTATTCCTTTCCCAAAAGTCACTAAAATACCGAATGTTCACCCAAGCACGCTTGGTGTATTCAATTTGCGGGGGCAGATTTTTTCACTAATCGATTTAAGGGTTTTATTGCACATGGAAAAGGAATCTTCCGGCCCGGAATCTATGGTGATCATTCTGGCTTACGATAAACTGAATTTTGGTATTCAGGTGGATAAGGTGTTGGGAATCCATCGGGTCGATGCGGCCAAAATTCAACTGCCAACACGGGATCAGGCCATTCAATACGTTCAGTATATGGCCGGCTTTTACAGAGATGAAACATACGGCCTGGTGTACCTGTTGGATGTACCCGCGATAATCGATGCGCCGGAAATACGACAGTATCTTTATTAAAGAGGGCATAATGAAAAAGACCAGTTTGTATCTTCTTAAAGTATTGCTCACCTTTGTCTTTTTTCTCATTCTTCTTATTGCTGTGGTATCGGCCTGGCTGCAATATAAGGGCCAGGTAGAACAAATTGAACGGGATCGGCTAAATACCGTTTTGATAACGGCCCGTACAGCGGTTTTATCAATAGAGTCCGAAACGCTCAATTCGATCCGGGAAGCAAAAGATTACACATCGGCAGGGTATAACGCTATCCATAATAAACTGGTCGAGCTGCAACAAGCTGCCGGGCTCCCTGCCTCAGGAGTTAGAATTTTACGCAAAGCAGGCACCCACACCGAAATGGTCGTAACCGCAGAAAAGCAAAATCGCATAGGACAGAGTTTCGATTTATGGACAGAAATGAACGGGGTATTCAATAAAGGCCTCGCCGCCGCCCGTATAAATGAAATAAAAGGGGTAAACTATGCCGTGGCTTTTGCGCCGATAAAAAATACACACGGCGAAACGGTTGCTTTATTGATGATTGAAAAAGAGCTCAACGAGCTGCCATCATTCTTTGAGGTTTTGTTTTGGCCGTTGATCATAGGATTGGTTCTTTTTATTTTGATCGCCGTGGTGGCCACGGTTGTTCTTAAACGGCTGGATGGAGCCGTAAACGAGATACATTTCAACCTCGAGCGTCTCAAAAAGGGCGAACCGCTGCGTCGTTCGGAAACGGATACGCTTTTGCTTAGCGAGATAACCGAAGACCTCAAAGCTTTGGAAACACGTATAAAAGGAACAGAGGAATCCAAAGAGGAACGGGAAAAAATACAAAAACAGATAACCGAACTTCTTAAGATTGTAAGCGCGGCCGCTGATGGCGATTTTACGGTAACCGCGCGGGTTACGGCCGATACTCTGGGCGCATTGGCCGATTCCTTTAATTTGATGATCAGCGATTTGAGCGAACTGGTACGGGATGCCAAGAACGCCGCGGAAGAAGTGGCCAGCACAACCGCGGGTATCCTGAAAAATGTGGAAGTGATGGCTAAAGGAGCCGCCGACCAGGCCTCGCAAACAGAAACTATCAGTAATTTTGCCAAAGATATGGCCGATCTGATCACCAATACCAATCAAAACGCCCAACGGGCCGCCGAAGCCGCCCGAAAGGCTAAAGAAGTGGCAGAAACCGGATCGCAGATCGTAAAAAAATCTATCGAAGGAATGCAGCACATCCGCGAATCCGTACGCGATGCTTCCAAACAGGTAAAAGTGCTGGGAGAAAATTCTACGCGTATCGGAGAGATTACCGATTTTATCAGCGAAATTGCCAGCCAAACCAACCTTTTGGCGCTTAACGCTTCTATCGAAGCCGCCCGGGCAGGGGAAGCCGGCCGCGGTTTTAGTGTGGTAGCCGATGAAATCCGCAATCTGGCCGAGCGATCCAGCCGATCCGCGGACGAAATATCCAAACTGATCGGTGATATTCAGGATGGCATATCCAAAACGATGGATGCCATGGATAAAGGTACCCTGCAGGTGGCCGAAGGAACCAAAATGGTGGACAGCGCCGGTGTAACTTTGCGGGAAATTTTGGGCAGCATCGAGATTTCTACCAAATCTGCAGTTGAAATATCCAATGCCACACAGGAACAAACCAAGTATAGTCAGGAAATCGTACAATCTTTGGAACACATTGCCGGAATTGCCCGCGAAACTGCGGACGGCGCCAAACAATCCAAAGAATTTGCCACCAAGCTGGAAGCCCTTTCGACTAAGTTGAATCAGGCGGTTTCCAAGTTTAGACTGGCTAAATGAAAGCGGAGTTTTTTATGATCAATCCTACCAAAGACCTGAGTTTTAATAAATTCTATCTTACGGAATTTTTTAACCAGGCCCTGGAACGGGGTAAAAATATCATCCCGGAAAAGCAGTACGCGATTTTACGCGAACTGGTGGATTATATCGTTATTGATGAAAACTTTATCCGACCGCTGGAAATGCTGGCCAAATACCACGGTACCAACGAATTAACCATCTTTCTTTTTGATATGATGGGCCGGGTGGAAGATTACGAACCGGATATGATTTACGCGGCCTTACCCGATCTGGCTGATGATTTTGTGAGTGTGTACAATTTGGTTTGTGAAGAGGATTTTGCTGTTAACGATTTGCAAAAGGCGCTGGAAGATTTCCGGGAAAAATATGCAGCTGCAGAAACCGTTTCAACACCGCCCCAACCGGAAAAAGAAGAAGAAAAAACATTCACGTTTAACGAATTCTATAATAAAGAATACCTCCTGCATCTGAATGCCCGTCTGGATGCTCTGGACGAAGAAAAAAAAGCACAATATTTAGCCATTATAAATGCCTTTTTCCAAATCTGGAATGAAGAGAAAAACTATAAGGATTTCGAATTCGGTTTACCTGTTTACCGCATTTTTGAAGTACTGGAAAATCTGTTCCCTGCTAAAGAAAACCAGTTGCCGCCCTTTCGGCAAATGCAGGAGTTGAGCGGGCATATTAATGAGCTGGTAAACAGAATACGCTTATTTGAAGAATCCGACCAGGCGCTGTTTAATGAAATATTGAGAACCGGTACTTTACCGCATAAAATACCCGAACCTGCGCCGGAGAAAACGTATTTGCCGCCGGAAGAAGTTCCCGAGGAAGCCCTTACCATCGATGCGCTGCTGCGTGATTATTTCAAAAGTGAAGTGCAGGATCATCGGGACAGCTTCATTAAGGAATTTGATGAAATAAAAGTAGGGAAAGAACAGGACGCGCCGCTGCAACGTATCATCAGCCAGGTAAAGTCTTTAAAAGAAATCAGTATGATCCACGGGTATAACGGGATCGAATATGCCTGCGGAGCTCTTATCGCCAAACTGGAAGACGCCCGGCGGAAAAATAAACAGCTTACGCCGCAGTCGCTGGAAATTTTGAATACTTTGTTAGATGAATTTTTACAGGTTGACAGATTTATCGCTACGGAAAAAAACGATCCTGTGCTACAAAACGTCTATGAACTGCTCGATCGGTTGGAGGCGACATTTGCCGCAAAAGAAATTTCCGCAACCAAAGAAGCCGAACCGGAAGAAATATCCTTTGATGATACGGCCAAAGTATTGGATATTTTAAGCGATCTGTTACAGCAAATTCATCATAAAATACAACCGCTGCACAACGGTCTGAAAGAAACCGATACCGCCGACGCCTTGTTCGGAATACTCGAAAAGCTGCGCCGCTCTACCAGCGGAGTCTTCCCGCCGCTTAAACAACACTTTCTCGATCCGCTGGATGATGCCTACCGTACCCTGATTCATGTTACAGACGACCGTTTTGAACAGGGGCAGCAGATGATTGAAGGTATCTGGCAAATGCTGTTCAGTCTGCTCAAAGAGCCGCTGAATCTGGCGCCGTTGGCGGAAGAATTTGAAAAATTTCACCAGTTTGTAAATGCGGCCAAAGAGCCGTTGTTCAATAGCGGTAATGATCAGGTTGTTAGCGCTTTCGCCGAAGCTCATCTGGCTTTCTGGAAACGGGAAAAGATAAAATACAAAACATTGCTTGTTGAGACGGATCCAAAAAACCGTAAAACGGTCCATAATTATTTTTTGCGGGTAAAAGCGGAAATGAGCTGGCTTAAACTGGATGGCTATGTTCCTTTATGCTCCTATCTGGAAATGGTAACCCGGCAAGACAGCGGTCTGGCTTTTAATGAAGACATGGCTTTTGAGTTACTCCAATCATTCGAGTTGGCGCTGGAGCGCATTAAGACTCAGGGAAAAAGCGGGTCTGCTGAGGACATTTTATCTGTAATAAGCGAGCTTGTGGAAGTGGAGCAGCAACCCGGCCAGGCCATGGAAGAAATACCCGGGGCAGCCGAGGAAGCGGTGGAAGCTCCTGCGGAAGAGAAAGAACAAAGGGAAGAAATTACCGAAGCAGCGGTTGACGAAGAAGAGGAAGAAGATGTTGAAGAAATGTTTCTGCAAGAGGTGCGCTTGCATCTGGATATGGCCAGAGATGCTTTGCGCGAACTGGATAATCAGCCTAAAAACCGCACTTTCTTAAATCAGGTGGAAAACGCTCTGCATTCCGTAAAAGCTTCGGCACAGGTGCTCAATAAAGACACCATTGCGCATCTTGCCGGTCAGGTGGAAGAGCTGGCCGAAATCTATGGTAAAAGCACCCTGCCCATTCCGGATAACCTTTATGCTGCGCTTAATGACGGAGTTGTTGCTCTTTTAGAATTGGCAACGGGCAAAACGGATAAACCGGCAGAGATCGAGCAGACCCTGCAGGATATGCTGGATACCGTGCCCATAACAGACGGCGAACCGCTGCAAAAGGAATCGGTTGAAGAAAAAGACGCCGTTAGCGAAACCGAGGAAAAGACAGTTGCCGAAAAACCGCTCTTCGCGGAACACGAGGATGTGGATGAAGATTTATTGGATATTTTCGGACAGGAAGCGAAAAGCTTCTTAAGCATTATAGACACATCCTTCCGGAAATTGAAAAAAGATAATACAGATCTGGAAGCGTTAAACCAGTTTGAATACGCTGCTCACTCACTCAAATCGGCTGCCAAAATGTTGGGATTCCGCGAAATCGCACAGGTTACCGACAGCATGGAACAGATGATCGAAGCCATTAAAAACGGTGAAATCCAGAACAGCAATCAAATAGAAAACGCCCTGGGCCAGGGCATCGAAGCGGTTAAGAAATTGAGCTCCGGAGAAAAAGTATCTTCCTCTCATCTATCGCATATTATCAATATTTTGGAGTTGGCGGAACCGGAAATCTTGCAGGAAGAAGATATCTCGACCGAAGAACCGGAAGAAACCACCGAGACGGCCAAACCCGAGGTGGCAGCCTATTTTATCGAGGAAGCCAATGAACTGCTTACCGGTTTGAATATGGATTTACTGGAACTGGAAAAAATGCCCCAAAGCGAAACATTACTTTCTAATATTCTGCGCAAC
>DRQG01000049.1 GCA_011369465.1 Caldithrix abyssi
AGCATATTGCCCAGCTCCTCGCCGGACAGGAACTGATAGGCGGCAATGGGCCGCTCGGGATCTTTGGCTACTTCTTCAATGAATTTCTTGAAATGACCGATCATACGCAAAGCCGTTTCACGTTCAAAAAGATCGGTATTGTATTGCAGCGAAATACCAAGACCATCCTCTAATTCGGCCATAAGCATGGTCATATCGAAAGGCAGTGTGCGGTTTTCGATGGCCATCGATTCCAGGGTAACTCCGCCTAATTTCATTGTTCCGCCCTCTTCGGCTACGGCCAAACCGGACATACCCGATTCGTGCAGTAAATAGGCCTTCTGATAAACAAACATCATCTGGAAGATGGGTGTGCGGCTGGGGTCGCGGCGCGGCTGAAGTTTTTCCACCACCAGATTAAACGGGTAATCCTGATGATCCAGACCGTCCACCACTTTTTGATTAACCTGTTGCAGGTAATCGGAGAAACGATCATTCCCGTCAACATGCGTACGAATGGCGATGGGATTGACAAAATATCCCAAAACATTCATTACTTCCGGACTGGTACGGCCGTAAGTAGGCGTACCTATGATGATGTCGGTCTGCCGAGTATATCGGTTCAGCAGGGCTTTAAACCCAGCCAGCAGAAAGGTGTACAGGGTTACCCCGTATTTTTCGCTGATTTCTTTCAGACGGACAGTCAGTTCGTGATCCAGTTTGGCCGTTTCGGTTTCGCCGTTAAAAGTTTGGATAGCCGGACGCGGCCGGTCTGTGGGCAGATTAAGAATGGGTAATTCGCCCTTGAGTTCGTTTTTCCAATAGTCCAGATGTCGTTTTCCGATTACGCTGCGCAGCATCTGGTTCTGCCAACGGGCAAATTCTACATAGGTGTAACCGATTTCCGGCAATTCGGTGTAGCCTCCGGCTGTATAGAGTTTATCCAGTTCGTACATGAACAAAGCCAGCGACCACATGTCGGAAACAATATGGTGTCCCACATAGAGAAAAATATAATCATCTTCTGCTTTTTTGAACATGACAATGCGCGTCAACGGTTCATTTTCCAGATCGAATGGCCGGTCGATAAACTCGCGCATTTTTTTACGTATTTCCGTTTCGCTCAGGTCGGCCACATCCAGCTCTTGCAGAATTTGCTGGGGTTCTTCATGGATGATTTGCACGGGCTGCCCGTTTACAGAAGTAAAATTGGTGCGTAATGCCTCATGGCGACGGCTCAGCGAATCGATGGATTTTCTTAATATGTCAATATCCAGTTTGGAAGGAATCCGTACGGCATAGACCTGATTATAAATACTGGTTGGCGCCATCAGGTGCTGGAACCACATCGCTTTTTGACCGTAAGAAAGCGGATTCTCAGAGGTGTCCACCGGGATCGATTCATCCACTTCCTGTTCGCCCATATCGCCGGCCATTTGTTCAACAATGTCGGCCGCCAGTTCTCTTATAGCCGGGCCTTTAAGAAGAGTAGCGATGGGTAATGTGGCGTCCACGCTGGCTTCTACCGAGTTCTTTAGCTCAATGGCCATAAGAGAATCCAGACCCAATGTATTTAAAGGTCTGTCCAGCTCCAGTTTGGCCGGACTGGTTCCCACCACTTTGGCGATTTGATTTTGCAGAAATTCGGCAACCAACATAACGCGTTCTTCAGCATTCAGGCCGGCCAACTGCTCTTTGGTGATGCTTTTTTTACCGCCGACTGCGCCTTTATCAGCCCGCTCAACCTTTTCATCTTTGAATAAGAGGTAGAGTGGGGGAATGCCGTCCATGGGATACGGATCGAGCAGCTCCGACCAGGTTACCGGGGTAACAATAGATTGGGCGATGTCTTTTTTCAACAAGCGGGAAAGTGCTTTGAGCCCTTGCTCAAGTTTTATTTTACCCGAGCCCTTCAATAACAGTTTATCGCTTTCCAATCCCTCCCGGTTGGCCATTCCGGTCTGATCCCAGAAACCCCAGTTGATGGATATGGCGGGCAGGCCCCGTTTTTTACGATAATGCGCCAGCATATCCATAAACATATTGGCTGCGGCATAATTGGCCTGGCCCGGGTTTCCGACAATAGCGGCTATGGATGAAAAAAGAACAAAGAAATCGATATCCATATTTTCGGTCAGTTCGTGCAGAATCCAGCCTCCCTGTACTTTGGGACGCATTACCTTTTTAAGGCTTTCCGCATCGAGCTTGAGTATAGCCTGGTCATCCAACAGCCCGGCGGCATGGATAATGCCTTTTAACGGGGGCATGCGCCGGGCGATATCGTCAAAAATATCGCGCATCTGATCGATTTCGGCCACATCGCCGCGGGCGATGACCGTTTCCACGCCCTGTCCCTGCAGGTTGGCAATGATTTTCTGGGCGTCTTCCGACGGGGCGCTGCGTCCCAGTAAAACCAGGTGTTTAGCGCCCTGATTGGCCATCCATTCCGCCAGGGCCAGTCCGAGTGAACCCAGACCTCCGGTTATAAGATAGGTGGCGTCCGCTTTAACGAGACCGGAATCACCCGGTATCTTCTGTTGATCTACAGAAGTGTCTTTCATTGACACCACAATTTTACCGATATTTTTCCTCTGTGCCATATAGCGGAAGGCCTTTACCGCTTCCGGAGCGCTGAAACGGGTGAGAGGCAGAGGCGTCAGTTTTCCGGCATTAAAATGGTCGATCAGTTCCAAAAACAGCGAACGGATCAACTGCGGCCGGTCGCGGGATACCATATCCAGATCGATGGCAAAATAGGCCAGGTTATTGCGGAAAGGATACATATCGATCTGGCTGTTCTGGTAAATATCGGTTTTACCGATTTCCAGAAAACGACCGTAAGGACGCAGTAAAGCCAGACTGCGCGGTATAAATTCGCCGGCCAGCGAGTTGAGCACCATATCCACGCCCTCACCCCGGGTGTCTTCCATAATTTGATCGGCAAAATCCAGACTGCGCGAGTTGTAGATATGCGTTACGCCCATTTCGCGCAGGAAGGCATGTTTTTCTTCACTGCCTGCGGTGGTGTACACTTCGGCTCCGATCATCTGTGCGATACGGATAGCTGCCTGTCCCACACCGCCGGCGCCGGCGTGGATAAGAATACGTTCGCCCTTTTGCAGCCTGCCCAGATAGTGCATGGCGTAGTAGGCGGTTAAATAGGTTATGGGAATGGTAGCGCCCTGATCAAAATTAACCGTATCCGGTTTTTTAACGATCAGATCGGCTAAAGTCGTAACATATTTGCCAAAGGTGTGCGGCGCCATACCGATAACTTCGTCGCCTTCTTTTAAATGATCGACGCCTTCGCCAACACGGATTACCACCCCGGAGCATTCGGAACCGAAAGGTATCGGTCCGCCGGGATAAAGCCCCAGAGCCATCAGGACGTCACGGAAATTCAAACCGGTAGCGTACACTTCAATTTCCACCTGTCCCTTTTCGGGTGCAATGCGCTGAATGGGATGGTAGCGCAGGCTGCCCAGCACACCGGGATTGGTGCTCTGCATACGGAACGGGCCGTCGGGTACTTCCAGTAACTGCTCGTCAGCCGTTTCTGTGCTTTCGCTGTCCTGATAATCTTCGCGCGTTCGGATCAGCCGGGCGGCCAGTCGTTGTCCCTTTCGCCAGGCGATCTGTTCTTCCCGGTCACCGGTAAAAATTTCGGCCATCAGCTCATCGATCTGCGCGTTTTGAGTCAGATCGATTTTACGGCACAGAATATCGGGGTTTTCCACGGAAATTACCCGGCCTAATCCCCACATAGCCGATTGGGCAAGCTGAACAGCGCCGTCGTCTTCGGATACCGACACGGCACCTGAGGTAACCAAAAACAGAGCCGGGTTCTTCCGCAGCGCTGCGTTAACCAGAGCCTGGGTGGTGTATAATGCGCTTAGGGTGGTTATGTCCTGGGCGGCGACGATCTGATCCAAATCCGGTTGATCACTGTTCGCGGCATCCAACGCCCAAAGGTGGACGATTCCCTTAAAAGGTGGTTGGTCTTCCGCAACGGCCCTTTCCACAAGCTTTGCATAGTGGGAAGCGTCAGTCGGATTGATGGAAAAACGATCCTTGTCGTCTTCCTCAAAGGACTCGCCTGTCTGTACAAACAGAACCTTTTCCTGCAGAGCGCTGAGCTTTTCGGCCAGAGATTGTCCCAGACCCTGCTTATCGGCAAAAATCAGCCAACTGCCGCGTTCTTCTTCGGGGATCTCTTCCGGAACCGGCTGTGATTCCGTTTCCTGCCAGTCAATGCGATAGAACCAGTCGCTCAGGTCGGTTTCTTTTTTCTGTCCCAATCGCTGGAGTTTGAGCTCGACAATTTCCAGAACAGGCTTGCCTTCTTCATTCAAAACGATGATATCACCGGTTATGTAATCGTTGGCATCCAGATCAAATTCCCGGATACGGGCGTAACTCCAAACTTTGGAATCCGTTTCTTCATACAGATGGATTTTTTTGATGGCCACGGGCATGAACGTATCCTGGATATCCTCCATTTCTTCTTCCGGAAGCGCAGCGGAGAGCACTTGCAGGCAGGCGTCCAATAAAGCCGGATGAATATGATAATCTTTCTTCTGTTCCTGCAATTTTTCCGCAAGTTCCACCCGGGCCAAAGCTTCCTGCGAGCCGGTGAACAGTTCTTTTACGCCCTGAAAATACGGTCCGTATTGCAGACCCCGTTTATGCAGTTGGTCAAAGAAATCATGCACGTCCATATTGTTGTTAAGGCGGGATTTTAACTCTTCGATATTAAACTCTTCCGGGACTTTCCCGTTATCCGAATGTTGATTGCGGATCATACCCATACTATGGAAATTCCATGCCGGCGCGGTTCCCTGACCTTTTTCTTCCGGTGGAGAAAAGATCTGATAGGTGGCATGCCCGTTGGTATATGGCGAAAGTATCAACTGAGAAGTGGTTTCTTTCCCGTCGTTAAGGAACATGGCTTTGAAAAAGGAAACATCTTCCAAACAGGCCGGCGCCTTGCCGAAAGCCTCTTTGGCGGCGCTGAAAGCCATTTCCAGGTAAGCTGTGGCCGGAAGCACAACCGATTCCTGTATGCGGTGATCTTTTAAATATTCCAGCTCGTACAAGTCAATCCTGGTTTCCCAGAAGTTTTTACCGGGATGCAATGGCGAATCTTTGCGTGTGCCCAGCAAAGGATGCCCTTCGTCTTCGGTGTATCCTTTGCGTCCGTACAGGGGAGCATTCATCGGGTCGTTGCCCTTCAGCTCAAACCAATAGCGGTCTTTATTCCAGACCATAGTGGGCAGAGGAATGTAGCGGGCTTCCGTGGGCAGAAGGCTTGACCAATTGACCTTTAAGCCTTTGCTGTACAGCGTGGCAAGCGCGATGAGCATCTGCCGGGCTTCATCTTCTTTGCGCCGCAGCGAAGCGGTGATCGTTCCTTCCACCTTTTGTTCGCGCAGACACTGGGAAAGGGAAGCGGACAGAACAGGGTGGGGCGCCAGTTCCAGAAAAATAGTGTAACCGTCTTTGACGGCGTTTTCGACGGCGTCGGCAAAACGTACCCGCTCCCGAATATTGTTGCTCCAGTAGACAGGACCGTAATCATCCCCGGCGCTTAACTGACCGGTTACCGTGGAATATACGGGTGTGGTCGGTTTGTTGAGCGTAATTCCTTCCAATGATTCGATCAGTTCCTGTTTGTACGGTTCCATGTGCGGGCTGTGGAAGGCGTAATTAACCCGCAGCATGCGCACGAACACGCCGTCGGCTTCCAGCTTTTCCACCACTTCCTGCAAAGCGTCCGGTTCACCGGACAGCACTGTGTTGGTAGGGCTGTTGTGGGCACCAACCCCTAACTTGTCTTCATAGCCTTTAATGGCTGCCAGGGCTTTATCCAAAGGCAGTTCCACAGAGGCCATTTTACCGAAACCGGTAGCCCGTTGCATTAAACGGCTGCGATGATAAATAACTTTTACCGCGTCGGAAAGGGACAAAATCCCGGAAACATGCGCAGCAGCCACTTCGCCCACGCTATGGCCGATAATAGCGGCCGGTTTGATGCCGCGGTGTTCCCACAAAGCTGCCAGAGCTACCTGCAGGGCAAAAATTGCCGGCTGGGCGATTTCCGTTTCGGCCAGGCGGGTGTTTTCCTCATCGGCCATGAGTTCTTCCGTTAGCGACCAGTCTGTGTATTGGCTGAGAAGACGGTCAATCGTTTCGATGGTTTCTTTATATACCGGTTCGCTCTCCATTAATTGCCGGCCCATGGCGTACCATTGAGGGCCCTGACCGGAAAATATAAAAACTATTTTGTTCGTTGCATTGGCTTCGGCGGTTCCCTCATTCAGATTTTCCGGCTGTTCGCCCTGAGCATAGGCTTTAAGGGCGGAAATAAAATCCTCTTTCGATTCTCCATACACAGCAATACGATAGTCCAGATGCGAACGTCGCTCTCCCGCGGAATAGATTAAATCGATCAGGTATTCATTTTTATCGAATTTTTCATCATCAAGGAATCGGCTGTATTTATCCGCCAATCCTTTTAAGCTGTTTGGGTTATGGGCGGAAACAGGCAGTAGCAGCATGCCCAGTTTTTCCGGAACATCCCTCTGGGCAGCGGCGATTTCATCCTGATCCGGCGCCTCCTGCAAGACCAAATGAGCATTAGCCCCCCCGAAACCGTAGGCGCTCACTCCGGCAAAGCGCGGTGTGCTGCCTTTTTTCCAGGGGATCGGTTCTTTGGCCACAATGATATTGGTACCGTCCAGGTTGATATGACGATTGAGCTTTTTGAAATGCAGGGTTTGCGGAATCAGCTCATTTTCAAGAACCATAATGGTTTTGAGCAGGCCCGAAATACCGGCGGCAGATTCCAGATGGCCGATATTCGATTTTACAGAACCGATGTACAGCGGCGTGTTTTCACTACGCCCTTCGGTCATCACCGTTTTTAAGGCGTTCACCTCGATGGGGTCTCCCAGAGAGGTTCCGGTGCCGTGTGCTTCGAAATATCCAACTTGATTTGGGTTCAACCGGGCGTCATCCAAAGCCTGACGGATGCAGGCCTGCTGAGCCAGACCGTTGGGTGCGGTAATGCCGTTACTGCGCCCGTCCTGATTTACGGCGGATCCGCGAATAACCGCGTGGATATGGTCCCCGTCGCGTAAAGCGTCGGATAGGCGCTTTAAGATAACCACGCCGACGCCTTCGCCGCGCACGTACCCATTGGCTTCATCATCAAAGGTTTTACAACGGCCGTCCGGTGACATCATACGGGCCTGAGAAAAGGTAATGGTAATATCCGGAGCCAAAATTAAATTCACTCCCGCCGCAACAGCCATGTCCGACTCGCCGCGGCGCAGACTGGTTACAGCGTTATGTACCGCCACAAGGGATGAAGAGCAGGCGGTGTCCACCGGGAAGCTGGGGCCTTTTAAATCATAAACGAAAGAGATGCGGTTGGCGGCAATACTGAAAGCATTTCCCGTGCCCGAGTAAGCATCCAGCCGGGAAAAATCACCGCTTTGCAAACGCGAATAGTCGCTGCTGCTGATGCCCACAAACACACCCGTAGATGTATCGGCAATGTTATCCCAGGTTTGACCGGCGTCTTCAAAAGCTTCCCAGGTAACTTCCAGAAGCAAGCGCTGCTGAGGGTCGATATGGGCGGCTTCACGCGGCGAAATACCGAAAAATTGCGGATCAAATTTATCCACATCTTTCATAAATCCGCCCCATTTGGTTACCATTTTTTGAGGCGTGCCCGGATTGGGGTCGTAAAATAAATCCACATCCCAGCGGTCGGGCGGCACTTCTTCAATGGCGTCCACGCCTTCCATTAGGTTTTTCCAAAATTCCTGTGCATTCTGGGCCCCGGGCATACGCAGGCTGTACCCGATAACGGCAATGGGTTCGTGTTCGCCCATCCGTCCCGGGCGTTTTTTCTTCTCTACCGGCGCGGGGGCTACCCCTTCACCGGCCAGGTAAAGGGCTAAAGATTCGATATTGGGGTAATCCCAGATAACAGTGGGGGAAAGAGTGCGGTCCAGCCATATCTCTAGGTCTCCGATCATTCCTATGGCCTGGGCAGAATCCAGACCATAGGATGTAAACGGTTTTTTCAAATCGATATCACGTTCGGCAACGCCAAGTTCTTCGGCCAAATGGGAAACCAGCCAGCCCTCAATGGCCAGGGCCGTCTCGGTTTTTTGAGCTTCTTCTTTGGCTTTAACTTCCACGGCTACTTCGGCCGGAGCAGCTGCTTTTTCATCTTTTACAACCTCAGGTTCTGCCACAGGCATAACAGATAGATGCCACTCGTAAACAATATGCAGCGTCCCTTCCAGATACTCATTTTTAGCTGCATGACGCTGAATTTTTCCGCTGGATGTCTTGGGGATGGTACGCGCTTTGATCAGAATAACGCTTTTGGTTTGAATGTCAAAAGTTTCGGTTATGGACTGTCGAATGGCCTGAGCAATTTCGTCAAAAGGCAGGTTTTTGGATTGCCGCACTTCGGCGATAACAACCAGATTTTCTTGTGTTTCATCTTCTATGCTTATGGCGGCGCTGCATCCTTTGCGCAGCTCGGGATGTGCCTCTTCCACTATCAATTCGATATCCTGCGGGTAATAATTGCGGCCGCGGATGATGATCAGGTCTTTGATGCGGCCGGCCACAAATAACTCGCCGTCCACCATAAAACCGAGATCACCGGTACGCAAATAGGGGCCGTCGCCGCTATCGGCCAGATAATTATGGAATGTTTCTTTGGTCGCTTGTACATTATTGTAATAGCCCTTGGATACACTGGGGCCTTTCACCCAAATTTCACCGATTTCTCCCGGTTTGCATTCCAAAAAGGTTTCACCATTGACTATTTTGGTTTCCTGTCCCGGCTGGTTGTTTCCGGAACTGACCAGCATGGTTTGTTTAGGATCATCCTCGGAGACTTCTTTTAAAAGGCCCTTCTCAAGCTCTTCCCTGTCAACGCTTTTGTAAACCGGATGTTCTTTCAAAGGAGCGCCGGTAACCAGCAAAGTGGCTTCGGCCAGACCATAGGCCGGCATAAAGGTTTCGCGACGGAATCCGGCAGGTGAGAAAATTTCGGTAAACCGTTCGATGGTTTGATGCCGTACCGGTTCGGCCCCGCTGATGGTAAAACGCCAGTTGCTCAGGTCGAGCTTGCGCACGATTTCCGGTGTAGCCTTTTTGATACATAAATCGTAGGCAAAATTAGGCGCTGCCGAACCAACGTCTTTATCCTTAATCCGGGAGATAGCTTCCAGCCAGCGCAGCGGCCTTTGCAGGAAGGCAATCGGCGACATGAGCGTGCTGGGGATACCGCCGTACAATGGCTGCAACACCCCTCCTATCAGTCCCATGTCGTGATAAATAGGCAGCCAAAAGACGCCCTCTGAATTAGGTGTGTACCCAACAAGATTGTAAATAATTTCCGAATTGCTAAGCAGATTATTGTGGGTTAAAATCACACCCTTGGGTGTACCGGTGGAACCGGACGTGTATTGTAAAAACGAAATACTGTCACCGTCAATATCGGGCGGGTTCCAGCCGTCGGCCAGCCCGAGAGCCATAGAGTCTGTGGAAAGCCACTGCAAATCGCCTAATTCCGTAGATTCAGCGATGGCCGAGTTACTCGGAGCAAAGTATTTCATGGAAGTACGGAATTTGCGCATAAATGGAATACGGTTAAAGGATCCGCTGAATTTCGTACCCAGCTTAAGCATTTTGATCATGTAGAGAATGGAGTCGGTTGTTAATGCCACTGTGGCCTGTGCGTCGCGTACGATAGCCTGCAATCGGGGCAGTGAGCGATTGAGACGGTTCGGATCCGGAGGATATACCGGCACGGCGATAACACCTGCGTACATACAACCAAAATATCCGATAATATAATCGAGTCCGGGAGGATAGATGAGCAGTGCTCGTTCACCGCTTAATCCTTTGCGAACCAGCGTATTGGCAACTGCCCGGGCTCTTCGGTCCAGCTCGCCGTATGTGAGATGAATTTCCTTCTTCTCTCCGTCCTTCAAAAAGGTATATGCTCTTTCGTCCGGCTGCGTCACCGCTCTCCAGCGCAAAAGATCAACCAAAGTGCGTGGTTTGAAGTTCGGATCATTATAATTGGTAAATTCGCTTGTCATGGTGTACCTTTTACATTTAATCCTTATAATTTTAAATTTAGCGAACAGGATTTCTCATATATTCCTGCCACGAACGTCCATGCCGTGTTTTAAATGACCTGCTGAATGCCGATAAATTTTTATAGCTTAGGTACCGATACACTTCTTTGGGCTTCAGTTTTTTTTCAAATAGCAAAATATCTTCGTAATGTTGGAACAATTGTTGTTTAAAAGTGCGAAAACTCTCACCGAATTGTATTTTAAATTCAGTCCGAAACTGATTTTCGGATACATTAAAATACCTGGATAAATAGTGTACATTAAACTGTTTTATCGGCTTTTTTTCAATAAAATTAAGAGTATCTTTCAGCCAGGTTGCGTTATTCTTTTGTGCATAGGAAATAAGGTGTTGGGGTACGCGCCGCCAATGGTTGTCCCATAGTTCGTTTAGTGTACGTACTAAATTGATGAAGCGAGCGTCGCCTATAATACAATAGTTTATGCCGGCCGTATACAATTCGGCAAATTCCAGATCTCTTAATTGAGCGTTGCAATAGATGATTGTTAAAAGAGGATTTTCGCGGCTGATTCGGCGGGTTTGGTCTATAAACTTGCTCTCCCATTCACGGGTCAATAACAAAAAATGGATTTCTTCCCGTCGTATATGCTGGTTAATCTTGTATAAAGAAAGATCACCATCCTGCTCAAAATGAAAGTTCCAGTTGGGAAGCTGTGAGGCAAGGTCGGATTCTTCTTTGAAAGGAGAATGAGAGTTTATGATCCATAACAAGTTTGACAAAAGAGCCGCTCCTGTAATTCTTTTATTATTTGGAAAGAAATAATGTCAATAACCATCCTCAATTCCGGTAATAAAATATCTGGTAAACTTACCGAAATAATTTATAGGATATTCTGAATGGTCTTTATTATGCGAGATTATCCACAATCATAAAAGTGTGATATAATTAAGGAATCTTAAGGAAAATCATTGTGATATACATCACCGGTAAATAGTAAAGAAGCCATTTCCGGCAGGTAATTCCGCTTTTTGGGTGTAAAAATATTTTGGTAAGCATAGTTAAACGGAATTTACCAGTTTGCACTTGATGAAAAAGCTCCGGAAATGTTAAATCCTTTTATTGCGCCAAGCTTGCATTCGGGGAAAATTTTCCCTGCAATACGCTTTTCAGAATAGAGGCATTGTTCCAAACGAAAAAAAGTATCTGTTTTTAGGATAAAAATTAATAAATGCAAGGCAATTTTTATTAAAGGAAAATCTGAAAGGAGGATTTTTATGATAAAAAATTTATGTTTTATTTGCGGAAGCGTCGAGCATTTCGCGAACTTTGGCGACCAGCTCATCGGGGCTGAAGGGTTTGGATAGGAAATACGCGCCATTTTCCGGTACCCCCTGACGATTGATCACATCATCCGTATATCCGGATATAAAGAGCAGGGGCATATACGGTTTGTCTGCGGTTATTGCTTCGGCTAATTTTTTACCGCTCACCTCGGGCATAATTACATCGCTGATCACTAATCGAATGTTTTTTTTATGTTTCCTGAAAAGCTCGATTCCCTGCTTACCATTGCTCGCCATCAATACCTTGTATCCATAATGGGAAAGAAAGGTTTCGAGCAGTTCCTGTATACCGGTATCATCTTCCACCACCAAAATCGTTTCATGACCTTTGAGCGATTTTTCATCATAAATCTTATTTTCAACGATTTCGTCGTCCTGGTCGACCTGAGGAAAGTAGAGCTTAAAAGTTGTACCATGTCCTTCCTCACTGTACACATAAATGTTACCGCCATATTGCTTTACAATACCGTAAACCGTTGAGAGTCCCAGTCCGGTTCCTTTACCTTGTTCTTTGGTAGTGAAGAATGGTTCAAAAATGTGCTGACGTGTTTCTTCATCCATACCTGTGCCTGTATCGCTAACGGAAATAAGGACATAGCCTCCGGAAACAAGCGAGGCCGGATATTGAGTAAAGTCTTCATTGATGGTTACATTTTTTGTTTCGACAATAATATCACCGCCGTCCGGCATGGCATCGCGGGCGTTAACCACCAAATTGATCAGAATTTGATCTATCTGGCCCGAGTCCGCTTTAATATTTTTCAAATCTTCCTGTAAATGCGTCTTAAAGTGGATATCTTCACCGATTAGACGAATGAGCATTTTTTCCAGATTGGATATGATGCGGTTCAGGTTTAGGATTTTGGGGTTTAATATCTGTTTACGGCTAAATACCAAAAGTTGGGTGGTTAAAGAGGCGGCACGCTCTCCGGCCGCTTTTATCTGAGCGATTTCTTTTTTTATCGGATCGTCAGCGGGCAATTTTTTTAACAGTAAATCACTGTAGCCGTTAATCACCGCTAACAAATTGTTAAAATCATGGGCTACGCCGCCGGCCAGTTTTCCGATAGCTTCCATTTTCTGGGCTTGAATGAACTGTTTTTCCATCTGTTTAAAGGTGGTTAAATCATAAATATAGCCAATGATTTCCACCAGTTCATTCCGCCGGTCAAAAACGCCGACAACATTTTGTACAATAGAAACGGTTTTGCCGTCCGCTTTGCGCAATTCCATTTCGTAATTTTCCAGCTTTCTTTTGCTTTTAACAAGCCGTATAAAATTTTTTCGCTCTTCAGGAGAGGTATAAAAGGTTTCGGCATTTTGTCTTAGCGCCTCTTCTACGGACGCATATCCGAAGATGCGCGCAAAAGACGCGTTACATAAACGCAGAGTCCCCTCGGGCGTGGAAACATAATCACCGGTGATATCGTTTTCGAAAAGCAGTCGGTAGCGCTTTTCCGATTCTTTTAGCTTTTGCTCGTTTTCTATTTGGGCGGTAATGTCGCGGATTACGCTGGTAACAAACGTTTTGCCCTGCACTACAAGATGGCTTAGGCTTATATCGACCGGGATTAGCCGGCCGCTTTTATGACGGGCATACAGGTTGAAATTACCACCCATAGCGCGGATTTCGGGATGTTTAAAATATTTTTTGGTATGTTGGCGATGGGCTTCTCTGTAGAGCTCGGGAATAAGAATATCCAAAGGCTGTCCTACCAGTTCATCGGCGGTATAACCGAAAAGCTCCAGAGCGCTTTTATTCACTATTTCGATCCGTTTCCTCTGATTGATAATGACAATGCCGTTTGGCGCGGTGGATAAAAGAGTTTTAAATTTCTCTTCACTGGCTTGCAGCGCAAGATGAGCTAATCTCTGCTGGGTGATATCATGAAAAGAAATAACAACTGCGGCAGGCCGTTTGGCGTTCTCAAAATAAATAGGCTGTGAGTTGACGGAAAGCCATTTTACCCTGCCTTTACCTTTTTGAAGACCGACGGTTACGTCGCGACAGGCCCGTCCGGTATGCAGTGTTTTAATCCATGGTTGATTTTCCGGCAATAGAATTTCGCCATTGTCCTGTAATATTTTCCAGGGAGGATGTTCGGCGTCCAACTGCAATATCTCTCTTTGCGAAAGACCTAATATCTCCTGACAGCGCTTATTAAAAGAATGGATGCTGCCGTCGGCATTTTGGACGAAAATTCCCTCGGCGGCGGAAGAAATAATCGAACGAGAAATTGATTCGCTGCGGTTCAGATATTCTTCCATCTGCTTTTGTTCGGAGATGTCGATAATAAACCCGACGCAGTCTACTTGACCGCCGGAAGGGTTGTCCGCAACGCTTTTTTCATCGCAAATATATAGATAAGAACCGTCTTTACGACGGATACGGTATTCCTGGCGGATTTTTTTCTTGACGGGTAACGACTTAATCTCGTTTAAATAAACGGCTCTATCGGCCGGGTGAATCCTTTCCAGCCAGAACCGGTCTTGATCAGTAATCGCCTGAGGAGTAAAACCCGTGAGTTTCGTAATATTTTGGGTAATGAAGTTAATCCGGTAAACCGGAGACAAACTGGCAGAATAAACGGCTACCTTGGTGGCCGAGAGAATCATTTCCAGACGTTGGTTGGATTGTAACAGAAGATTCTCGGCCTGGCTGCGTCTGTGCGTTTCAATACGCAAAACCTGATCGCGTCGTTTTAGTTTTTGGTCATAGGCTTTAATTTCCGAGAGCAGTAGTTTATGGACTTTTTTAAAGGGATGCTGCGTCTCTTTCAATTGCGTAATGTTGTTAGCCATTATAAGTGCCAAAGGGTAAGTAGAGGAACCGGCTCCCGACAAAGGTTTTAAATGCACCAGATAGGTTTGGTCCCGGAAAGTACCGGCAATATGAAGGGACTCGCCGCTGAAAACACGGGCAATATAGTGTCGGAGATGCCGGGCTGTAGTAGACGGCAAAACAGTGAAGATGATTTTACCGATAAGTTCTTCTTTGCGAAAACCTAACCGCTCGGTTTCTTCACCAAAAACAGATATAATCCTGAATTTTTCGTCTATAATAACCGCAGCGCTTTGGGGCAGTTGATCCAGAATATTTTCCATATCCGGCAGGGCATTTTCGTGTTTTTTTGCCTGCCGGTTTGTACGTCTCCCCGGCGCTCTTCTCTCTCTTTTATCTGATATGGAGGCCGGGGCTGAGTTTTTTTTATTGTTTTCCATCATTCAAAATCTCAGTAATAATGGCAACCGGTGCAGGAAATATACAATACGCGGTCAAATCAGAAATTCTTTGATAGAAGTCGGAGCAATATGAATTAGCGGATAGAAGTAATCTATGCTAGTACATCTTTCTAATAAGAAATAAGATCCTGAAGAATTCCCTTCGCATAAATCCCGGTGTTACTATGCAGTTTATTCAATAGTTAGACCCGATTTAGTGTTGCTGCTCATATCGACGGATTTCAGGTTCTTTTTGAAGCGGTCTATACTCTATATGAAACAATCTGCCGGATAATTTTATTCCTGTATATTCGGTAATTCAAATATATCAAAAAACTATTATAAAAATCAATCAAAACAATAATAACCAGCTTGGAAATACAGATAGTACTTTTATGTTTTGCATATAAAACATTTCTGTTAAATAGCACTATCGGTTCATCCGGAAGGAAACTTTATGAAAATTTTTACTATTACAAGAAAGGTTTATATCCACAATAATTTGGTTTTTTTCTTAATTGTTTGGAAGGGTGAATACTGCGGATTGTTTTTGTTTAAAAACTGATGGATAAATGTCGGATGCCCTTGTTTAATAATCCTATACGGATCGTTCAGCGTGGGCAAAATGTCCTCTTCCAAACGCCAGGCCTTGCGGCCCCAAAGGATGTAAAAAGGCGCTGTTTCCCTGCAATTCAACATTCTGATCAAAGCCTGATGGAAAGGTTGCCAGAAAGCGAAATGGGCTTTTTTATGATCGCTGCCGCCATAGGTAAGCGCCGTATTGATTAATAAAACACCTTGTTCCAGCCAAAAACGGAACAGTTGCGGTGGTTGTTTCATTTGGATTTTCGTAGCGATCTGCCGGCACTCTGCTATGCTGGTGTGATAGGTTGCCTGACCCTCGGCGACCAGAAGGGCTTTTAAAATATTTTTCAGGGCGTTACCGTTGGTTTTGGTATGCCAGGTATCAATTTCCGCATCCCAGAAGGCGATTCCGTTGGCCGAGCTCAGACGCGGATAGGGGTCTTCTCCAAAAAGCACGCAGCGCACTCGATCGGGGGGTACCCATCGAAATACATGAAAGATATTTTCGGCTGATGGAATGACCGGGTCCATCTGCCCGACCAGTTTATCCAACTTTGGATAAAAATCTGAAAAATCAATTGCCTTTGCTAAGAAATTTTCCCAATTTGCCGGAAGACGCATGAACTGCCTAATTACTTTGTGTGCTCGATTTTTTTCAAAAAATTTGAAGCAAAATAATAAAAACAAGTATTCATAGCCAAATCAAATGCATATTCGAAATCATTTTAGATAAAACAAAGTATGCCAAGTGCATTAATTTTCGGGAGGTGTTTATTATGAAAGTAGCCCTGCGTTTATTACTCGTTGTATTAACAGCATCGGTTTTATTTGCCGGCGACATTGAGCGTCGTGAGGTGGGCAATCTGGTCATGGAAAATGTCCCGGAAATTCCCCAGGTTCTCAAAGAACGACTGCTGCAATATCAAAATGTACGTTCTGCGATTTTCCGTGACTGGGATCCGCGCGGCAACGGAATCTTAATCAGCACACGATTTGGCGAAACCGGTCAATTTCATCTGGTTAGCCAGCCGTTGGGTATGCGCAAACAGCTCACCTTTTTCAATGAGCCGGTGGGCGGCGGTGATTTTTCCAAAGACCCGGACATGTACGGCTTTCTGTTTACCAAAGATGTAGGCGGCGGCGAATTCTATCAAATTTTTTATTTTGATATGGAAAGCGGTTCGTACAAAATGCTAACCGACGGTAAATCACGCAACGGTGGCGCCACCTGGTCGAATAAAGGGGATAAATTCAGCTATTACACCACCAAACGCAACGGCCGCGACTGGGATATCTATATCGGCAATGTACAAAATCCGGAAAAGGCTTATCCGGTACTGGAAAAGGGCGGCACCTGGTTTGCAGTGGACTGGTCGCCGGACGACAATCAGCTGTTGGTGGGGCGTTATGTGTCCGCCAATGAGAGTTACTACTATTTACTCGACCTAAACAGCAAGAAGCTGGAACAAATTAATCCCAGTGACAAGAAGATTGCTTACGGCACGGCCATATTTGCCAAAGACGGTAAAGGCATTTACCTCACTTCCGATGAAGATAGCGAATTCCAGCATCTGCGCTATTACAGTTTTGCTACAAAAAAAATGAGTGATTTGACGCCCCATCTAAATTGGAATGTCGGTTCCGTTGCGCTCTCCGATGACGGACGCTATCTGGCCTGGACGATAAACGAAGACGGTGTCGATAAATTATTTGTGCGGGATTTACGTCTTAAAACCATGAAACCCATTCCCATGCCTAAGCTGCCGATCGGCTTGATTTACGGCCTGTCTTTCAGCCCGGACAGCAAACACCTCTCTCTGGTTTTGAACACGGCCACCTCACCGGGAGATGTGTACATCATCGATATGGCCGATAAAAAACTGACCCGTTGGACGGAAAGCGAAGTAGGCGGCCTGAATACGTCCAAATTTCCCGCACCCGAGCTGATCCATTATCCTACCTTTGATCAGGTAAACGGGAAACCGCGCATGATACCGGCTTTCCTGTTTAAACCGAATAACAAAAAAGGGCCGTACCCGGTGATTGTTTACATTCACGGCGGGCCGGAAGGGCAGTATCGTCCTTATTTTTCTTCCACCTTTCAGTATTGGCTGAATGAAATGGGAGTGGCAGTGATTGCGCCCAATGTGCGTGGTTCGGCCGGTTACGGCAAAACCTATTTGAAACTGGATAACGGTTACAAACGGGAAGATTCGGTAAAAGATATCGGCAAATTGCTGGACTGGATTGCCCAACAGCCTGAGCTGGACGCCGGCAGGGTGGCTGTGTACGGCGGTTCGTACGGCGGTTATATGGTGCTCGCTTCCATGTTTCATTACAATGACCGGCTGCGCTGCGGATTGGATTATGTGGGCATCAGCAATTTTGTAACCTTTTTGAAAAACACCAAGGAATACCGCCGTGATTTACGCCGGGTGGAATACGGCGACGAACGGGATCCCAAGATGGCAAAATTTTTAGAGAGCATTTCACCCACGACCAACGCGTATAAAATTACCAAACCGCTGTTTGTGGTTCAGGGGTTGAACGACCCGCGCGTTCCGGCCACGGAAGCCGAACAGATTGTGGAAATCGTTCGAAAAAACGGCGGCGATGTGTGGTATATGCTGGCTAAAGATGAAGGGCACGGCTTTCGTAAGAAAACCAATCGTGATTATTTTACTGCAGCGGCGGTCTTGTTTTTTGAGAAGTATTTGTTGAAGTAAGGTTAAAATAGCTATCAGCTATCAGTTTTCAGTTGTCAGTTAAGGGAACGTCTAAAATCGTAATTCGTTAATCGGTGTTCGAAATTCCTGGCATTGGCTGTTAGCTACCTGCCCTGATCCCGCCCGGGCGGGACGAAGGGTCAGTTCTCAGTTATTAAGTTATTGAGTTATTCAGTTATTGGGTTATTGGTTCCCAGTTTCTAAGTTCCAGTTTCCTCGTCACGCGTTACCCGTCACTTGTCACTTTCTACTCGTTACTTTGTGCCTTCTGCATTTGTGGTCAGGGCGCAAGACAAATCTTGCGTTACTTTTATTTTCCGAGCTAGTCGGCATAGAGCTCCGGGCGGCGGTGCCGGAAGAACAGCGTTTTGGCATGGGATGTTTTTATCTCCTGTAAATCGATGTCGGCATAGAGAATTTCATCTTTTCCCTGTGCCGCCCGGGCAATGACCGTACCGGCCGGATTACAGACAAACGATTCGCCGGAGAAGGTGAGCACTTCTTCCTTGCCAACCCGGTTACACAAAGCGGTGAAGTAACCGTTTTGAAATGCGGCCACCCGCATTTCCGCTTCGTATAACCCCTCCGGCCATTCACCAACCGCGCCAGCCTGCGGGACAAATACAATCTCGGCGCCCTGCAAAGCCAAAGCCCGCATGTATTCCGGATAATGGCGGTCGTAGCAGATAGCCACACCGATTTTGCCGTATTGTGTATGATAAACAGGCGCACCGTGGTCACCGGGATGATAATAACCCTGCTCATGGAAACCGGGATAGTCGGTAATGTGGATCATACGGGTGACGCCCAGAATGGTCCCGTCCGCATCGATAACCGGTGAGCTGTCATAGGTTTTGTCGCCGTCACGTTCGAACAAATTCAAAACAATCACCACTTTCAACTCGGCGGCTAACCGGCGGAAAGCCTCGGTGGTTGTACCGGGAATAGGCTCGGCCAGGGCCAAAGTCTCCGGTGTGGCGTGTTTTTGAGGGTAAAAAGGTTCGAAGGCCAATTCGGCAAAAGAAATGATTTGCGCACCGTGTTTGGCGGCTTCTTTTACAGCTTTTAAACCGCGTTCCCGGTTGTAGTGCCTGTCTTCACCGGCCGTTTGCTGAATTAAAGCGATTTTCATAATTTTCCGTTTTCTCTTAAAATGTCGTCTAAATCGTTTTTCAAAATTTTAGCCATACTTTTGCTGGGTGTTTCTTCAATCTCTTCGACGAGGCTTCTTGCCGTCTGATGCCATTCTTCTTCTCTGTGCGGGCATTCGTGAATATCGTGCAAATCCCATTTTGCCCCCAAAGCATGCCCGAAATGTGTTGGATAGGGAATAGCTTTTTCAACAATCATCTTCGTACCACACACCCGGCAGGTGTGCTCTACGTTTGAATTGGGGTCTTCAATAAAAAGATCATATCCTGCGTCCTATTTTAAGAAGTTTTTATTCTTTTTTCCACAACCGCAATGGTAATCCGGCTGACGCAAACAAGCTGGTCCTTTGCATCGGTTATTCGGATTTCCCAAACCTGAATCCGCCGGCCCAATTGCAGAGGACGTGCAGTACCTGTTACATAACCCTGCCGCATCGGACGCAGGTGGTTGGCGTTGATTTCCACACCCACACAATCGTATTTATCCGGATCAACGCATAAATAGGCGCCCACGCTGCCCAGCGTTTCGGCCAGCGCTACCGAAGCGCCGCCGTGCAGAAGGCCGGCCGGCTGTACGGTTCGATGATCAACAGGCATTGTGGCTTTGAGAAAATCCGGGCCTCTTTCGACAAACTCGATACCCAGATGATCCACCATTGTATTGACGGAGATGCGCTGCAAATCTTCCAAAGTGAAATCCTGAAACCAGATGGACAAATAAACCTCCCGAATTTAAAATGGTTTAATGGATTAATGGAACGGTGGATTTTTGAGAACGAAACATTTGGGGCACTGACCCTGTAATTACACATTATCCGCCTCAATTCCGATGGAAAATACGCAAAAAATCCTTTCAAAAAAAATTACAAAAAATCCCGCCGAATTATTGACAATTTTAAAAAATTAATTATATTATAAGACTTTTGTTTTTGAAGGGCCTGCTTTGCAGCTCGATACATTTCCACAGAATTTGCTGGCGTAGCTCAATTGGTAGAGCAGCTGATTTGTAATCAGCCGGTTAGGGGTTCGAGTCCTCCCGCCAGCTCGAAACTGCGAAAAAATGTGTTAGCTGGCCAGGTCTGGTTATGTTAGCACCGCATGCTACCTTAGAGTAAGATTTTGCGGGAGTAACTCAGTTGGCTAGAGTCACAGCCTTCCAAGCTGTTGGTCGCGGGTTCGAATCCCGTCTCCCGCTCTCTTTGTGTTATTCTCTGATTCTCACTTACTCTGATTATGGTATGGGTTAAGCTCACGTAGCTCAGTCGGTAGAGCACATCCTTGGTAAGGATGAGGTCACCGGTTCAATCCCGGTCGTGAGCTCTTTTTTTTGCATAAAGCTGACTATTGAATGTTTTGAAATTATTGAAAATTTATTTTTCGGAGGAATTACAATGGCCAAAGAGAAATTTGACAGAAGTAAACCCCACGTGAATATCGGTACCATCGGTCACGTTGACCATGGAAAGACCACATTGACGGCCGCCATTACCCAGGCGCTGGCCAAAAAGGGTTCGGCGGAGTTCCGTAGTTTCGACAGTATCGACAATGCTCCGGAAGAGCGCGAACGCGGTATTACCATTGCTACGGCTCACGTGGAATATTCCACAGACAAACGTC
>DRQG01000050.1 GCA_011369465.1 Caldithrix abyssi
GCCGCGTCTTAGTGGCAGAGTCCGTATCCGATGCGCTTCAGGCATTAAAAAACCGCGATCCCAAACGGCTGCTCACACTCTCTCATCCCAAAGATCCCAATACCCCGCCGCTGGTTTTCATGTTCAGCGGTCAGGGCGCTCAATATCCTAATATGGGTAAAGGACTCTACGATAACGAAGCGGTTTTTAAAGAGACCGTTGATCAATGCTGCGCTCTACTGCAACCGGAGCTGGGTTTTGACCTGCGCGAACTGTTATTTCCCGCAGCCGGCAAGGAAGACGAGGCCGCGGAAAAGCTGGCCCAAACGGCGAACACCCAGCCGGCTCTGTTTGTTATCGAATACGCTTTGGCCCGTCTGCTGATGCAGTGGGGCTTGCAGCCGACGATGATGATTGGCCACAGCATTGGCGAATACGTGGCGGCCTGTCTGTCCGGTGTGTTTTCTTTGGAGGATGCCTTAAAAGTGGTGGCGGCGCGCGGCCGGTTAATGCAAAAACTGCCCGGAGGTAAAATGCTCAGCCTGCCTCTGGAAGAAAACGACGTACGGCCGTTTTTAAATGAAAATATCTCTTTGGCCGCGGTAAACGGTAAAAACGCCACCGTGCTGTCCGGAACGCCCGAGGCCATCGCACAATTAGAAGAGGAACTGAAAGCCAAAGGCGTGGAATACCGCGCCCTGCGCACCTCGCACGCCTTCCATTCGGCTATGATGGACGCCATTCTGGACGAATTCACTGCCGTTGTTGCCGGAGTCCGTTTGAACAAGCCGGAAATCCCCTATCTGTCCAATGTGAGCGGAGGTTGGATAAGCGAGGAAGATGCGACCTCCCCGCAGTATTACGCCAAACATCTGCGCAGTACGGTGCGTTTTATGGATAATGTTGGCGCGGCCTTGCAGGAAGCGGACAGCGTTCTGCTGGAAGTCGGCCCCGGAACCACCTTGAGCACGCTGGCCCGCCGGCACCCCGAGAACACCCTCGGCAGAGTCATATTATCCACCATGCGCCATCCGCGCGAAGACCAACACGATTTGAATTATCTGCTCACCACAATCGGTCATTTGTGGCTGGCAGGTGCGGAGATCGACTACGGCGCTTTTTATGAAAACGAGCAGCGCAAGCGTCTGCCGCTGCCCGCGTATGCTTTTGAGAAGAAACGCTACTGGCTGGAGGCCAAAGGCGGCGCGACTATGCTGGGCGCTCAGACCGCGGAAGAGGATGAAGGCCGCAAAAGCGACCTGGCCGACTGGTTTTACCTGCCGGTTTGGAATCAACGTTACCTGAGCACGGCCCGCCCTGCCGAACAGGAGCCGCAGAAATATCTGTTTTTCAGCGGCGATTCCGCTCCGGAAAAAACGCTAGTGGAACGATTGAGCGAAGACGGTCACAATGTATTTACCGTCCGCCGCGGATCGGCCTTCGGGACCGATGATTCTTCCTGTACGATCGATCCTTGGTCCGCGGATGATTATCTTCAGCTCGTCCGTTATTTAAAAGAGAACGACTTTCTGCCGGACCGTATCGTGCACTTTTGGAATTATGCCCAAACGAACGATAAAAACAATTTCGAGCAGATGCAGACCGACGGATTTTTAAGCCTGGTTTATTTGGCGCAGGCCCTGAGCGGCGAAGCCGTCAATCAAAAAGCAGAGATTATTCTGGCGGGCAGCCATCTGTTTGACGTGACCGGCACGGAACAGCTTGTACCGGAAATAAGCACCATGCTGGGCGCGGCCAAAGTGCTGCCCCAGGAATTCCCCCATCTTTCCGTACGGATGATTGACGTGGATGACGGCGCTGCCGATACCAAAACCGGGCCTTTGCTCTATCGTGAAATCACCCGAAACAGCGATGATATAACCGTGGCTCTGCGCGGCAACCGCCGCTGGGTGCAGGATTTCGAGCCCTACCGTTTTGAAGCCGATAATCCTCTGGACGGCTATTTGCGGCGGGACGGTGTGTACGTTATCACCGGCGGACTGGGACGTATCGGATTGCATCTGGCGGAATATCTGGCGCAAAAAGTTCAGGCCCGGGTAGCCTTGCTGGACGTAGTCGATTTTCCCGAAACGGATAAGCGGGCGGAATGGCTGCAAAACCACTCTGCCGATGACCCGATTTCGCTGCGCATCAAGCGGCTGCAAAAAATAGAAGAATCCGGCGGTCAAACGTTGGTTCTTCAAACCGACATTACCGACCCGGCGCGGCTTAAACAAACGCTGCAAACCATCCGCGATAAATGGGGAGCGATCAACGGCGTGATTCACGCCGCGGGCAGCGTGGGTCAGCAGGCTTTTCAGCTTATCCCCGAAATCACCCCGGAACACTGGAAAACACAATTTGAAGCCAAGGCAAAAGGAGCGCTGGCTCTGGCCGCGGTTCTACCCGATTTTGAAGCGGATTTCTGTCTGCTGCAATCGTCCCTTTCTTCAGTTTTAGGCGGGCTGGGGTTCGCGGCCTATGCCGCGGCCAATCAGTTTTTGGACGCTCTGGCCGCCCGCGAAAACCGCAGCGGCACCTGCCAATGGATCAGCGTGAACTGGGACGGCTGGAATTTTGACCGGGATTCCGGAGAGGCGAGCGGTATTGGCGCGGAAATCACCAGTTTGGCCGTTTCGCCGCAGGAAGGCGTTCAGGCCTTCGAACGTATCTTCGCCCAACCCGGTTTCGGACAGGTGATTGTCTCTACCGGCAATCTGAAACAGCGTTTGCGCAAATGGCTGTATAATACCGCCAAAGAAGACAGCGCTGAACCGGCCCAAGGCGGCAAACTGCATTCCCGGCCCAATCTGGCCACGGCTTTCGTGGAACCGGAAACCGACCTGCAAAAACAGGTAGCGGCCGAATGGCAAAAACTGCTGGGCATCGAACCCATCGGTATTTACGACGACTTTTTCGATCTGGGCGGCAACTCGCTGCTGGGCACTCAGCTCATCGCCAAAATGCGCGAGACCTTCCAAATCGATGTGCCGCTGCGTAGCCTGTTCGAAGACCCCACCGTTTCGGGCGTGGCCAAAGTGATCGAAGAGGCCAAAGCCAAAGCCGAAGACAGCGATTTGGGTAAAGTGGCCGATCTCTTGCAAAAAGTGGAGAACATGTCGGAAGAAGAGGTAGCGAAATTGTTAAAAGACAAAAAAAATTAAGAATTACGAATCTTAAAATTACGAATTACGAATTTTTTGTATGAAAGAAAATGTCATACAGGAAAAAAGTTACCGTTTTGCTTTACGGGTAATAAAGCTTTACAAATATCTGATTGAAGAAAAGAAGGAATTTGTTCTTTCCAAACAAATCTTGAAAAGCGGAACTTCCATCGGTGCCAATATTGAAGAAGCGATTGGCGGACAATCAAAACGTGACTTTTATGCTAAGTTAACGCTTGCCTATAAAGAAGCAAGAGAAACACACTATTGGTTGCGTCTGCTGCGAGACAGCCAATTTTTAGAGAGCGCTTTAGCCGAGTCATTGTTAGACGATTGCGCAGAAATTTTAAAAATAATCGGTTCCATTCAAAAAACGATGAGACAAAAAAACAAGAACCAATAATTCGTAATTCGTAATTTTAAAATTCGTAATTCGAACTTTCGTTTTAAAAACAATAAACAAAGAAAACTATGAGCAGTATTTACGAACAAATCGCCAGCCTTCCGCCGGAAAAGCGGGAATTATTTGAAATGATGCTGATGGAACAGGGCGTTGACCTTTCGCAAATTATGATTGTTCCCCAAAAACGGGACGGCAAACCCTTTCCCCTGTCCTACTCCCAGCAGCGGTTGTGGTTTTTGGATCAAATGGAACCGGGCAGTCCCCTATACAATATTCCCTCGGCGCTGCGCGTGCACGGCCGATTGGATGCAGACGCTCTGCGCCGCAGCTTCAACGAAATTATCCGCCGCCATGAGGTTCTGCGCACGACTTTTGCCACGGAGAACGATCAACCGGTGCAAATTATTGCCGATAAACTGGAAATCGATGTGCCCGTGATTCCCGTCGAAGAAGACAATCCGCAAAAAGCCGAGGAAGCCGTTCATCGCCTGGCTGTTGAAGAAGCTTTGCAGCCTTTTGATCTGCAAAAAGGGCCGCTTTTGCGGGTAAAACTTTTACGGCTTAAAGAAGACGACCACGTCATGCTGGTCACCATGCATCACATCGTATCCGATAACTGGTCCACCGGTTTGTTTGTACACGAATTCCTGCAGTTGTATCCGGCCTTTGCCGCCGGCAAACCTTCGCCTCTGCCCGACCCGGCTGTTCAGTATGCCGACTTTGCTTTTTGGCAGCGCAAGTGGCTCAGCGGCAAAACACTGGAGAATCAGGTTTCGTATTGGCGCGAAAAGCTGGCCGGTCTGCCGCCGGTACTGGATTTACCCACGGATCGTCCGCGCCCGGCTTACCAAACCTACAACGGCGATTATATCACCTTTCCGATTGACGGTAAACTGACTGAACATTTGCAGGAACTGGCCCGTAAAGAAGACGTAACCCCGTTTATGATTCTGCTGGCCGCTTTCGATATACTGCTGGCCAAATATTCCGGGCAGGAAGATATACCGGTGGGTACTCCGGTAGCCAACCGGAATCGCAGCGAAACCGAAAATATGATCGGCTTTTTTGTCAATACGCTGGTGCTGCGCGCCGATTTGTCGGGCAACCCCTCGTTTACCGCTTTGCTTAAACAGGTAAAAGAAGCTACGCTGGGGGCGCTGGCCCATCAGGACGTACCTTTCGAAACACTGGTTGAAGCTTTGCAACCGGAACGGGATATGAGTCATCCGCCGCTGTTTCAGGTTATGTTTGTGCTCAACAATGCGCCCGTGGCCGAATTAGAGCTGCCCGGCCTGCGTTTCGAACTGATGGAGATCGAGAACAAAACGGCAAAATTCGAAATCATTCTCAACATCACGGAACGCAAAGACGGGTTGAGCGGCAAACTGGAATTCAACACCGATTTATACAACCGCGAAACCATGCAACGCCTCATCGAACACTATCTCAGGCTGCTCGAAGCAGCGGTAAAAAACCCCGGCGCGCCCCTGTCGGAGCTGGATATCCTGTCCGAAGAAGAAAAAAACGTTCTGCTGGAATTAGCCCGGCCGCCGCGCATTTACAACGAAAGCCTGTGCATACACAACATGTTCGAGCAAACCGCAAAAAAAACGCCGGCGGCCGTGGCCCTGCGCGTAGCCGATGAGGCATTGACTTACGAGACGCTCAACAAACAGGCCAATCAATTGGCGCATTATCTGCTACAGAATGGCTTACAATGCGGCCAATTTGTGGGCGTGTGCGCCGAGCGTTCTTCCGGGATGCTGGTTAGTCTGTTGGCCGTGCTCAAAGCGGGCGGCATTTATCTGCCCCTGGACCCCAATTATCCGGCCGACCGTCTTAATTACATGCTGGAAGACTCCGGAGCCGATTTTTTAATTACGCAGGAAAAATTCGTGAGCACTTTTTCGACAGACAGACGAAACGTGGTTTTGCTGGACGGCCACAGAGAAAAAATAGAAGCCGGCGAGAGCACCAATCCGGAAGTGAAACTGAACGGAGACGATCCCGCCTATATTATTTACACATCCGGTTCCACCGGCAAGCCCAAGGGTGTTATTGTGCAGCATCAGGCCATTGCCGACCATTGCGCCGATATGCGCGACCACTACAAGCTGACCGCAGAGGACAATGTGCTACAGTTTGCCGCGCTCAATTTTGACGCTTCGTTGGAACAAATTCTACCTCCGTTGATAACCGGCGCCACTGTGGTGATGCGCGAGGAAGAAATCTGGCCTCCCGCCGATTTTCACCGCAAAGTGGAAGAATACGATTTAACCGTGATTAATCCGCCCACGGCCTATTGGGCGCAGTTGGCCGGGGAATGGGCCGCGCATCCCGAACGCGTACCGCACAACCGGGTACGGCTGGTCATCGTCGGCGGCGACCGCATGCGCAGCGATGCCCTTGAGAAATGGCAGCGTACCGCCATGAAAGATGTGCCCTTGCTGAACGCCTACGGCCCCACGGAAACGGTCATCACCGCCAGCACCTATGAGATTCCCCCGGATTTCGATGCGCCGTCTCTGCCCATTGGCCGGCAGCGCGCCAATCGCGAATTTTATGTGGTGGACCGGCATCTTAAACTGGTTCCCCGGGGCATACCCGGCGAACTGCTCATCGGCGGCAGCGCCCTGGCCCGGGGTTACCACAACCGTCCCGACCTGACCGGAGAGCGTTTTATCGCTAATCCCTTTGGCAAAGGCCGCGTTTACCGCACCGGCGATCTGGTAAAATGGAATGCGGACGGTCAACTGGAATTTCTCGGCCGGGTGGATCAACAGGTCAAAATACGCGGATTCCGGATTGAACTGGGCGAAATCGAATCTTTGCTGCAAAGCCACGAGGCCGTGAAAGAAGCGGTGGTTGCAGCCAAAGAGGACGAAGAGGGCGAGAAAAAACTGGTGGCGTATTATGTTGCGGCCGGAGATAGCGCGCCCACAGCGCAGGAGCTGCGCGACTTCCTCAAAAAGGAACTACCCGACTACATGGTTCCGGCCATTTATATGCCACTGGACACGATGCCGCTCTCACCGGCTGGCAAAATCAACCGTAACGCCCTGCCCGAACCGGAATCCCTGCGCGCTCAGATCCAAACGGAATACGTAGCGCCGCGCACCCCCAGCGAAGAAAAGCTGGCCGAAATGGTCAAAGAAGTGCTTAAAATAGAAAAAGTGGGCGTGTTTGATAATTTTTTTGAATTGGGCGGTCACTCCATGATGGCTACGCAGGTGGTGTCGCGCATTCGCGATGAATTTGACGTTGAGCTTTCTCTGCGTACGCTGTTTGAGAACCCCACCATCGACGGTATCGCCCGGGCCATAACCGAAGAACAGGCGGCCATGCAGGATGAAGAGGAACTGGAAAAGATGCTGGATGAGCTGGAAGGCCTATCCGATGAAGAGATCAAACGAATGCTGGAGGACGAGTAAACATGGCCAAAGTGTCAAATCGGCTCTCGAATCTCACGCCCGAGCAATTGGAGTTACTGCGAAAAAAACTTGCCCAAAAATCCGGTCAGAAAACAAGAGACCAGATCAAACCGCGGGAGAATCAAAACGAACATCCTTTGTCTTCCGCCCAAAAACGTTTGTGGTTTCTGCAGCAACTGGAACCGGAAAGCGCCTTTTATAATATCCCTTCGGCCATCCGTTTATCGGGTCATTTGGATCTTTCCGTTCTTGAAAAGAGCATAAACGCCGTCATCAACCGGCACGAAGTGATGCGTGCCTCATTCAAAACAAATGAGAAAGGCGAACCGGAACAGATAATTTCCGAAGAAATCACTGTTCCCGTCAGACTGGAAGATATACGCCATTTATCCGAGGAAGAAAGAAGTAAAACCGAACAAAGACTGCTTAAAGAAGAAGCGGCCACACCGTTTGATCTGACGGTAAGCCCTTTACTGCGCATTCTGCTTATTCGGGTGGCCGACGAAGAACATATTTTATGCGTTAATATGCATCATATTATTGCGGACGGCTGGTCGATCGGTGTTTTTATACAGGAATTTTCGGCTTCTTATCGTGCTTTGCGGCATAAACAGGATACGCCTCTTCCGCCTTTAAAAATCCAGTATGCCGATTATGCTCAGTGGCAGTTGGATCGACAGAAAAAAGAAACGCTCCACAAGCAACTGGATTTCTGGAAAAATTATCTGCAAGGTATGCCTCAAACTCTGGAACTGCCCATCGACCGTAAACGTCCTCCCCTGCCTTCCTACCGGGGGAAACAGCACATCTTCAGGCTGAGCAAGGAATTGACGAAACAACTCCGCCTTCTGGCCAAAGCGTTGAATATCTCGCTATATGCGTTGGTGATGGCCGCATTTCAGGTATTCCTGCATAAAATAAGCGGACAGGAAGATTTTGGCGTGGGCGCTCCAATCGCCAACCGAAACCGGGCCGAAATTGAGCAGTTGATCGGTTTCTTCGTAAATACCATCGTTTTGCGGGCTGAATTCTATGGCGATCCTTCTTTTGAACAATTGGCAAAAAGAGTGGCCGATGATGTAATCAATGCCTCGGACAATCAGGACGTGCCCTTTGAACAGATCGTGGAGGCGCTGGTACCGGAACCGGACCTGAGCCGTTCGCCCCTTTTTCAGGTGATGTTTGACCTGCAGAAAGCCCCTCTGGAAAAATTTCAACTGGATGATTTACAGGCGGAAATCGTCGATATTGAAATCGGGGTCGCCAAATTCGATTTAATGCTGCTAATGATGGAAGAACAGGAGCGAATTCGTTGTTTACTGGAATACAATACGGATATTTTTGAAACGGAAACGGCCGTACGCTTTGCCAAATATTTTACTATTCTGCTTTCCCGGATCGTCAACCAACCCGCCAAACCCGTTTCTGCTTACACACTGCTTTCCGATTCGGAAAAAAAGACGATTCTTTATGACTGGAATGAAACCTCGCGACCATATCCGGCAACCAAAAGCATTCAGGAATTGTTCGAAAAACAGGCATCGTTACGACCCGAACGGATAGCGATTGCATACGACGACACACGGATAACATACCAACAATTGAATGAACAGGCTAACCGCCTGGCGCATTTTTTAATGAAGCAAGGGATTGAAAAGGGCGTACCGGTGAGTATTTTTATGGATCGCTCCATCGAAATGATCACCGCAATTCTGGCCATTATAAAATGCGGCGGTATATACGTACCTATCGATACAACGTATCCCAAAGAACGTGTTGCTTTTATCCTGGAAGATACGGGAACGCCTGTTTTACTTACCCAAAGCGCATTTAAAAACGATTTGCCCGCCGAGGGGGAACAACAGATACTTGCACTGGATGAAAAAGAACAGGATATACTCAATGAAGCGGCATCGAATCCTGCGGTGAGGACATGCGCGGATGATGCGGCTTACATCATTTATACATCCGGATCTACCGGAAGGCCTAAAGGCGTCACCGTACCGCACAAGGCCATAAGCCGTTTAGTCCTCAATACGGATTACATAAAAATCACCGAGGATGACAAAATTGCTCAGGTTTCCAACGCCGCATTTGACGCAGCAACCTACGAAATTTGGGGCGCTCTGCTTAACGGAGCCCAATTGCTCGGCATCAGCAAAGGTACCATGCTGTCTTCCAAAGATTTCATAGAAAAAATCCGTACTCTGAAAATCACGCAGATGTTTTTGACAACCGCATTTTTTAATCAGCTTGCCTATACGCAGGCGGATGCATTCGGCACATTGGATACATTAATGTTTGGCGGTGAGCGGGTTGATGTGAATGCGGTTCATGAAATAATTACCCGCCAACCGCCCAAACGGCTTTTACATGTTTACGGGCCTACGGAAAACACCACTTTTTCCACCTGGTTTATGATCAAGAATATTGCCAAAGACGCGCTTACGGTGCCGATTGGCAAACCAATCGCCAATTCCACCTGCTATGTGGTAGATAAAAATATTGAGCCCGTACCGGTCGGTGTGCCCGGCGAGCTTCTGGTAGGCGGTGACGGCTTGTCGCTGGGTTATCATAACAGGCCTCAACTTTCCGCAGAAAAATTTATTCCCAATCCTTTTATCTCTGATACCGGATCGCGATTATACCGCACCGGCGACCTTGTTCGCTATTTACCCGATGGCAACATTGAGTTTATCGGCCGGATCGATCAACAGGTAAAAATCCGCGGATTTCGTATTGAATTGGGAGAGATCGAAGCCTTACTGCGTGACCATCCTGATTTAAAAGATGTCGTGGTTTTAGCCCGTGAAGATTCACCCGGCGAGCGGCGTCTGGTGGGCTATATCGTTCCTAAATCAGAGGAACCTCCCAAATTTTCCGAATTGAGATCTTTTTTGTTGGAAAAGCTTCCGGATTACATGGTACCCAACATCTTTATCCCGTTAGAAGCTTTGCCCCTCACTCCCAACGGAAAGGTAGATCGCAGAGCGTTACCGGCCCCGGACCAGTCTCGCCCGGAGTTGGAACGCGACTATGTGCCGCCCCGCAATAAATTGGAACAATTTCTGGCGGAAATCTGGCAGGAGGTATTAGGTATAGAAAAAGTGGGCATCCACGACAATTTCTTTGAGCTGGGCGGCAATTCGCTCAAAGCGGCTGTTTTTGCCAACCGCCTGCAGCAGGAACTGAACGAGGTGGTACACGTTGGCGCCGTATTCAAAGCGCCGCGGATTTCCGAACTGGCCATGTATATGGTGGAATATATTCCGGAATTTATCGAGCAGCGCTTCGGCGTTACGGCGGAAAGTCTAAGCGGTGTGGTCATTAAGTTGGACGAAGACGGAGAAGTAAAAAAAATAAACCGTGAAGACCTGAACAGCTTCGATAAAATCATTTCCCGTCTGCCTGCGGCGCCGGCGCGCAATGCCCGGCTGCCGAAAAACAAACCGGCGGTCTTTCTGCTCTCCCCTCCTCGCTCCGGTTCAACCTTGCTGCGGGTTATGCTGGCCGGAAACCCGCGTCTGTTCTCGCCTCCGGAATTAGACTTATTGTCCTTTAACACCCTGCGCGAACGCCGTAAAGCCTTTAGCGCCAAAGGCCTGGAAATTTGGCTGGAAGCAACCATCCGCGCTGTGATGGAAACCAAAAATTGTTCCGCCGAAGAAGCGGAAAAAATTATGGCCGAGCTGGAGGAACAGGATCTTACTACCCGCGAATTTTACGGACTTCTGCAGCAATGGCTCGGCGGGGATAAATTGATCGTCGATAAAACCCCCACTTACGGATTTGATCCGAACATACTCCAAAGGGCGGAAGAGGATTTTGACAACCCGTTTTATATTCATCTTGTCCGCCATCCCTACGCTATGATTTACTCTTTTATCGAAGCCAAGCTGGATCAAAACTTTTTTCGCTACGACCACCCCTTTACGCGACGCGAACTGGCGGAATTGATCTGGATTGCCACCAATCGTAATGTGACCGAATTCCTGAGTAAGATACCCGAAAAACGACAGTATCTCATCCGTTTTGAAGACCTGCTGGCGAACCCGAAAGACGAGCTGATGCGTCTTTGCGCATTCCTGAATATTCCTTTCGACGACGACATGCTCAAACCGTACGAAGGTAAAAAGATGACCGACGCGGTTAAATCGGGTTCTCAAATGGTGGGTGATTTTAAGTTTTATCTGCACCGCAACATCAACAACCGGGTGGCCGACAAATGGCGCAGCTATCATTCTACGGATTTCCTGAGCGATTTGGCCTGGGAGTATGCCGAGACATTCGGCTATCCTGTAGAAAAAGAACTGGCCCGTAAAACAGCCGCAAGCCGGCGAATTTCGCTTACAAAAATCGAACCTGTTCCCCGTGATGGCGATCTGCAGCTTTCTTTCGCTCAACAACGTTTGTGGTTTCTGGAACAGATGGAACCCGGAAGCGCGCAGTACAACATCCCCGGCGCCATCCGTATGAAGGGCCGTTTAAAAGTGGATGTCTTGGAATGCTGCCTGAATACCATCATCGAGCGCCATGAAACCCTGCGCACTATTTTTGACGATAAGGACGGTAAAGCCGTACAAATAATTTTGCCCAAGCTGACTCTTAAACTCCAGCAAATGGATTTGCGCTCTATACCGGAAGAACGGCGTGAAGAAGAAGCCCGCCGTCTGGCCAACGAAGAAGCCGGTCGTCCGTTTAATCTGAAGACCGGGCCGCTCATCCGGGCAAGCTTAATCCGTCTTGCCGAGGACGACCATATTTTTATGGTTGTTACGCATCATATTATTTCCGACGGTTGGTCGGTGAACCTGTTCGTACAGGAATTGGCCGCCTTGTATCAGGCCGGCTGCCGCGGGACGACCGTGCCCATGTCTCCCCTGCCCATTCAATACGCTGATTTTGCTGCCTGGCAGCGCACATGGCTGAGCGGGGACTATTTGAAAGGGGAACTGGATTTCTGGAAAAAAGAATTAGCCGGGTTAACGCCTTATTTAGAGCTGCCCACGGATTATCCGCGCCCGGCAGTCATCACCTACGAGGGCGGGCGGAAGCTGCATCATATACAGAACGATCTACTACGAGATCTCAAACGATTAAGCCAAAAGCAGGAAACCACCCTGTTCACGCTTTTGCTAAGCGCTTTCGAAACTTTGTTGTATCGCTATTCCGGGCAGGAAGACTTTGCCGTGGGCACTCCTGTGGCAAATCGTACCCGGGCCGAGCTGGAACCCTTAATCGGTTTTTTTGTAAACACATTGGTTTTACGGGCCAACCTGTCCGGTAATCCGACCTTTGTAGACCTGTTACGGCGCAATAAAAAAATCACGCTGGAAGCCTTTGATCATCAGCAAATTCCTTTTGAAAAATTGGTTGATGAATTACAGCCGGAACGGGATATGAGCCACACGCCTCTTTTTCAGGTAATGTTTTCGCTACAACAAAGTAATCTGCAAACCGTAAAGCTGGACGAAATCGAAATACAACCGTTCAATATGGAAACGGAAACGGCTAAGTTCGATTTGTCCCTGGAAATAATCGAATATAAAGACAGGTTGACGGCAATATTTGAATATAAAACCGGTTTATTCAAAGCGGAAACCATCGAGCGGCTGATACGCCATTTTCAGATATTACTTCAGAGTATCGTGCGTCAACCACGGGCCGCCGTTTCCGACCTGCCCATACTCAGTCCGGATGAAAAACACACCCTGCTCAGCAAATGGAATGCCCGGGTATTGGCTTTTCCGCAAAACGAATGCATCCATACTTTGTTTGAACAGCAGGCGGCCAGAACGCCTGCCGCAGAAGCGGTACATTTTGGCAACCGGTCGCTCAGTTACCGGGAGCTTAACCGCCAAGCGAACCGCCTGGCTCATCATCTGCTTAAACAGGGTGTACACAGAGAGACCGTTGTTGCCGTATTTATGGAACGTTCGGTTGACATGCTTGTGGCTATTATGGGTATTTTAAAAGCCGGTTGCGCTTACCTGCCTCTGGATCCGGCCTATCCGCAGGATCGGTTGGATTACATGCTGCAAGACGCCGCCGTGGATATCATCTGCACGCAGGAAAAATTATTATCTGATTTAGAAAACAAAAGTCTTCATACGATCTGTCTGGATAGTACGGCATCCGGCCTGGAAAAGGAAAGCGCGGAAAATCCGCAGTTGGATATTTCCCCGCTGAACCTGGCCTATCTCATCTATACTTCGGGTTCCACCGGACGGCCTAAGGGGGTGATGTTACAGCACCGTTCCGCCCTTAATCTATCCGAGAATCTGTACGAGACCGTGTACAAGAAGACAGGTCAAAACGCTTTACGCATAAGTCTGAATGCGCCGATTCCATTTGACGCTTCCGTGCAGCAAATTGTGATGCTCACCCGCGGGCATGCTCTGTACATTGTCCCTCAGGAAGTACGTACCGACGGCGCCGCATTGCTGGATTTTTTACGTTCGAACAAAATTGATGTGCTGGATTGTGTCCCATCGCAGCTAAAATTGTTATTGTCTGCCGGACTTTTGGAAGATACGGACTCCGCGCCCAAGGCCATTTTGCCGGGCGGTGAAGCCATCGACGAAGCTACCTGGCAGACGCTGGTTCATGCCCCGGGCATCGAATTTTACAACATGTACGGCCCCACGGAGTGCACGGTAGATTCCACCATATTTCGGGTCAAGGATTTCCCGGAAAAACCGACGATCGGCGGCCCGGTAGCCAACGCCCGTTTTTATGTTCTGGATGCCTTTTTGAATCCGGTACCTCCGGGTGTACCGGGCGAACTCTACATTGCCGGCGCAGGACTGGCCCGCGGATATTTAAACCGTCCCGAGCTGACCGCAGAGAAATTTTTGCCCGATCCTTTCAGCGGTGAAAAAGGCGCCCGTATGTATGCCAGCGGAGACCTGGTACGCTGGCTGGACGGAGGCCGGCTGGAATTCTTAGGCCGGGTGGATAATCAGGTTAAAGTACGTGGCTTCCGGATGGAGCTGGGAGAGATCGAATCCGTTTTGCGTGAACACGAAGCGGTGGATGATGCCGTTGTGCTGGCCCGCAGCGATAACGGCGGGGAAAAACGCCTGGTGGCTTATCTGACCGGCCAACCGGAAAAAATGCCCGGTATCACAGCACTGCGCGAATTTTTAGGAACAAAACTGCCTGACTATATGATTCCGGCTGTTTTTGTTACACTGGAGAACTTCCCCTTATTACCCAACGGCAAAGTAAACCGCAAAGCCCTGCCCAAACCGGAAATCAGCCGCGAAGTTCTGGAAAGCGAATTTGTAGAAGCCTCCGCCGAAAATGAAATCGTTCTGGCTGAGATTTGGAAGCAGGTGCTGGGCGTCGATAAGGTCGGGATAAAAGACAACTTTTTTGAACTGGGCGGCGATTCCATTTTAAGCATTCAGGTAATTGCCAGAGCCAAACAACGCGGTTTGCAAATTACCCCTAAGCAGCTCTTCGAAAACCCGACCATTGAGGGGCTGGCATCCGTAGCCGGCAGCGTTCCAACGGTCCATGCCGAACAGGGTCCGGTGAGCGGCCCGCTCGTATTAACGCCTGTTCAACGTCATTTCTTCGAACAAAACCACAGCAACCCGCAGCATTGGAATCAATCCGTTTTACTGGAAGTAAGGGAAAGTCTGGACCCGGAAATTCTCCGGAAGGCGCTGGAAGCCATCGTGGCCCATCATGACGCTTTGCGCCTGCGCTTCGTAAAAGGGGACCAAGGCTGGGAAGCCTTCCATGCCGAAGAGGCGGGCGAGAATATATTCACTTTTCTGGATTTATCCCAAATGGCGGTTAGTGAACAGCTTGCAGCCATCGAAAAAGAGGCCAACCGCTTACAGGCCAGCCTGGATCTGCAAAACGGGCCGATCATACGTTCGGCATACTTCAAACGCAGCGCCGGCCAATTGGATCGTTTGCTTTTGATTATTCACCACCTAGCCGTTGACGGTATCTCATGGCGCATTCTGACCGAAGATATTCAGTTGGCTTACAGTCAGGCGGTGAGCGGCAAAAAAATCCTGCTGCCGCCAAAAACAACATCCTTTAAACACTGGGCGGAGCAATTAGCCGGTTACGCTAAAAGCGAGGCCTTAAAAAATGAGAAAGAATACTGGCTGCAACCTCTCGACAAAACAATTTCTTTGCCGAAAGACCGGGACGGTAAAACAAACCGTGAGAGCGACGTGGATCAGGTAAAAATCACTCTGGATAAATCGAATACCAAAGCCCTGTTGCAGGATGTTCCGGCCGTTTACAATACACGGATCAACGATGCCTTACTTACCGTGCTTGTTTCTGCCTTGCAGCACTGGACAGGACGTAAACAGCTTTGGCTGCAGCTGGAGGGCCATGGACGGGAGGATATTTTTGAACAAATAGACATTTCACGTACCGTGGGCTGGTTTACCACGCTGTATCCTGTCCTCCTGGATATAAGCGGTACGGCAAATGCCGGAGAGGCACTTAAAAAAGTGAAAGAACAGCTGCGGAATATTCCGCAGAACGGAATCGGTTACGGTTTGCTGCGTTATTTGACCGATGACAAAGATTTGCAGAAACAAATGAAAGCGCTCCCCGTACCGGAGCTGGTATTCAACTATCTTGGGCAATTCGATCAGGTAGTGGACGAGCGTAGTCCTTTCCGGCCTTTAAGCGAGGGCATGGGTGCGGAACGAAGCCCGGACGCAAACAGAGAACAGTTATTAGACATTAGCGCTAGCATCAAAAACGGTGAATTGACCATAGTATGGAACTACAGCCGCGAGTTTCATGATCAAACGACAATTCACCGATTGGCAGCAGATTATATAAACGAGCTAAAAGCATTAATCGCCTTTTGTGAAACAAGCAAATCAGGCGGTTATACGGTGTCCGATTTCCGGGATGCCGATCTGGCGGAAGATGAAATTGATGATTTGCTGGCTGAACTGGACGAAAATTAGCATCAATTTCCAACTAAGGTATCCTTTGTATGTATTGCACCGTTCAGCAGAGCTTAAGGATGAGTTCATATTGATACATTGCCCGAATACATCTTTTGAGCTGTCCGATGATTCGTTTTTTACAGATCCGTTGACAAATATCTGTTTTTTTATCTCTAATCGGCTTAATATAAAGTACCGGAATATGAACCATTTTTCATGTACAACAAGAGTTTTAAACGGAGACCGATGTCGGATTTAACAAAAAGATTGGCCGGATTATCGCCGGAAAAACGTGAACTTTTGTTAAGCAAACTGAAAACCCGGCCTGATAAGGGGATACGCGACCAACAATATATTCAACCCCGACCAGACAAAAATTTACGCCCCCTGTCGTATAGCCAGCGCGGCTTTTGGTTTTTGGAGCAGGTAGGAGATGAAAGCCCGCTGAATAATATTCCTGCGGCATTGCGGCTTAAAGGCACCCTGGATGTAACAGCGTTACAAAAAAGTTTTGATGATTTGTTCAAACGACATGAAATTTTACATGTTCATTTTGCCAACTCCGATGGTGAACCGGTACATGTATATCAAGACAATCTCGATTTGCAAATTCCTGTTATCGATCTCTCATCCGATAAAAACAAATTAAAACGAGCCAATCAAATTGCCGCTGAAGAAGCGCTCCGGCCACTGCCTCTGGACCAGGCGCCGCTCTTGCGGACATCGCTTATCCGATTGGACGAGAATGATCATATTTTACTGTTAACCTTGCACCATATCATTGCCGACGCCTGGTCGATTGGAATACTTATCCGCGATGTTCTGACGTTATATGAAGCGCATACGCAGAGCAAAGCCGCCGATCTGCCGCCCCTGACGATACAATATTTTGACTACGCCGTTTGGCAAAAGGAATTTTTACAAAGCAGCCAGGTTCAAGCTCAATTAAACTTTTGGCGCGAACAATTAAAAGACATGCCGGCCAATATTGATTTACCGGTAGATTTTATCCGCCCTTCGGTGCAGAGCTACCGGGGATTACGCGTCCGGTTTAAACTATCCTCTGAACTTTCCCTCCGCATACTCGAGTTGAGCCGCACGCTGGCCGTAACTCCCTTTATGTATCTTTTAGCCGCCTTCCGTCTGCTTCTCTCAAAATACAGCAGGCAGGAAGATTTCGGGATTGGCGTGCCGCTGGCAAATCGCCACTACAAGGGAAGCGAACAGTTAATCGGCCTGTTCATCAATACCGTGGTGATGCGGACAAAAATTGATACACAACAAAGTTTCAGACAATTGTTGCAAAATGTAAAAAAAGACAGTTTAAATGCCTTTTCCAACGCTGATATTCCATTCGAAATGGTTGTAAAAGAACTAAGCCCTGCAAGAGAATTAAGCCGTAATCCCTTCTTCCAGGTTTTATTTGATTTCCAGAACGCCCCCAAGCCGCGGTTAACCTATCCCGGCTTGACTATTGAAACAATAGAGCAGGACAACGAGAGCATCAAATTCGATCTTGTGTTATCCATGCTGCAAGGCGATGATGGATTGCAGGGTATTCTGAGTTTTAACCGGGATCTTTTCCGACCCGAAACAGCCCAGCGGATGGTTAAACATTTTCGGATACTTTTGGATAAACTAACCGCACAACCGGATGCTCCCCTGCAAGCACTTTCATTTTTGGATGAAAAAGAATACGAGCAGATTGTTTTTGATTGGAATAAAACCCCGCATAAATGGGATACCGGGGGCCGGACATGCGTGCATAACTTATTTGAACTTCAGGTCGAAAAACATCCTGACCGGACAGCTTTGATCGATTATTCGGATTTTCGTCCCGGTAAAGCGCCTCAAACAATCAGCTACAGCCGACTCAACAAGGACGCCAATAAACTGGCCCGTTATTTGTTAAAAAACAGCATAAAGAGCGAGCGCTTTGCCGTTATTTGTCTGGATCGTTCACCGGCCATGATTTCCAGCCTGCTGGCAGTACTCAAAGCCGGCGGCGCGTACATACCCGTTGATCCCGCTTATCCGCAGGAAAGAATCCGGCTGATTATGGAAGATGCCAAACCGACAATAGTGATTACCGCTAATAAGTACAAAGCTTTGTTTTCCGACTTTGAAACACAAGTGATAGCCGTGGATGAAATAGAACAAGATATCAAGCCGGAAAAGGATGCCAATCCGGATACGACCATCAACGGTGATCATCCCGTATACCTTATTTATACATCCGGCTCCACAGGCTTGCCAAAAGCCGTCCTGGTGCGGCATCACTCTTTGCTGAATCATGCTCTGGCTCTGAGTGATTTGTACAATTTTGATGACCATGACCGCATTTTGCAGTTTATATCGCTTAATTTTGATGCGGCCGCAGAAGAAATTTATCCGGCTTTGATTAACGGCGTTCCCCTGGTGCTTACGGGCAAAGCGGCAGATATGACGCCATTTGACATGACACGGCTTATTAATGAAGCGCGCATTTCCTTACTGCATCTTCCCGTTCCGCTATGGCATAATTGGGTCGATTATCATACCGAACGCGCTCTGGATATACCAGAGACCTTGCGCTTGATTTTGGTTGGAGGCGAATCACCTTCGGCAGAAAAATTACGGCTTATGCGCCAACGAACCAGGCAACCTCTTGTTTTTGTAAATGCTTACGGCCCTACGGAGACTACGGTAACCTGTTGTTATCATAAAATCGATCTTCAGTCCGCCCAAATAAACAAACGGCAAATTATTCCCATTGGTACTCCACTGCCCAACGTGTATATGTACATTCTGGACGAGCGTTTAAGCCCTGTACCTGTCGGGGTGCGGGGAGAAATATATATCGGGGGGATCGGAGTCAGTCGGGGTTACCTGAATCGTCCGGGAATAACCGCAGAAAAATTCCTGCCGGACCCCTTCTGCGGGCAACCCGGAGCGCGAATGTACAAAACAGGCGACCTGGGTCGATATAATGAAGACGGGGAGATTCTTTTTATTGGTCGGCTGGATCAGCAAATTAAGCTGCGCGGTTTCCGCATAGAACCGGGAGAAATTGAAGCCGTGCTTCAAGTTCAGCCCCAGGTTAAACAGGCCGCGGTCCTTGTCCATAATAATCAACGGCTTGTTGCCTATATCGTCCCATCGAACAAACAAGTCGATACTGAACAGAAACTGCGTAAACGGCTGGCTGATACACTTCCGGAGTATATGGTGCCCGAAATATATGTTTTTCTGGATGAATTACCGCTAACCCCGAACGGGAAAATAGACCGGAAAAAATTACCCGATCCTTTCCAAGATACTCCGCTCGAATATGAGCCTCCCCGGGGCAAACTTGAAACCTATCTATACGAAATGTGGCGCGAGATTCTGGGTATTGAGAAAATCAGCCGGAAGGCCAATTTTTTCAGTCTGGGCGGCAATTCCATCCAGGCGGCTACCTTCGTAAATCGGCTGCAGGATGTCCTGGGAGAGTATGTTTATATAGTAGCCATCTATGACGCTCCGACCATTGCCGCCCTGGCGGAGCTGCTCAAAAAAGATTATCCGCAGGGTGTCTCGAAGATCACCGGCGAAAAGATAGAGATTAAACCAAAACATAAAGGAATCGGGCCGGATGATGAGGCGCATTTCAGGCAGATTGTCTGGTCGCCTGCTCCGTTTAAAAGCGGTATAAAGGAAGATAAAAATCCACCGGCTGTCTTTGTTTTATCCTCTCCGCGTTCCGGTTCCACATTAACGCGGGCCATACTAGGCGGCAGTCCGCGATTATTTTCACCGCCCGAACTGCAATTACTGAATTACAACACCCTTCGGGAACGCAGGCAACACCTCAGCGGAAGAGATGAGTTCTGGTTGGACGGCACGGTGCGCGCCATTATGGCCGTAAAGCAATGCGACGTGGAAGAAGCAAGGGCGCTCATGCGTGATTTTGAAGAACAAAATATGCCGGTGAAAGAGTTTTACCGAAAAATGCAGCGCTGGCTGGGTGATCGTTTGTTTGTGGATAAAACCCCGAATTACGCCCTGCATACGAATATCCTCCAGCGGGCCGAAGATTATTTTAAAGACGCCGTCTATATTCATCTGATCCGTCATCCATACGGGGTTATTCCCTCTTTCGAAAAAGCCAAATTACACGTCTTTTATCCTCCGTTTTTTACGGAAGAATATGATTACACACCCGGACAGTTGGCAGAACTGGTCTGGTTGATCAGCCATCAAAACATTCTGGAATTCTTAAAAAATGTGCCCGCAAAACGACAATTCCGGTTGTATTACGAAGACCTGGTACAAAAACCGCAGCACACCGTGCAGACCCTTTGTAATTTTTTGGGTATCGATCCCCACCCCGATATGCTGGAGCCCCAGAAAAACAAAGAAACGCGCATGACCGACGGTTTAAACGATCTGTCCAAAATGCTGGGAGATGTACGCTTCCATGAACATTCCGGAATTACGGCGGAGCGGGCCTACCAATGGAAACAACATCTGGACAGCGACTATTTGAGCGACCGCACCTGGGAGCTGGTGGAACAATTTGGGTATGAAAAGCGCCGGAAAATAAAACAATTTTTGGTCCGCAAACCGCAGGCCGGCAAGAAAACGGCAGCAGACGATTCTCTGCTTTCGTTCAGTCAACAGCGTTTGTGGTTTCTCGACCATCTGGAACCGGACAGCCCTTTTTACAACATGCCTATGGCCGTTCGTATTCAAGGCCCTGTCATTCCTGCCATATTGGAAAAATCGGTGAATGCCATTGTCCGGCGTCACGAGGTTTTACGCACCGCATTTCGCACCAAAGACGGCAAGCCTTTTGCCGATATTCTGGATCACCTCAGCGTTCCTCTGCAATTTGAGGACTTTAGCGCAATCGATCCTTCGCAAAAAAACGCGGAAATCGAGCAATTTTTGAAAAAAGAAGCCGCCCGGCCTTTTAAGCTGAACCGGCCGCCGTTGTTGCGTACCTTTTTACTCAAAACCGGCGACGAAAGCTATGTGTTTTTACTTAATATGCATCACATCATATCGGACGGTTTATCACTGGCTATATTCATCCGCGAGCTGGTTCGGCTGTATGAAGCTTTTGGCGACAAAAAAGACAACCCTTTACCGGAATTAACCTTTCAATACAAAGATTTTGCCCGCTGGCAGAAAGATTGGCTTTCCGGCCGGGGCTACGAACAGCACCTTGCATACTGGAA
>DRQG01000051.1 GCA_011369465.1 Caldithrix abyssi
TCTTACCCGGATATTATATTTTTTCATTTTATATCGTAAGCGATCTCTGCTGATGCCCATCATTTTTGCCGCTTTGCTTTGATTCTGGTTTACTTTTCGGAGGGTTTGCTCAATTATTTTTTTTTCGACTTCGAACAAAGAAAAACCTTCATCCGGTATCTGGAACCACATATCGACATTGCCGACAAGTGTCGGACGAGTTTGCAAATTGATTTCACAAGGTAAATCTTCTTTCCGGATATACTCCCCGCTTTGCAGAATTATGGCTCTCTCAATCACGTTGCGCAGTTCACGCACATTGCCGGGCCAGTCATACTGTATCAATAGCTCTTCAGCTTCCGGAGTGACCCCTTTAATATTTTTTCTGAATTGTACATTAAATCCTTTAATAAAATGGTCTATCAAGAGTGGGATGTCTTCCGGTCGCTCACGCAAGGGGGGGAGGGTTAGCTGAAAAACTTTTATTCTGTAATACAAATCGTAGCGGAATTTATTTTCTTTTATGGAATCCTGTAAATTTTTGTTCGTGGCGGCTATTATTCGTATATCCACATTAATATCTTTTGTGCCGCCCACGCGGCGGAACATTTTATATTCAATAATGCTCAGTAATTTGACCTGGATTCCCAGACTTACCTCTCCAATTTCGTCTAAAAAAACAGTACCGCCATCGGCAATTTCGAACAAGCCTTTCTTTTGCTTATGTGCATTGGTAAAGGCCCCTTTCTCATGTCCGAACAGTTCGCTTTCCAACAAAGTTTCCGGCACCGATGAACAGTTAATGGTTACAAACGATTTATGGCTTCGATTACTTTCGTTATGAATCGCTCTGGCCAACAGGTCTTTACCGGTACCGCTCTCACCCAATAGCAACACCGTTGTCGCTTCCGACTTGGCAATTTTTTTTGACAATTGGAGAATCTCTTTCATTTGTTCCGATTGTCCAACGATGTTATCAAAATTGACATGACTAAATTGTTCGCGTTTAAGAATACGCAGATTGTTTTCAAGTTCAATCTTTTCACGGATACCTTTAAGTATGACGTGGATTTCTTCAAAAGTAAAGGGCTTGTTTATGTAGTCGTATGCTCCGCGTTTCATCGCTTCAACAGCCGTTTCGATTGTACCGAATGCCGTCATAAAAACAACATACGTATTACTCTCGATTTCCTTTATCTTTGTGAGTAAATCGAGGCCCTGCATGTTTGGTAAACGGTTATCTATAAAAACTATCTCGGGCGATTCTTTTTCAAATTTTACCAGGCCTTCTTCCGCTGAATCCGCTGTGTAAACATCGTACCCTTTGTGATCCAGCTGTTGTTTAAAAGACCAGCAAATCAATTGTTCATCATCAATAACAAGAATCTTGAGATTAGACATGAGCGTTTCCTGTAAAAATAAAGTTTTTGGAGATGACCTTCTTTTTAACAGGCAAAGATATTGTGACTATAGTTCCCCTTTTTTCTTCACTCTCTATATGGATTTTACCGCCGTGTTTCTCAATAATTTCCTTGGAAATAGACAAACCCAGTCCGGTACCTTTGCTTTTCGTGGTAAAAAACGGTTTTACGACTTTACTCAAATTTTTTACCGGGATACCACATCCCGAATCCTTTATTACTATCTCTACCGTATCTTCTTCGGCGAGAAATCTGCTAAATACTTCTATAAACCCTTTGCTTTCAATCGCCTGGATGGCATTTAATCCTAAATTAATCAACACGGCTTCAATCTGTTTGGCATCAAAATCGAATACGGGGATATCCGGACGTAATCGCGTAATAAACTGAATATCCGATGTTTTGACTTGATTCTGAAGAAAGAATACCATTGTTCTGATAACTTCATTTATGTTTCCGGCTGCTAATTGCAGGTCTATGGGACGTGAGAATCGCAGCAAATCATTGATTGTTTTGTTTACCCTTTGAACCTGACGATGAATTTCGTCTAAAATTGGTTTTTTGCTGCTGTCATCCATTTCTTCCGCTATAATTTCTATGGCGTTGGCAATTCCGGTTAACGGATTCTTAATCTCATGCGCAATCCCGGAAGCCATTTCGCCCACTGTGGCAAGCTTTTGGGCCTGCATTAATTCTCTTTTGTGGTACTCTTCAAGTTCTTCCTGCATCAGTTTCAGCTTTTCCAACATCAAATTGAAACTCTTGGCTAACCTTCCCAGCTCATCGGAGGAATCAATAGGTACACGAACTTCCAGGTTCCCCTTTTGTATATCTGTTATGGTGTCCTGAAATTTATTAAGTGAATTACGTATTGAGCGATAGTGAAGAATACGCATGGAAATTAAGACCGAAAGCAGAATTATGGCTGTCATTATCCAGCCAAAGGTTTTCAAAGTATCCATGTTGCCGGCCAGATGCTCTGTACGAAAATCTATATTAATGTAACCCAATATTTTTTTCTGTGCTTCATGACAGTCATAACACTCCGGTCTGTTTTCTACCGTCATGATCGCTCTTATTTTACGATCTCCCTCATTATACGACTGAATATTGGTTAACTTTTCCTTATTTATCCAATCTAAAGGAATAAAGCTATCGACAACTGCTTCGGTTTTATCGGGAAGGTAAACAATTCTGCCATCGCTGTCGAGGAGAACCGCGCGTATAACATCGTGATTATTGTTGAGTTCATCGAGCATTTTATTAAGATATTTTCCGCTGTTATTGCCAAGCATATATAAATAATTTTCACGAAGGAGTGAAAATATAGTAGTCATGTGCTCTTCGTAATTCGCTTTCATCCTATCTAAAAGAAAATTACTAAAGAGCCAGAATGATATAAAACTCACCGTAATAAGAAGCACGGTCAAACTCGCCAACACTTTTGTGCGGAATTTCATAAGTCACATTAAGATAGATTATGGTTAATAACTTTTTGGATTATGGTTTTCTCCATGACATTTCAGATAACAGGAACCGCTTCTTTCTCCCTTATCAACAAATTCCCGTCGGCCGCTCGAGGTCGGGCCTACAATGGAAACATTAAAATTAATCAGATGAGTGTTATTGGTTGAGTTGCCCTGCGAGCTGCTAATACCATGGGCATCATGGCAGGCGGAACAGGGAGTATCTTCACGAACGATATGTTTATTATGTACTCTTTTGGAAAACCTACCCATACCATTTATTATCGTATTTCGGTCATGGCATTGATAGCACAATTCGTAAGCCGTGTACGATTCCTGAGTATAATCATCGGTTTCATAGTTAAATTTAAGCAGATGAAAATATACCGAACCATGTGGTCCTTTCGCAGCCTGAGCTCCGCTGCTGGCATGGCAGTCTGTGCAGTAAATTATGCTGGATTCAGTATAGGGAGAAATGAGGCTGGGTACATTACTGTTTTGACCGGGACCTTCCACAGGATGAAAAGACGGATTGGACAGATCAAATTCCAGTCGTACGTTCGTTTGTTCGATTTGTCGGGGAATATTCGTACCCGGTTTGTCGGGGCTGTCGGCATGGCATTTATAGCAAAGTTCATATTCATATTGAATACTGCTTATATGATTTCCTTGCGTATCAACTCCGGGGACTCCTCTTATAAAGCCGTTTGCGTTAGGTGCGGAAGCCGGACTTTCATGGGCCATATGCGGATTATGACAATCGACACATTCCACGTGCCTGTTTTGCACATAACCGGTTTCATTGGGGTCATGTATACCGCTATAGGGATAGACATTATGCTTCCAACCCTGGGCCATGTCCGCCTCTATATCTGTTGAAGCCACGTTCCCGTTATGACAATCAAGACAGTTATCTTCTTCACGATTATAATTCATCAATCGGACCGGCCCCGCGGCCGTATGCGGATTATGACAGTTCTCGCAGGCATTTTCCGAAACCGTGGTATAAGAGGTGTGAAACCAGGGGTTGTTACCGCTGCCATTCCAGGTGGCATTGGATAAATTATGGCTGCTCTGATCCCATCCATTCCTTTGATGACAGTATTTACAGAGATCGGAGTAACGGGTGGATGCCACTAAAAATTTTTCGTATAGGTCCACATGGGGGTCATGGCAGGAGGTACATTGCACCTTTTCATTTTCAAGAGTTACCGCCCCGGTTAGAGTTGTTGGGTCAACAAGTTCATCATCCACGGAAGACAAACCTGTATTGTAAATAAAGGAAACAGGGTGATCATCCGACAAATCGGTTGATAGATTTGTCAAACCGCTGGGCATCGTGGTTACGCCTCTTTCCATTGCAATATCCGTACTCCTGCTTAGCACATTGCCTATGGCAATTGTTCCGTCATGGCAGGACAGACACAAAATAGAGGCTCCGTCCGGTTGACCCGGCGATGCATCGATGGTCGAACTATTGTAAAGCGTATAAGTCACTCCGGGGTCTTCTCTGTTCCAGAGAGGTTTACGCGGACTGCTGTGATGCGGCGTATGGCAAAAAATGCATATTTCGCTCTCTTGTGTGGCTTTAATGGAACCCGTTCCGCTTATTGATAAATTATGCACAGTATTCACTATGGATTGAGCAAAGCCTGACACAAAGATCGATAAGGACATGAATATTGTAAAGAAAATCGGATATTTTCTCATACTACGCATCATTCTTTCTTTATCAGTTTAAAAATTTGTATTCTCGAATTATAGCTATCGGCAACATAAATACGGTCTTTTTCGTCAATAAACAAGCCTGTGGGCAGCCAAAACTGGCCGGGGCCCTTTCCCTGTGTACCAAAGTAATACAACAAGTCCCCTTCCTGATTAAATATTTGTACCGCATGAAAAAGCGCATCGGCAACGTAAATATGACCTTCGGAATCAGTGGCAATCCCTTTAGGCCGCGAAAAATACCCGCTTGCGTCTCCGATTTCCCCGAAAACATTTTGAACCCTGCCCTCGGCGTTCAAAATTTGTATTCTAAAGTTCATTGAATCTACTACATAAACCGTGCCACTTTTGTCAATCCATATAAAAGTGGGAAAATTGAATTCTCCGGCGCCTAAGCCGCGTTTACCGAACATTTTGACAATTTTTCCATCACTATCCAAAACAAGGAGACGATGTTTTGCTGTTTCCGCTACCCATATCTGGCCGGTTACCTTATTAAAAGCTATACCGGTAGGCCGTTGCAGTCGTAAGGTGTCGTTTAAATTATAAAAAACACCCGTAACTGTATTAAATACAAGAATTTTATCCAATTGTGAGTCACTAATAAGCAACCTGTTTTCAGTAAACTCACAAATCCCCAATGGAGAATAAAACGGATTCTTCTCGCTGTGAAAGTACTCAAATTTTCCATCGACCGTATCGATATGAACGATTTTTCGGCTTCCCTGATCAACAATCCAAAATTCAGATCCATTAGCTGTAAACAATGAAATAGGCCGAATAATCTTTTTTATTTCTTCGCCAAAAATAAAATTATATACTTTACCGGATAGGGATTCTTCCTTTTTTAAGTCCTTTGTTGAGGAATATTCCCCAATCCACTTTATTGCAAACGATTTTTCCTGCCCATAAAGTGCAATATGTCCGACCAAAGAATAAAACAGGAGAAAGAGTAATGTTTGTTTTTTCATAGAATTAACCTGTAATGAGTTATATTATTGTCAATATATCAAATCCTTTCCGATTGAACCAGAAAAATTATTTATCTATTATTGAGTTTACTCTAAAAAGGGTGCTGCGAATAAAATGTCACCCTGAACCCTGGCCTGACGCCAAGGCGGGATAGAATGACTTCTACAACCTTTTTAGAGTGGACTCATTATTATATTCTACAAAAAAATTCACTTATTGAAAAGTTCTTCTATCCCATCCAACCGAAAGACCTTTGCACGCCACAATTTATATGTTTTGCTTTTATTTAAAAGCCGGAATCGCTCTTCTTTATTCAGTAAGCGGCTATCCGACTCTATCGGAGGTGAAGGTAAAGTAATGGAGTGGGCAGCGCTGTCGGATACGCTTTGGCGGATGCCCAGACCGGCAGCTTTGGGGGTGCCATGGCAGCTTTCGCAGGCGCGGCCGGTTTTACCGATGGAGTGCGGGGTGTAGGCGTCCCAGTTCCAACCCGGCTTCCCGTCCCGGCGCGTGGGAATTGTCGAGTCCAGCCAAAGGTTATCCGCCGAATCCACATACGTAATAAAATACTGGTACAGAGGACGGATAATATAAAAACGGTTGTTTTTCCCGATTCCCAGCGGCGGGTCGTCCCAGCGGCGGAAAGTCCAGCCCTGGTACCAAAGCCCGGTTGACCATGTTCCGCTTAACCGATTGGGCGATTGTGCATTTGGCAATCTCTGTGTTTGCAGAGTGTTCATACTGTCTAGCCAGTTGGTAACCATGGCGTCGCCCTGCCAGCGGTTGTTTTGCCAGATATCATAATGGTTGCTTTCGTCAAGAAAAAGATGCAAACCGTAATCCTGATACGACCACTGGGCATGGCAGGCGCTGCAGGAAACCCGACGATGAAAATCCTTGTGGGCGATAACCGTCCCGTCAAATGGTGAAATTTCGACGTTGGGCTTTGCAAGGTTCCGGCCGGCGTCAAACCCACCGTGGCAATCTTCGCATTGCTTTGTTTTTTGATATTTGGCTGTTTGGTGCTTGCCCGGGTGGCAATCAATGCAGCGCATTCCCGCCTGTTGATGTACATCTGCGGCCAGGCGGTGCTGGTAAGTGCCAAATTGCGGTTCGGCGCCGAAGGGGGTGGCGTATTCATTGTGATAATCATGTTCAAAGTAACCGTAATAGTCTGCCCCAACACGGTTACCGCTGTGGCAGGTCAGGCAGGCGGCATCTTGCGGTTTCTTTTGGAAGCGGTGCCCAAACAAAGGCTTGCCGTTTTTTTGATCCAGTGAAACGTGGCAGGCCGCGCATCCGGCGGGACGTTTTCGCCCGACGCTGTTTTGCTTTCCCGGCGCATCAAAATGGCAGGCCAGACATTTTTTGGCCAACAGGTTATCCACCAAAGCATGCGGAGAATGGCCCTGCGCCCGCCCCACTTTTTGCAACTGCAACCAGGCTTCCGGCCCGTCTTTTAATTCCACCGTTTCCGTTTCCCCCCATAAATAGCGGGTTTGTCCGATGATATCCGCCGTGCTGTAATGGCTGTCCTTACGGAAATTTTCAATTTCTTTAGCATGACAGTCGGCACATTTTTCCCGCCACCAGCGCGGGCGCGAAGGATTGCGGATAACGGCGGGATGATCCTCTATCGCAGGCCGGTAATCGGCGCGCGCCGAATTATGACAATCCGCGCAGGTTAAATTACAGGATGATTCAAAATCCCTGTGGCAGCTTTCGCAGGAATCAGCGGCAGATAAAGAAGCGCTGCTTATCAGATAAATGAAGAATAGTATGAAAATATATTTCATTTTAATAACTCTTAAGGAGTACCGTAAAAATTAACTATATCAATTGACGGATTCATCCTGACGACAGGGCAAAGCATTATCGCTTTTATACCGCCTTACACTCTTTTCAAAATCATTGTAAATCACATCTTCAGCCCGGTCATGGCAGACCAGACAATAACTGACGCGGTAAATATTTTCAATCTCATCGGGTTTAAAGGGGCGCGCCGTTAAACGGGACATACGCTGGGTTACCCGGCCGTCCGGATCGACCATTTTTTCCAGATCGTCTTCGCCCAATCCGGCTTTTTGTGTATTGTAGATCGGTATAACGGACAAATTCCCATTGCGCAATACCAACCGCCCGTTACCCAGACCCAGCCGTTTGGGGTCGCTGTGGCAGTCGATGCACTGCGGAACCGCGGTTCGTGTGGCGTGCGGATCAAACGGCGCCATGGTCAGCCAGGTTTTCTGCTTTTTTATGCCCAACGTATCATCCAGTTCGGTCATATACACCTGGCACCCCGGCGCAAAGGGCAGCACCCGGTTGCGTGTATCTATCCCTAAAGGCGGCTTCTCAAAACGCAGATAGGAACGTCCTTCGCTCCAATGGCCGTCGGTTTCCTCGTAACTCACTTTATCCAACTGTTTTCGCGTGGGATCATAAACATCGTGGCAGCCGTAACACTGCGGGGTGTAGGCCGAGTGGCAGCTCTGGCAGGACAAACGTTCATGCCCGGGCATGGCGCATTGCCGCTTATGGTTCGTTTGAGGGATTTCCAGCTTTTTGCCGTCCAATTTGCGGATTAATACCGCCCTACCCGCTTCCCAAAATACGTTGGCGTAAAAATAACCGTCGGAAGTCTGTGCAAAGGCGGAATCCGCTGGCAGGCGTAAATTATTATTGACCTGCAGAATCTTCCACACCAGCGCAGCGGAATCCGGCCAGGCTGTTTGCAAACGATGACAATCTGCGCAATCGATTTTAACCTGTTCTTCCAGATGGCTGTAGCGTTTTCCGTCGCCCATCACCTCTTCGGCCAGATGGCAGTCGATGCAGACCATACCGGCCCGGAAATGAACGTCGGCGGGTATATGGTAAAAATAACGTCCGCCGGAGAGTTCGTTAAAGTTGGTACTGCCCTGCTCATACGGCGTGCCGTAGCCTTCGGACTCAAACTTGCCCTGATAGGAGAGCGCGGTGCGGTCGGAACGGTTGTGGCATTTTTCGCAGACGGTGATATCCATCTGCACGGTGAAGCGCGGATGTTGTTTCGGATCATCTTCTCTAACCAGATGGCAGTCGTTACATCCGCCGCCGCGCCTGCCGAACTCGCCGGGCAGATCGTTTTCCCTTTTATTGATATGACAGCCGGCGCACAATTTACGCAAATGAGATGTGGCCAGTGAGGTATCGGGCAGACGGTCGATGACCAGGGCAGAATCATCCGGCGTTGCCCGCTCATCCCACTGATATAGCGTAGAAGCGGCGATCCCGGCGTTGCTTGTCATAATGCTGTTCTTTACAGCATGGGTTAAATTCGGGTGGCACTGGCTTTTGCCGCAGGTTTGGTGCGCCCAGTGCAAATCGGACGGATTGCGTACCATACCGGCGTGAGCGTTCTTCTCATCCGCCGCATCGGGATTCCCCAGATGGCACACAGCGCAGCCCAGCGCGGCATTGGGATGGGCGGCGCTCATATCCGTAACGTCGGCATGGCAGGTTATACAGCGATCCGGCAACTCTTTATATCCGGGCATGGATTGATCATTCTGCGGCTGAAACAGAATCAGCAGCGCTATGATAAAAAGCAGCAGGGCCGCAAACGGCGTGGCGCGGTACTTCAACGAGCGAGCATTTGCCATCCTGCCCCCCTGAAAAAGGCGAATATCAGACTTTCCGCCAGATAAAAAAGAAACAGTACGTTTAAAGCGAACAATATGCTTCGATCATATTTCCACCACACCGGCAGTAAGGAAAGCAATACCAAAAACAAAAGCGGCAGCAGAATACCGGCCAGCCAAACCGGCAGCCAGCTTAAAGCTTCCTGCAAGCCCAAAAAGTACCAGGGCCCTTTCACTACGGCCACAACCGAGTCCGGCGGCAGACCAAGCGAGGGCTTCAGGAAAAAAGCAAGCAGCGCCAGCAGCGTTAAAGTAAACACAAAGGCGTGCCATTCGCTTTTCAAACGCCGTATGTGAACGTAGGTGAGAATGATCGTCAGGATTGTAAACGTTGCGGCATGGTGGTTAAACATAATCATTACGCTGCGCAGGTTGTCGTTTTGACCGATGAACAGATTGTGCAGGGTCTGCCCCGCCGGGCCCAATGTATCCAGAATGCCGGCAAAAATATGCAGCGCCGAAGCGCTCTCTTTATTGGCCATACTCAGAAAACCGCTAAAAACCGTCATGACAGAAAGCACCAACAAGATGACCAATAAAATCCAGCTTGCCAGTCGATAGGCGCGGTATGATTTTTTCAACAAATATTCAACCGTATGCATGAACAGGGCAAGTAAAAACAAATCACCGGCGTAGGAATGAAGGGCATGTAAAAAATAGCCCACAGGATCGTCGGTTGCAAAGCGGCTGATGCTTTTAAAAGGCTGCAGATCAATATGATAGGCCGGGATCAAGATGACGCCGCTTACCAGAGCAATCAACAAAGCGGAAAGGCTGATTTCACCCCAGCCCGGCAGCCACCAGCGGCGCGTAAAAAGAAATTGCCATTTTGTGGGGCCAGTTTCCATCATAATGTAACTTTCCACTCCCGTTCATTGATCGATGTGTAGGCGAGTTCCTGCAAATCCGCCTTTGCCGGACCTGCAATGTATTTCCCGTCAACGGTAAAACGACTGCCGTGGCAGGGACAGCGCAGTTCTTTGCCGGCTGCATCCGTCTGTACGGTACAGCCCAAATGGGGACAACGACGCGACAGTATCTTAATTTGTTTGTTTTGTTGGAATACAAAAATGGCCGGCAAGACGTTTATCCCCTCCCGAATCCCTTTACGCGCAAATCGTACGACGGTTTTGTTTTTGGGCAGTCGGTTTAAAAAACGGGACAGGGGAATAAGAAAAATACCCAGAGCAAAGGAAACAATATATTGCGAGAGGCTTTTCAAGGCTTCCCGCCGAGCAGGATTTTGGGATGTTTTTACCATACCCCAAATGTAGGGAATTATGGAAAAATCCTCAAATCAATATAAAAATCCGTTTCTTTCTTCATAAGTTCGAACGGAAATTACCCCCCCCCACTTAGCTTCCGTGGTTAACTATTATTCATTATGATTTGGCAAATAAACCCATCTTCCTTTTCAATCGTGCGATTGGCAACCCTAACCCATGATTTTAATCGTGGGTAAAAACCTGCGAAACCGATTCATCGGTTTTCAACTTCTTTAATAAATTTTTGGTACTCCTCAGTAAAAGTTGACTTCCGGTGATGTTCTTCTTGTTTCTCTATATAATGCTTCACTTTCCCTACATTTAATTTTGAAACGGTAAACGCTGCATACCCCACCGCCCAGGCGAATTTCGGTTTAATAATATCGTTTTGATTTATCCAATGTGAGGAGCTTCCCTTGACTAATTTTACAATTTCTTCTATCGTCTGGTTGGTCGGAAGTTCTATTAGTAAGTGGACATGATCCGGGTTTACATATAAGGCTTTGACAGGGATAGCTTTTTCTTCGGCATATTCGCGAATATAGCGCGTTGTTGCTGCCCTGGATTCCGGTGATTTCAGTAGTGGAACCCGGTCTTTTGTCCCCCATACTAGGTGGGCGTAGCATGCCGTGTAGGTACGTTTGGACATTTTATGCCTTTCTTTGTGAAACCGATGAATCGGTTTCCTTTGTTTGTTGTGTTGCGGTATTTTTTCCCACGACTGAAATCGTGGGTTACTGCTTCTGTGTTATGGTACTTCTACGACTCAAGTCGTGGGTTACTGCTTCTGTTTTATGGTACTTCTACGACTCAAGTCGTGGGTTACTTTTTTTGGGTTGCGGTACTCCCACTACTGAAGTCGTGGGTTTTATCCATGTTCCGGGTTACGGGCCTGCATCTGATTATCCCATGACTTGACCGCGACTGAGGTTGCAGGCCTTGAGCAGAATTTACCAATTCCTTCACCCTAACCCACGATTTTAGTAACCCACGATTTCAATCGTGTGCAACCCTACCCCATGATTTTAATTGTGGGTAAAAACCTGCGAAACCGATTTATCGGTTTCATTCGGTTTATACATTTACTTCCAATTCTATATCAGAGTCTTTTTTGGTACGGTAACTCTGCCATTTCTATAACCTCGACGACTTTCCGTACGCTCGTATGGCTTTGCCTGAAGGTAGTGTTCAAACTCCGCTTCCAATAACTTTTGAAGATTATCTTGAACAAGCGAACGTAAAAAATCAGAATCATCTAATAAAACTTTTTGGATTTCTTTTACTAATCCAATATCTTTGCTCTTGTCTTTTGCCATATCTTCTCCTTTCTTTTGGTTCGTTCAAAACTAAGTTAGGAAGGATATGGCAAATTTTCACATCTTTGCCTTTTTACATAAAATTATGGACACGATCGATTTTTTTATCCACTTTTGCGGAAATGCCTGCTGCAAAAATAGAGGCAAGATATTCAATACAAATAAAACTAATAATGAAATACGTATCATATTTTCTTCCTGAGAGCGCTAACGTCCTGCGCATCACGGATTTGCCGCGCTTAAAAACTTTCAAACCACCTATTCATCGCGCGCATGGCAGATTCTGGTCATGCGCTTGTTGGACAATATCTATTTTGAAAAACTTTTTAAATAATCTTGCCATTTCAATAATTGGTCATTTCTAAAATTTTTCCCTGAAATTTTTACCAAAAA
>DRQG01000052.1 GCA_011369465.1 Caldithrix abyssi
ACGCTGACGGATAGCCAGCTGCACCGCCTTAACGAAGGTGTACGGCAATTAAACGCCAGGGGATCGCAGAACTCCGTTATTTTGCTCGACAATACCGCTTATGTGGTGAGTGTACGCAATAAAACGGTGGTAACCGCGGTTAACAATGCGGCTGAAAACAACAACATTTTTACTAATATCGATAGTATGGCTATCGTTTAAAACTAACGGTAACAGGGCTGGACCCGAAAGGGAAGCCCTCGTTCTGCTGAATGACTGAAGCAGAACATAACAACTAAGGAGGGTACTATGTTAAAGTCATTGTATGCCGGTGTGTCCGGTTTAACCAATCATCAAATGAAATTGGATGTGTTGGGTAATAATATTGCCAATATCAACACTGTGGGTTACAAAGGCGCGCGCATTCATTTTTCGGAAGCGCTTAATCAAACCATCACCAATGCAACCCCCAGCTTCGGTACAGGATATATCAATCCGGTGCAGGTCGGTTTGGGAATGAAGACCAGTTCCATCGAAAACGTCTTCTCTCAAGGTTCTCTGGAAAATACCGGCATCATTACCGATCTGGCTATCGAAGGAGACGGTTTTTTCGTTTTGCAGGGCGGCGATAATCGTTTGTTTACACGCGCCGGCCAGTTCTATTTCAATTCAAACGGCAAACTGGTCAATCAGCGCGGGCTTGGCGTACAGGGCTGGATTCTTAACGAAGCCAATCAAACCGCCGGCCTCAACGAAGGCAATATGAGCGATATCGTGATCGATTCCAACATGGTTTCGGAGGCGGTTCAAACATCCAACGTGTATTTAACCGGTAATCTTAACGCGGGTTTGCAGACCACATACGAAGTATGGGAATCGCCTTCGGAAAATGCCGTGAAAGCCTCGGTAACCGGTTCGGTAATTGCCGGCGCCACAACCATCACAGCCGGTACGAATGACCAGATAAAAATTGAACTAAAAAACGATGCTTCTACGACTATCAATGAGGAATTGACGCTTACCGCAGGTACCTATGCCGACACCGACGCCCTGGTTGCGGAGATCAACACTCAGATAGCCGCAAACAGTAATCTGGACGGTCGTGTGGAAGCCGTAAATTCCGGTGGTTCCATACAGTTCCGGCAGGTGGGAGGAACGTCAACCACTCAATTGACCGTTTACGACGGTACCAACTCCGCTCTGACCGATCTCGGATTTACCAACGGTGATTCCGGCAGCGCTTCCATAGCAGCATCAACGGCGGATTTGAATTCACTTATCATCATTGAAAAAACAGCGGATGCCCTGGTAGCCGGCGATACAATAGAGATTTCCGGCACCAATCCGGATGGTAGTCTGATAAATGCAACATTCACCTACGGAGCCGCCAACGACGGAACGACATTGGACGATTTGATTAACGTAATCGAATCAAATTTTACTGGAGTTTCTGTCAGTTATTCCGATGGTAAAATAGTGTTGAAAGACGATGTTGCCGGAGACAGCAAAACGACAATCAACCTTTCTAACGGGAGCAATAATACGGGAACCATCAACTTCCCAAGTTTTGCCAATACCACGCCTGGCGAGACGGGCAGAGCAACCAGCTCCGTTATCGTGTATGATTCTTTAGGAACCGGTCACAATATGGTAATTGAATTTACCAAAACAACTACCGACAATCTCTGGACCTGGCAGGTGACCCCTCCCGGTGATGAAAAAATACTCAGCGGAGGCACGGGCACCGTTCGTTTTGATGAAAACGGCGCTCTCATTTCCTTTAATTATGACGGCGGTGTGAATGAGCTGACTATGGATCCGGGTAATGGAAGCGATCTGGTTCAATTTGCCCTTCATGCGGAAGCCAGCGATGAATTCCGCGGGCTGTCTCAATTCGACTCGGTAAGCACCGTGAACGTACGTGATCAAGACGGCAGAGCAATGGGAACTCTGCTGGGCATTACCGTTGCCAGAGACGGGGTGATTGCCGGTTCTTTCAGTAACGGGGAAATTGAACTTCTGGCCAAAGTTGCTATGGCTAAGTTTGCCAATAACGCCGGATTGAATGATCTGGGCGACGGTCTGTATCAGACCAGCATTGCATCGGGTAACGAAAAGATCATTGAGCTGCAGGACGACGTTGGTTCATCTATCGTTTCCGGTGCGCTGGAGATGTCCAATGTGGATCTTTCCCAGGAGTTCACAAATATGATTACCACCCAGCGCGGCTTTCAGGCCAACGCCAAGGTGATCAGTACAGCCGATCAGCTTCTGGATGAGTTGATCCGGCTTAAACGATAATTAACATCAACCAGGAGCCGCTTAACCGCGGCTCCTTTGTAAAACGATTGAGGATGTAGTGTGGATCTCGCAACAATAGTTGGCATAGTTGCCGGTTTCTTTCTGATAAGTTTCGCTATCCTGTCCGGCGGCGATGTGGGTATCTTTATCCATGTACCGTCAATGATGATTGTAGTCGGCGGCGCTACTGCGGCAACCCTGATCAGCTTTCAGTTAAAAGAAGTATTAGGCGTTATTTCAGTAATTAAAAAAGCCTTTTTTAGCGATAAAGTTGATTCGGTCGTGCTGGTAGAAACCATGGTGGATCTCTCGAAAAAGGCCCGTCGCGAAGGCCTGTTGGCTATCGATAAAGAGGTGAGTAAGCTGGAAGACCCCTTCATGCGGACGGGTATGGAAATGGTGGTGGACGGTACCGAGCCGGAAGTGATTCGCGGCGTAATGGAAACGGAATTGTCGTATTTGATGGAAAGGCATAAAAAGGGGCAGCAAATATTAAACGCCTTTGGAACCTATGCCCCTGCTTTCGGGATGATCGGGACATTGATCGGTTTGGTGGCAATGCTAACCAAACTGGACGATCCCTCGCAAATCGGCGGCGGTATGGCCGTAGCTCTGATAACAACTTTTTACGGAGCATTACTTTCTAATCTGGTTTTTTTACCGCTCGCCGGGAAACTAAAAAACAATTCCGATGAAGAAGTGGTCATCAAAGAAATGATTATCGAAGGTGTGCTTTCCATTCAACTGGGCGAGCATCCCAATACGATCCAACGTAAATTATTAAATTTTCTTGCTCCGAAAGAGCGATTGGGAGCAGGCTCCCAAGAGGCGGCGGGATAAAATGAAAAAAGAGAAAGAAGAAATAGAAGAACCGTCCGCGCCATTTTGGATGGTTACATTCTCAGACATGGTTACTTTGCTGTTGGTGTTTTTTATTTTGATCCTCTCATATTCTACAATTGAGCTGGAAAAATTCAAAGGCGCCATGAGTTCGATGAAAGGTGCTTTGGGCGTACTTCCGGAAATGGGTAGTATGGAAAAAACGAAAAAAATCGAACTCAATAAAGAAATGGAGGAACGCAGGGAAGAGATTTATAAACGCATGGAAACGCTTGGCCAAATGATGAAGGATATGAAACTGGAAGGCATGGTGGAACTGGACTATTCCGCTTCCGGTATTCATATCCGATTAGGCGACAATGTTCTTTTTGATCCGGGAAAGGCCAGGTTAAAACCAAAAGCATTAAAAATATTGGCGGGTATCGCTCAGATGGTAAAAGGAATGGGCATGGAAATTTATGTGGAAGGCCATACCGACAATGTGCCCATACATACATCACAATTTCCTTCCAACTGGGAGTTATCAACAGCACGGGCATTGAGCGTTGTTCGTTACTTACATGATATTGAGGGCATTCCTGCGGAACATCTGGCCGCGGTTGGGCATGGCGAGCATCGTCCGTTGGTACCAAACGATTCGCCCCAGGGTAGGGCAAAGAATCGCAGAGTAGAAATTTTTATTAAATGGTTAGAATAATATAAATACGGAGAAACAAGAATGGCTGAAACGGATAGTCCGGAAAGCATGGCTCCGGAAGCTGCCAAAGGTAAATCCAGCAATTCAAAGATTATACTAATTTCCACAATCGTTTTTATTCAGGTGGTTGCTGCTATAACTTTAATCGTTTTTGTTATACTTCCGAAATATCAGGAAACCTCCGCCGAACCGGATCAAACCCAGGAAGAATCTGTAAACGAGGGCAGTGCCAACGAAGACGAAGGGCCCAGAGAATTGGGACAAATTTATAAAATATCGGATTTAACAGTAAACCCGAAGGGATCTATGGGACGGCGTTTTGCTGTTTTTGAAGTGGCTTTGGAAGTGGAAACAGTGGAGGATGTAGATATACTTAAACGATATCATCCTCTTATTGTCGACGGTTATATAAATTTTTTACGAAAAAAAACGGTTTTTGAACTTGCCACGGATGACAGCCTGTCCGTTATAAAAAACCACTTAAAAGAGATTACAAATGAAGTGGTCGGACAGGATTTGGTATATAATATCTATTTTACACGATTTGTTTTGCAATAGGATCAGGATTCATGGCGAAAATACTATCACAAGATGAGATTGATGCGCTTCTTTCCAATGTATCCGGTGAACCGGAAGAAGCTTTGGATGCCGAACAAAAGCAAAAGATTTCAATCTACGACTTTAAACACCCAAGTCTGGTGTCTAAAGAACAGATGCGCCTGCTGGAAAACATCCACGAAGGTGTTTGTCGCAATTTCGGAGTGTTTCTTTCCGCTCAGCTGCGCATGATCGTGGAGATGAATTTGCTGGCCATCGATCAAATAATGTACTCCGAATTCGTCATGTCGATTGCGCCGCCCAGCAGTATTTACGTTTGCTCTACCGATACCCCCTCTTCCCAGTTTGTTCTGGAAATGAACCCCCAGCTTTCCATTTTTATAGTGGAACGTCTCTTTGGCGGCAGAGGCAGTTTTATCACGGAAGTAAGACCCATCTCCGTAATCGAACAGAGAGTTATGCGCAGAGTGGTCGATCGAATTGCTTTCGAAATCAGCCGAAACTGGGGAAATGTAGCCTCTTTTAATACGACCATATCCCGATTTGAGAGCAATCCGGAATTTGTACAAATCGTGCCTTCTTCCGAACCGGTGGTTGTGGTTTCTATGGAAATCAAAATTCACGGCAATTCAACCTTAATGAATATCTGTTACCCGTATATGTTTATTTCCAATATTGTTTCTTCTCCGGAAGTACAGGAAAAAATCATGTTCGGTTCCAAAGAGGCCACCGATGAAGAAAAAAAGGATATAATAGATAACCTGAACTACACCAATATGGTTTTGCGCCCGCAATTAGGTAAAAGCTACCTAAATGTTAATGATTTTTTGAACCTGAAAATCGGAGATGTGATTATGCTGGATACCCGTACCGATAATTTGTTACCGGTATATGTACATAATCGTCATCTTTTTAATGCCCTGGTGGGTATTAAGAAAAAAAGATATGCCATACAAATCAACTCTGTTTTACAGAGAGAGGGACAAAATGAAGATTGAACAAGCAAAAAACATGTATAGCAAAACCGCGGCAGAATTACAAGCGGTTATTGCCGGTGCACTGGAACAATTGCTGCAGCGCAAGGTAAATTATGATTATTCGCTGTCCGATGAGCCGGCGGGTATTGAGACGGCAAGCAAAGAAAGCTATCCAACGGTTTGCATTTCCTTTGTAACCGGTTCTCCGGAAAAAAATGTAACCAGTATATTTCTGCTCCCGGTGGAATTCGTATTACAGTTTTATGCCTGGATGATTTCCGATGAACCGGCCGAAGAACTTACTGAAGATCATTTTGAAGGCATGAAAGAAGCGGTTGATCAGATTTTTGGTCAAATTAAAATGGCCGTAGCTGACGATCAGGCCAGCTTTGTGTTAGATAATATGAATATTTTTCTGGCTGAAAATGCCGAGCAGGTAACCGAAGTGTTTCCGGAAGGCGAAGCCCTTCGGAGTACAATAAATTTCGGATATGAAGAGACCTCGTTTACTATAGTACATTTTACATGGCTAAATGGAATGGAAGACAGCGTAATGGAAGCAAATGAAGGAGAAGAGGCACAGATGAATCAGGAACCGGTTGAAGTACAGCCCGCTTCGTTTGGGTCATTGGGCGAGGGCAGTTCGGGTGGTAATGGGTCCACACGCAATATCGATGTTTTGATGGACGTTGATCTGGAAGTAACCGTTGAACTGGACAGAAAAACGATGTTGGTAGCCGAGCTGCTAAAACTGGGTAAAGGGTCCATCGTAGAACTGGAAAAATCCGCGGGAGAGCCCCTCGATATCTATGTAAACGGTCGTAAATTTGCCGAAGGTGAAGTGGTTGTAATTGACGATAAATTCGGGATTCGGATTACGCAATTGCTCAGTCCGAAAGAACGGGTCAAAACTCTGGGCTAATTATGCACCCTTATAAAAAAGTAAACCTTTTTATGGCCATGCTTCTTACGGCCTTTGTTCTCATTGCGGTAGTGCCGCAGGAATGCTCTGCTGCAAGTGATTCCTTAAAAGTGAACCATGCAGCCACAATACAGAGCGCCGATTCCTTAAAGATGCCTCAAAGTTCCAACCGGCCCGATATGGATAGTTATGTTTTACGCGTGTTTTGGGTCGGATTGATTCTGGTGGTTTTTATGCTTTTGGCATTAAACTGGTTAAAACGCCGCCAGGGCAGAGGAAAAAATTTCGGTCAAAATCGGATTCGCATCTTAGCCCGGCACTATCTGGGCCCTAAACAGTGGATTATGATTGTCCGTATCGATCAAAAAAAATACATCCTGGGCGCGACGGAACAAAACATCAGCTTGATTGCCGATTTAGGTGAAATCACTCGGGAAGAAGAAATTGAAAGCGGAGAACCGGCTTCGATTTCCTTTGGAAATATCCTGGATCGATTTAAAAAAGACCCTTCGTTAAAAGATAATTAAAAGCGGAAAAAATTTCCCCTAATTTTACTCCCTAAAGTGATATTTTTCCACTCCATCTTTGCCCGATTAACCCTCCTGTTTTTATACCTTGTTGTATCACATTATAAATCAATAAGTTATATATGTTTGTTTATCGTTTCTAATCCATGAACTGCTTAAAAAAAATTGTGGCATAATATTTGTCCAAATAATAAAAAGATAAACAAGTTTTGAAGAGAGATACCTTGTTGAAACCAACTAAAAAATATTTACCGATACTTTTATTATTGTGTTTATTCGCTTTGCCGGTTGTAGCAGAAGCCCAAAACGCTTTGCCTAAAATTTCGGTACAAGTGGATAAGTCTTCCGACCCGCAGGACCTGGTACCCACATTACAAATTATATTCCTGCTTACCATACTGAGCCTGGCGCCGTCGATTCTTATTATGATGACCTCGTTTACACGCATTATTGTGGTCTTTCATTTCTTACGACAAAGTCTGGCTACCCAAACCGTGCCCTCCAACCAAATACTGGTGGGGCTGGCCTTGTTTATTACTTTTTTCATAATGAAACCGGTTATTGACGAAATAAATGATAACGCTTTGCAACCCTATCTGAATAAGCAGATATCTCAGCAGGAGGCGATAGAAAAAGCGCAAATTCCTCTGCGTAAATTTATGTTAAAGCAAACCCGGGAAAAAGACCTGAAGTTGTTCATTGATCTGCGCGGAGGGGATAAGCCAAAAACAGCAAACGATATCTCTTTTGCCACACTTATTCCCGCTTTTATTATAAGCGAATTACGAACCGCTTTCCAGATTGGATTTTTGCTGTATCTACCGATGCTTATTATCGATTTAATTGTGGGCAGTGTGTTGCTATCTATGGGTATGATGATGCTGCCCCCGGTAATGATTGCCATGCCGTTTAAGTTGTTGCTCTTCGTTCTCGTGGACGGCTGGTACCTGATGGTGGAATCTTTAGTGAAGGGATTTTGAATATGACAACGGATTTTGTGATTTGGATTGGCAGAGAAGCGCTGACCACCGGTTTCCTCATCCTGCTTCCGGTCTTGGGCACCGGTCTGGTTGTCGGATTGATGATCGGTATATTCCAGGCCACCACCCAGATAAACGAAATGACTCTGACCTTTGTACCTAAAATCCTTTTGGTGTTTTTTGTCATTTTTTTACTTCTGCCCTGGTTCCTGGACCTGTTGATGGCTTTTACAGTGGAAATCTTTAATCAAATTGTGCTGATAACTCATTAATATGTATGATCTGATCGATAAAATAAGCGCTGTTCTCCCGTTAGCCCTGCTGGTGTTTGCCCGTATGTCGGCAATGATTACGACCATGCCGATTTTTGGCTATGGACAGGTATCGGTTAAGGTGCGAATGATGCTTTCCGTGGTTCTGTCATTTATTGTCATTCCGCTGGTTGCCGATGTATATCATCTGGAATATACATCATTTTTGGCCCTGTTTTTTGATGTAATTCGGGAAGTTTTCATAGGAATGATTATCGGTTTTGGTGCGCGTTTGGTGTTTGAAGGATTTGCCATGGCCGGTTCCTATATCGGTTTCCAGATGGGTATGGCCATAATGAATGTTTTTGACCCCAGCAGCGAACAGCAGCAACCGTTTATCAGTAATTTTTGGCTGCTGGTGATGGTGGTTTTTTTTCTGGTGACCGACAGCCACTATTTTTTGGTGGATGTTCTGTTCCAGAATTATGCTTCCATCCATCTTGGCTCGGCCACATTTAGGCCGCTAATCGGACGCACATTTATCGAAGGGGGCCAGCTCATTTATTATTTGGCTTTGCAGTTTGCAGCGCCAACGATCATCGTTATTTTGCTCCTGGATGTTTCCGTGGCCTTTATGGCCCGGGTGATGCCCCAGCTGAATATATTTTTTATCAGTTTACCTCTGAAAATCGGACTGGGGATTTTTATGTTGATTGTCTCGCTTAGGATATTCCAAACCTTATTTGCGTACATATTCGGTCAGTTGGAATCGTTTGTGCTTACGTTAATGACCGGATTCGGAGGATAGAGATGGCGGATCAACCCGCACAGGATAAAACAGAACAACCTACCCCAAAGCGGCGCGAGGACGCCAAAGACAAGGGTAATGTAGCCAAAAGCAGGGAACTGAATTCTGTAGCCGTGCTGATTGGCGGTATGCTGGCTATTAAATTCACTTCCGATTATTTCAGTCAGACGGTAAAAATGTTTTTTAGAAATACATACATAGAATCCTCGTTAATGCAAATAACGGTTCAGTCGTTACCGGGGCAATTAAGTAAACTGATGCTGATTGTCGCCTCACTTTTGCTGCCTATTCTGGTTACTGTGCTGGTTTTCGGTCTGGCCAGCAACATCGGCCAAATCGGGTTCATGATGGCCAAAAAAGCCCTCATACCGGATTTTAAACGGATTAATCCGCTATCGGGCATAAAACGAATGTTTTCATCAAGGTCTCTGGTAGAGTTGGCCAAAGGTGTTCTTAAAGTCGTTATTCTGGCTTTGGTTAGTTATCTGGTTTTAACCAAATATCAGGATGAATATCTGCTGTTGGCCACACAAACTCCCTCGGAAATCATATCTTTTTTTGTGAGTGTTTTTTTCGAATTGACCATAAAGGTAACCATTGCTTTGCTGATTATGGCTGTGGGGGATTATGCCTATCAAAAGTACCAGCATGAAAAAGAGCTGAAGATGACCAAGCAGGAAGTAAAAGACGAGATGAAAAATCAGGAAGGCGATCCCAAAGTACGTTCTCGCATTAAATCGGAGCAACGGAAAATGGTCGCCAGCCGGATGATGCAGGCCGTACCGGAAGCCACGGTTGTGGTTACCAACCCAACCCATATCGCAGTGGCGCTTAAGTATGATCCGCAGTCCAGCGCAGACGCTCCCAAAGTTATTGCCAAAGGGAAACGCAAACTTGCCGAAAAAATCAAAAAAATCGCCCGGGAACACGGCGTCCCGGTTATTGAGAATAAACCGCTGGCCCGGGGTTTATATGAATATTGCGAAGTGGGTATGGAAATTCCCATCGTATTCTATCAGACCGTGGCCGAGATATTAAGCAAGATTTACAGCGAGAACAAAAAACGCTTACCCCGCTTAGGAGGCATAAATGGCTGAGGCAACCCTTTCTCTGGAAGGAAAAAATCTATCACGGAACAGTAACATCGCGTTAACGGGCGGCATTGTTGTCATTCTGGCCGTAATGGTTTTGCCCATGCCCACTTTTTTGCTGGATATGCTGCTGGTTATGAATATCACCAGTGCGCTGGCTATCCTGTTTGTAACCGTATTTGTTCTGCGTCCGATGGATTTTTCCGTATTTCCCGGGCTGCTTCTTATTCTGACCCTTTTCCGTCTGGCGCTCAATATTGCTTCTACCCGGCTTATTTTGGGGGAAGCCTATGCCGGGGAAATCATTGAGTCGTTTGGCTCCTTTGTGGTGCAGGGCAACTACGTGGTAGGCATGGTCATCTTTCTGATACTGGTGATCATAAATTTTGTGGTGATTACAAAAGGGGCTACCCGTATTGCGGAAGTTTCGGCGCGTTTTACGTTGGACGCCATGCCCGGTAAACAGATGTCTATCGACGCGGACCTGAATGCCGGTTTGATTGATGATTATGAAGCGCAGCGCCGCCGCGAAATGATTGCCAAAGAAGCCGATTTCTATGGGGCAATGGACGGTGCCAGTAAATTTGTGCGCGGTGACGCCATTGCCGGGTTGTTGATCACCCTTATCAACCTTATCGGCGGTTTGCTGATTGGTATGCTGCAAAAGGGATTGCCCGCTTCCGAAGCCGCTTCCATCTATTCTTTGTTAACCATAGGCGACGGCCTGGTGGCCCAAATACCGGCGCTCATTATTTCCACGGCGGCCGGTATCGTAATTACCCGCGCTTCTTCCATGAGTAATTTGGGCACGGAAATCGTTTCGCAGGTGGTGGGGCAGCCCAAGGCCATTTATGCCACCGCAGCCGTAATCGGGTTGATGGGTATTATGCCCGGACTGCCGTTCTTCCCTTTTACCATTATGGCTGTGTTGATGGCCGTGGTAGCCAACCAGGTAGTTAAAGTACAAAAAAGAGCCGAGTTGGAAGCCGAAGAAGCGGAAGAGGAAGAAGAAGAGGTGGAATCGGTGGAGAAAATAGAAGAATTTCTTCATCCGGACCCGTTTGAAATTGAATTGGGATACGGGCTGATCCCGCTGGTAGATTCGAACCAGGGAGGTAACCTGCTTAGCCGTATTTCCACTATTCGTAAAAGTATTGCGCTGGAAATGGGCGTTTTGGTTCCGGCCATCCGCATCCGCGATAACATTCAGTTGGGTGCAAACGATTATCTGTTCAAGATTTATGGTATCGAAGTAGCCCGCGGACAGGTTATTATGGATCATTTTATGGTAGTCAATCCGGATAAAAGTATGCAGCTTAAAGGGGTGGAAATGAATGAGCCTACCTTTGGGCTGCCTGCCCTTTGGGTGGATGAACGCGAACGTGAAAAAGCCGAGATGAGCGGCATGACGGTTGTAGAGCCCCCGGCGGTAATCGCAACACATTTAATGGAAGTACTCAAAAACAATGCCTTTAAACTGCTCGATCGTCAGGAAACACAGCGTCTTCTCGATCAGCTAAAAGAGACCCATGCCGCTTTGGTGGAAGGACTCGTGCCGGATTTGGTTCCCCTGGGAGTGATTCGTACCGTTTTGCGAAATTTGTTACAGGAACGCGTGCCCATTAGAAATATGGTCATCATTTTGGAAACCATCGCTGATTATGCGACTTTTTCGAAAGATGCGGAAGTTCTTACCGAATATGTACGTGTTGCCCTTGCGGAAACCATTACGGATATGCTCAAAAATGAAGAAGGCATCGTGCATATCGCCATGTTTGAACCCAAATTAGAAGACCATGTTTTAACAGTAAGTAAAAACGGCGCGGGAATTATGCAAAATCTTGGCTTCTCTCCGGAAGAAGTTAATACACTTTTTCAGGAAATTGCCGATAAGGTAGAAGAGATGGTGAATTTGGGCGTACGACCGGCCATACTTGTATCGCCGCAAATACGACGCACGGTACGCCGTTTTATGGAATCGGTTTTCCCTCATGTGTTCATCATCTCCTATTCGGAGCTTACAAGCGACACGGAATTAAAGTCAGTAGGAACAATAGGTTTTCCACATGCAAGTTAAAACATTTATCGACGAATCTTTACCAAAAGCATTGTACAAAGCCAAACAGGAACATGGCAACGATATCATCTTACTGGAGTCGCAGGAATTCAAGGACCCCGGGAAATTCGGTGATAAAGTGATGGTTAAAATCACGGTTTCCATTCAGGATGGCAATGACAAAGTTAAAAGCTGGCAGCCGCCCCAGGTTAAACGCTATGAGGAACAGACCGAGCCGAAAAAACGGGCACAAAGCAAAGAAGAGAAAAAGTTTGATGAGGTGATTCAGGGAATACTGGCAAAGAAGCCCAAAGAGCTGGATCAGGAAAAAAAGATTCTTGATGAATTAGCCAGTCTTCGTAAAGAAATTGCCAATTTATCCGTCAAGACCGAGGCGGCCGGTGAACCGGATTTCCCGAATGTTTTTAACGATATGTACCGGCAACTCAAGGAAAAAGGCATTGCCGACGACATCGCCAAAGCCTGGATCCGCCGAATATATCATTTGTATGAAAATCCGGATAAAGTGAGCTCACGCGATATACGGAAAAGCATAAAAACCGAAATGCGGCGGATTGTCAAACCTTATACATTCAGTAAAAATGGCGTTCATAACAGGCCAAAGGTCGTTCTGTTGCTTGGGGCCACCGGCGTTGGTAAAACCACTACAGCGATGAAATTGGCCGCTCATCCGGACATGTATGCACAAAAAGACGTAGCGATCATCTCCACCGATCCATACGGTCCCTCCGAAGCGTTAAAATCATTCGGAAAAATCAGCGGCGTTCAGGTTGCCGAGGCCCGCGGTACTGACGAAATCGCAAAAACCATCGAAAAATTTCAGGATAAAGACGTGGTGATTGTGGATACGCCGGGACGCAGTCCTTTTGAAAGCAATCACCTGAAAATACTGGAAGAGTATGTAAAGGTGGTCAAACCGTCGGAAATCTTTCTTGTTTTAAGTATGAGTACGGATCTGGACGATCTTTTCCTTTCCTGCGCAATGTACATGCTGCTCAAACCGACCGGAGTGGCCTTCACAAAATTTGACGAAACAACCAAACCGGGTAAACTGTTCTCGATTTTGGACGAATTAAAATTACCGGTGGTTTATTTTTCGGAAGGAAAGCGCGTATTTATAGATATTGCTCCGGGGCGGGTGGATTATATAGAAAATAAGATTTTTGACCAGAACTAAAAAGGGATATCATGTTCCAAAATACAAATCTTACTCCAAAACAGAAGAGAAGAGGAAACAGAAGCTCGGTCAGTTGCGATATCATAACCATAACCAGCGGCAAGGGCGGTGTCGGAAAATCGACGATTAGTTCAAATCTGGCCATTTCATTGCAAAAAATGAAAAAGAAAGTACTGTTAATCGACGCCGACATTCATCTCGGCAATTTGGATTTGATATTAGGTATGCGAACACAATACACCATTGCCGACGTAGTGAGCGAGGGTATGCCGCTGGATAAAGTAATTGTAGAAGGCCCTGCAGGCCTGCATATTCTGCCGGCATCCTCAGCTTCACTGGAACTATTGGAAATGGAAGATGTGGCCCTGAAAAAACTGGCAGCCGCCTTTGAAGACTTTACGACTCGTTATGAATATATTCTGGTAGATACCGGTGCGGGGATTGCTCCTTCGGTGATTACGTTTTTGTTGGGCGCCGATAAAATTGTTTTGGTTATTACGCCGGACCCGGCCTCCATATCCGATGCCTATGCCGTTATTAAGGTTATTCGAAGTGTGAATAAAACAGTACCCATTCTTCTCACCGCCAACAAAGTATCAACGCCGGAAGAAGGGGACGTATTGTATAAAAAAATGAATTTGATGACCCAAAAATTTCTGAAAAGCCGGCTTATCTTCGGCGGCTCAATTCTACGGGATGATATTATTGCCCAATCCGTACGCCGGCGTTCTCCCTTTATGCTGGACTATCCGAATACAACGGCGGCTAAGGCCATAAGCATACTTAACCGAAGATTATTACAAGTTCCCGTAGTCGAGCGTCATCCGGACACTAACTTTTTTAACCGTCTTGTTTCAGGGCGTAAAATACAATTTGAGTGGAATCTATGAAATCGCTTATTTATAAATTCGCTTTTTTGGTGAGTATTATTGCTTTCGTAACCAGTCTGCTCAACGGGGTAACGTTGTTCACCAGTTTAATGCGCAGCGGACTTGTATTTATGGCCACCCTTTTTGTGGTGATTATAAGCTTGAATATGCTGCGCTGGAGTCTGCTCAGCACCTATCAGACTGCACATTCGCCAAATAAAGAATCAAACAAGGAACAAACAAATTCGGTTAATGAAGAATGATTGCTACCGAGCAAATAACAAAGCCGGACGGGGAAGAGCTGGTTAAGGCCTATAAAATGAACGGCAGCGAACGCCTGAAAGAAAAGATCATTCAGTCCTTCGCTCCTCTGGTTAAACATATTGTAGGCCGTTTTAACCTGACCTATTCACGGACGCTCTCTTCCGAGGATTTGTACCAATACGGCATACTGGGACTGCTTAAAGCACTGGAACGGTACAAAACGGAGTTGGATGTTCCCTTTAAAAATTACGCTTATCGGCGTATCCATGGAGAAGTGGTCGATGCGCTGCGCAGGGAAGGAGTGATCGGCAGAGATAAATATGAGAAAATCAGACAACTGGAAGAGGCCATCAGCGATCTTACCGGGCAATTAGGCCACGAACCGGCGCCGGACGATGTTTGTTCCCGGCTCAATATCAGTGTGGAAGAATATTATGAACTGCTCAGCACGGCACAATTGACCTATATGACATCGCTGAATAATAAAATCAGCGATGACGAGGGCACATTTGTTTACCGAATCGATACTTTGGTGGACGATAAACAGCTTACACCCGCCGAAGTGGTGGAAAAAGAAAACCTCAAAGAAAATTTGAAACAGATTATTCATAAGTTACCGGAACGGGAAAAAATTATTTTGGCGCTCTATTTTTTCGAGGAATTGACTCTGGCGGATATCGGCCGGGTTTTGGGAGTGAGTGAAGCGCGGATTTCCCAGATATTAAGTAAAACACTGGTTAAAATTCGGGCGGAGTTAAATTCATGAAAAACACCAGTTATTATTACAGCCGGCAGTTTCCTATGCGGTTTTTTGTGGAAAATGGTTTGGAACGATTAAGCAACAGGCTGCGCAAAGGAATGATCCTGAAAAGCCGCATTGTGTACTGTCTGGGCGGTAACCGATATCTTCTGCGGATTTTCGGATATAATATGGTTATGGAATCCCGCGTGCCGTTTAACCGTTTCGATGAAATTTACATAAAAGTGATTCGTGTACATCCCCGGTTGGAACTGCGATTTGTTTCAGCCGATTCAAATTCACAACACCGTTCGGGTGAGAGAGCAACAGATATTTTAGCGTAAGGGAAGATTTGTTTGATGACGGCAGTCCCTCAACACGGCCACGAAGCCAGCCCTCAGCTGGTTCAGGATTATGCCACTACAGTAACCATCCTCGAACATTTGTCGGATGCGGTGTTTATCCTGGATAGCGAAGGGATTATAGAATACGCCAATCGAAATGCGACGGAACTGCTTCGTCTTTCTACAGAGGACATATTGGGCAACCACATTATGAATTTCCTATCCGCGGAAGACGATAGCTTTTTTAGCCAGGTAGTTCAGGGGGTTTTTAACGAAGTGGAAACACTCCTGGTGAACAATGGCTTTAAAATACCGGTAGCCGTAAGTTTCGGCATGGTTTATGGACTGGACGGTAAAGTTAAATACATTATAGCAACGGCAAAAGATTTAACCATTAAAACCGAGTTCGAACGGGAATGGCGTCAACACCAGCTGATGAATACCCTGCGCGAAAAGTACAAAGAACTCGGTGAATTAGCGGTAAATGTTGTTCACGAAATAAGCCAGCCTTTAACTACCATCCGTTTGATGGCCGAACTAACACAAAAAAATCTTGATAAACCGCAAATAAACACGGAGCTCATTCGGAAAAATCTACAAACCATATTGGAATTAACCGAAAATATGGGGCAGGCCGTAACGCGGGTGCGTTCCTTTGCCATGCAAACGGAAGATGATACGCTTAAACCGGTAAACATAGGCGACATGATCGGGGGCGCCATTCAGCAGATAAGCTACGAATTACAGGAACAAGATATTGAGGTTTCTTTGGATGCGGAAAAGAATATGCCTTCTGTTTTAGCCAATCCCATCGGTCTGCAACAGGTATTTGTTATTCTTTTTAAAAAAGAGATGGAATGGTTTTCGGCACAAGAACAGAAAAGGACGAGTGATAAAAGAATATTTGTCACAGTGAGAAACTTCCAACAAAAGTGGTTGGATATTTTGGTGAGCCACTCGCTGTTAGAAGCGGCCCAAGATAAAATAGATTCTTCGAATTACCCGGCAGAAACCCGTCGCTCTCTGGATATATCAATGGCGCAGATGCTTACAACGATGTTTGGCGGAGAGCTTTTGATCCCTGAGAATGGTTTTGTGGTTCGTCTGCCCGTAAGCATTAACAGCGAACGCGAACAACTGCTTAATTTGATTGATATGATGCAAAGTTTCGAAGAATAACAGTCAGGACGGTACGCATGATACATCTTGAAGAATTATTTCAAATAAGCAATATATTGCAGCGCGGTCTCGATCCGGAAGCTACATACGAAGCGGTATTTGATTTATTGGAACGCACCGTATTATTCACCTCGGCCACATTGTTTTTGTATAAAGAAGCGGAAGATCAGCTCGAAGTGGTTCTAAAAAAAGGCGATACGGTGGTGGACCTGGTAAGCGATGTCTATTTTAGCAGGGGAAGAGGACTGTCCAGTTATATTTCCAAACAACGCCGTCCGGTCGTGATTGAAGAATTGCCTTCAGGAGCAGGATCAAAAAATAAGCCATTCCGTTCTTTTGTGTCCTTACCGTTATGGGTAGATAATAAACTGGTTGGCGTGCTTAATTTAGGACACAAAGACCCGCATATTTATACGCAAGATCAGATTGACGCTTATGAAAAAATAAGCGGCCAGATATCCGTCGTTATGGATAAACTCAATCTGCGTGCCGAGCTGAAAGAAAAGAATGCCCAATTAGAAAAGGCCCTAAAAGAACTGCAGCAAACTCAACAAAAATTGATCGATAGAGAACGGCTTGCCGCCATTGGCGAAGTGGTTGTAACGGTAAACCATAAAATCAATAATCCGCTAACCATTATCATCACCAACGCCGAAATGCTGCCGCTGCAACTGGAAATGAACCGTAGCGAACAGGCGGTAAAGGCAGCGCAGCGTATTGTACGTGCCGCCTTCGAAATAAAAAAGATAACCCACAAATTAGGTAATATTTCCGATCCGCAAAAAGAACAATATCTGGATGATGTATCTATGATTTCATTGGATTGAACAGGGGTAAATAATTCCTCTTTAGCCGTAAAATTTTTCCCTTTCAAAAAAGCCTGCCAATACATCTTTTTATCCGTTTCAAGTTCAGCATGAAACCCCGACGCTTTAAAATCCAATAAAAACAACAGTTTGTGTATATGTAACAGCTCATTCGACCCGAAGCGAAATTGTATTTTAAAACTGGCACCACATTTGCATAATCGAAAGCGAAATAAAAGCAAATGGAGCCAATGGTATGGAAATAACTCTTCCCCGTTTAAAAATGGCCCTGATGGGACAACTAAGCAAAAATGAAATAGTGGCTAACAATCTGGCCAATATGGATACCAACGGTTATAAAAAGGATATTATCTTTTTTGAACATCTGAAGAAGAACATGGACAAAACGGATTCAGGCGCGCAGCAATCTGTTTATTTTAAACAGGGACCGCTTAAACAAACAAAGAATCCGTTTGACTTTGCGCTATCCGGCCGGGGATTTTTTACAGTGGAAACAGCCAACGGAATCGCTTATACGCGGGAAGGGCATTTTAAAGTGGATGAGGACGGAATACTGCGTACTGTGCGTAATGAACCGGTAATGGGGGCCTCCGGCTGGATATCCGTGGTTCTGGATGACAACATCACGCCGGAAAAGATAACCGTTACCAAAGACGGTGAGATCTTTGCGGACGGGAAATACCTGGACAAGCTGCAAATAACCGACTTTGAAGACATCGGTAAATTGGTGAAAAAAGGAAATAATATGTTCGTGGTCCAGGGAGACGCCGGTGCGTTTGATGTGGAAGAACCCAATGTACAACAAGGGTTCCTGGAAGGTTCCAACGTGAATCCGGCAGAAGAGATGATCCAGTTAATTGAAGTGCAGCGGCAGTTTGAGAGCGCTCAGAAAATGGTGCAGTCTATGGATAGTATTTTCCGAACCGCAGTGAACCGCATAGCTGAATATAAATAAGGAGTTCATATATGTTAAGAGCATTAAAAACAGCGGCACTGGGTATGACAGCCCAGCAATTGAACGTGGACGTGATTGCCAACAATCTGGCCAATGTTAACACGACCGGATTTAAAAAGAGTACCATCGAATTTCAGGATTTACTCTACACCACCATGCAAACCGGAGAAACCGACGGACGGGAGGGACACGACAATCCGGGTAAAATACAGGTTGGTTTGGGTAACCGGCCCATTTCCACCTTCCGTTCATTTTCGCAAGGAAATATTACCGAAACCGGTAATCCACTGGACATTGCCATCAATGGAAAGGGTTTTCTGCAGGTGGAGATGCCCAACGGTACTTTTGCCTATACCCGCGACGGAGCCTTAAAAATAAACGCACAGGGTGAAGTGGTCACCAACTCCGGATTAAAGGTATTCCCGGAAATAACCGTACCGGAGAACGCCAGCGGTATTCTCATAAGTCAGGACGGAGTCGTTTCGGTGCAGATTGCCGGACAGCCCGAAACGGAAGAAGTGGGGCAGTTGGAACTGGTTACTTTTATGAACCCGGCCGGGCTGGAAGCTGTGGGCGGTAACCTGTTTGTGGAGACCGAAGCCTCCGGTACACCGATTTTCCGTGTACCGGGTGAAGAAGATATGGGGCTGGTGGTTCAGGGCTATCTGGAAAAATCCAATGTGGACGTAGCGCAGGAAATGATCGATTTGATCGTAGCCCAGCGCGCCTATGAAATAAATTCTAAAGCGGTTCGTACGGCTGACGAGCTGCTTTCCATGATTAATAATCTGAAGAGATAGAACCATGCGCGGCAAGAGAATTAATAACTATATAATTCTGTTTCTGCTTGTTATCGGAGGTATTGGGGTTTCTTTTGCGCAGAATTCAACAGCACCGCTTGAGAGCGCGATGAAAACATATTTCAGCCGGATGTTACAAATTCCGTCCGAAAAACTCTCCATAACTATACTGCGGGCGCCGCGCACTCTTTCTTCAGAGGCCGACATGAGCGGACTACGTGTGTATTCACAAAAGAAGCATATCCGCCTGGGCTACCAGACAATATGGGTAGAGTTCCGGAATGAAAACCGGAAAAAACAGAAATACCCGGTAACCGTATCTGTGACCGCTACAGCCGATATACTGGTTGCAACCGCTAAAATAGGCCGCTACGAACGAATTGATTCCAGAAACATTAAGGTGGAAAAACGGACGATTGATGAAGGTTGGGAATACCTGATACATGAGGATCAACTTAAGGCGGGGTTGGAATCACGCAGGATTATACAACCGGGCGAAATAATAACACAAAAGCTGGTACGCCGGCCGCCGGCCATACGCAAGGGGGAACAGATTAAAATTAAAATAGAAACGGGCAACCTGGTGATAACCGGGCAGGCCAAGGCGGCTCAGGATGGATGTATTGGTGATGAAATATTTGTAAAGTGTCAACCGGGTGGGAAAAAAATCAAAGCGATAGTCAAGCGGCCCGGCTGGGCTGTTGTCTATCAGGAGAATGTATTATGAAGAAGATTCTGATTCTTTTACTTTGTTGGTTAATTGCTGTAACTCCGTTAATCGGCCAGGTAGCGGGTTCTCTGTACAGTGATGTGAAAGCGCGGCAGGTGGGCGATGTGATTTCGGTAATTATTATGGAAACAACGAGCGGTTCCAGAGAATCCAAGAGCAAGAGCAATTCAAAATCGGGTATGGAAGTGGGCGCCAGCTCCAGCGGTAACGTGATGAGTTTTCTGCCTACCTTTGGTGGAAGCGGCAATCTGGAATCCAATTTTACGGGCAGTGACGGCAGCGAACAGAAAGAACGGTTAATGGGACGTTTGTCGGTGCGCATTGTGGAAAAAACGGATAACGGTATGTTCAAAATCGAAGGTGAACGGGCGCTGGCCGTGAATGGCGAAGAAAACATTATGGCCCTGGAAGGTTACGTTCGCCCGCGTGATATCAGCCATAACAATACCGTCTATTCGTATCAGATTGCCGATGCGGAAATAACCTACCGCAAAGCGGGGCTGGATAATCGTTTGTTCAGCGACGGTACTTTTCCCAAGCTGATCACCTGGACGATTGGCGGATTAATGGTTGCCGCCGCGCTGGGATACTTTGCCTTTCAACAATAAAACATTGCGAGGAATATATGAGGCAATTATTTCAAATCCTGTTGTTATTCGTTTTATTTTCGGGCATCGTAACAGAGGTGCAGGGCCAGGTACGGATTAAAGATATCGTACGTTTCGAAACCGGCCAACAAAATTCCTTGCTGGGGTATGGACTGGTAGTGGGGTTGGGCGGCACAGGCGACCGCTCCACCGGACGCCGCGGCGCCATTTTTACCGTGCAATCCATCAGTAATATGCTGGAACGGTTTGGCATTACCGTTCCTAAAGAATACTTGCGTACACGCAACGTGGCCGCCGTAATGGTAACCGCATCGATGCCTGCTTTTGGAGTGGCCGGTACCCGCTTTGATGTAACGGTTTCATCTCTGGGAGATGCCACCAGTCTGGAAGGCGGAGTCCTGTTGTCCACACCACTGATGGACCCGATGGGCAATCATTATGCGATGGCACAGGGGCCGCTTTCGGTGGGAGGATTCAATATCGAAACAGCGGCAGGCGAACGGGTGCGAAAAAATCACGCTCTGGTGGGGAGGGTGCCGGACGGCGGGTATTTAACGGCTTCCCCTTCCGGCCAGGGTATCGATCCGCAAAAACCGGTTAACCTGTTCCTGCTGGAACCGGATTTTAACACGGCCAGCCGCATTGCCGACAAAATAAACACAGCTTTTGCCAATACGGAAGGCGATAAAAACTATGCCGCCTTGCTCGGCCCCGGCCAAATTCAGCTTTCATTCCCCGATTCCATAGAGAATCTTTCCGCAGCGATTTCCTTCATTGCCGCCATCGAAACATTGTCTGTTCAGGCGGATGTGGAAGCCCGTGTAGTCATAAACGAACGCACCGGTACGATTGTGGCTGGTGGAGACGTAACCATCGGCGAAGTGATGATTTCGCACGGAAATCTGACGATTCATACCCGCAGCGCTCCCATTATTTCGCAGCCGGGGCCTTTTGCATACAGCCCGGGCGCCAGAACCGTGGTGGAAAGAGTAACAGAAACACAAGTGCGCGAAACCGAGTCGCAGACGGCCGTTATTCAGGAAACCACCACAGTGAGCGAACTGGCGCTTGCCCTAAACACGCTGGGTTTAAAGCCGCGCGACGTGATCGCTATTTTCCAGGCTATTAAACAGGCCGGGGCGCTCAGGGCCAAACTGATCATTAATTAACGGGTGATTCTGATGGATATCGGCAAGACAAATCTGCAAATGTTAAAACCGGCGCAAAAGAATAGTCCGGAGCGCAAACAGGAAATAGACAAAGAAGAACTGCGGCTGCGTCAAACCAGCAAAGATATGGAATCCATCTTTCTTGGGATTATGATTAAAGCCATGGAAAAGACCATTCCCCGTTCCAAAGAATCGCAGGGGAATAATCTGGTGAATATGTTTTTCAGTACCGTTATGGGTAAGGAAATGGCCGGTAAAGGCGGAATAGGACTCGCCGACCTTATTTATGAGAGCCTGAAAGCAAAAGAGGGCGATGTTCAGCTTCCCGATTCATTCCCGGTACAGTACGACGTGCTTTCGAAAATTAATTCATTAAGGAGCGATGATGAATAAAGAGAATACTTTTGATAAGCTGTTTCAGGTATTTGTGGAAGAAATATCCGCATACAACTATTTGATCGAAACCATGGAGCTAAAACAAAAGGCCCTGGTAGAAAATGATATTCAGGCTATACATCTGCATACAAGCACGGAACAAATGGTTCTGACCAAAGCCAATTCTCTGGCCAATCTTCGCCAGCAGTTAATCCGGGAACTGTTAGGCGAAGAAGATCAGACCGCTGTGAAAGCTGACCTGCTTGACTTTATGCGGCGTTTCAAACTGGATCGCCAGCCGCAATGGCAGCGGATGTATAAACGCTTAACCGGTGCGGCGGAAAAAATTCGGCGTCTCAATTTTGAAAACAGCGAGCTAATTGACGCATCACTCTATTTCGTTCAGAATATGATTCGTCTATTTTATCCCAAAAACGAGGCTGCCACACAGATATATACCAGTAACGGTGTGGAGCAGAACAGCATTAAAACCAATCTTTTGGATTACAATGTTTAGAGGTCGTTATGCCCCTTTCCAGTATATTTGAAATAGGAAAACGTTCGCTGCTCACGTATCAGTCGGCTATTAACACCACATCGGGCAACATCGCCAATATCAATAACAGTTATTACGCCCGGCGCCGTCCCGATTTTTCCACGCTTTCGGCAGGACTGAATGCCAGCGGCCTGTCTGCCCGGCAAAGCGAACGCCTTCGGAATCAGTTTGCCGAGCAGCAGCTCTACCGCGAAAAACAGCAATTAGGCCGCTTCGAAACTTCCAATATGCTGTTGAAACAAATGGAAGGCATTTTTGCCGAAAATACGGATGGCGGATTATCCAATTTGTTGAGCGAATTCTGGGATTCATGGAACAATCTGGCGCAGGAGCCGGAAAGTCAGGCGGCCAGGACAATCGTAAAAAATAAGGGCGTAATGCTGGCCAATGGTTTTCGCAGAGTGCATGGCGAACTGAAACAATTGCAGGAACAGCTCCAGCCGGAAATTCAATCCAAAACCACCGAAATAAATAATATACTGCGGCAGCTACGCGATATTAACCGGGAAATCCGACTTACAGGGCAACCCGAAATGATGGATGAAAGAGACCGTTTGCTGGACAGCCTTTCGGAAAAACTGAATATCGATGTAAAAGAACTGGATACCGGCGAAGTACGGGTATATGCCGACGGCCTGATATTGGTAAGCGACGATCAGGTAAACGAATTGCGGTTGGAAACCAGCATAGAAGACGGCTTCAACAAAGTAAGCATTTATTACGCCGATTCCGACCGGCAGATGAATATTGACGCCGGAGAATTGGGCGCCATGCTGGATGTGCACAACGCTCAACTACCTAAATATCTCAGCCAATTGGATACTTTGGCTACAAATCTGGCTGAGAGCGTAAACAATATCCATCGCAACGGCGAAAATCTGGACGGTACGACCGATATTCCCTTTTTTAAGGAAGGCATTAACGGCGCGGCGGATTTTGAAGTGAACACCGCCATCGTTAACGATCCATCGCTTATCGCCACACGCGCTCCCGGTGAGGCCGAAGGCAGCAGCAGTATTGCCCGATCTATTTACGACCTGCAGTACGATACAATTATTAATGATACCAGTCCGGCAGAGTTTTACCGGGATTTAACCGTCACTTTGGGCAACGAGGTACAGGAAACCGATTATCTGCGCAGCAGCCAAAAGTTGATTGTTGAACATGTACAAAACCAAAAAGACGCCATTTCGGGCGTCTCGTTGGACGAAGAAATGACAAAGATGATTCAATACGAGCAGTCCTATCAGGCCGCTTCGAAAATCATCAGCATGGTGGATGAAATGGTGCAGTCTCTGCTCAATATCCGCTAACAAAATTTTATACCGTTAAAAAAAGATGGCATTTCAAACAAGGATAAAACAATGCGTATCACCCAATCCATGATGACCAGACAGACGATACAGCGGGTTTTCATTAACCGGGATATTATGTATCAAACGCACGAACGTATATCCACCGGTAAAAAAGTAAACCGGCCCTCGGATGACGCTACGGCGTATGCGCGGATAGCCCGTTACGAAAAAAGCTATCAGCGTAATTTGCAGTATTTGAGCAACGTGCAGTACAGCAGGAACTGGGTGAATGAAACGAGCGTGGCTCTGGATAAACTGCAGGACTATGCCAGCCAGGCCAAAGCCATCGCTTTAAAAGCGGTGGACGCATCGAATGATGATGACAGCAGACAGGTATATGCGCGGCAACTACGGGGCATATTGGAAGAATCCGTTTCCACGGTGAACGCCAAATATCTGGATAAAAGTTTGTTTGCCGGAACCAATACAAAAAACAGCACACCTTTTGTTTTAAATGATCTGACCGTCACCTATACGGGCAATGATGAAAAAATAAAACGCCGATTAGCCGAAGACATGGTTTCCGAGATTAACACCACAGGACAGCGCGTAATGGATACCGGTTTTTTTCAAGCTATGGAAACTATGATCACCGCCCTGGAAGCGAATGACATTCCGGCCATAGAAGATACAATCGACGATATGCAGACAGCCTATGATGCGGTGTTGAATTTGAGCGGGGAAGTCGGTTCATTTCACAACAGTCTTTCGCTAATCGAAAACCGACTCAAAGATGCCAATATGAAACTGGAAGAATATCTGGCGGACGACCAGGATGTGGTTCTGGAAGAAGAATTTGTCCGTTTGGAAAGCGAACAGACCGCCTATCAGGCGGCCATGCAGTCAGCAGCAAAAATTATGCGGTTAAATATTTTAAATTATATGTAAGTCCGTCAGCCCGGTGAATAGAAGTTGGCAAAATACCTTTCAAAATAGACCGGAATAAATAATAATTCACAGGTCTAACAGCGATAGCGGATTAACAAAAAAGCATATATCATAATATTATCAGGATTCCATATCCAATGAAAACAAATGCCGGGATTACAACCGTAACCAAGCCTTTTCTGCCTCCTTTGGAAGAATTTAATACGTATCTGGAACAGATTTGGCAGCAAAGATGGGTAACCAATCATGGGCCTTTTCATGAACAATTGGAAAAAGACCTTTGCGATTATCTGGGAGTAAAATATATCTCGCTTTTTGCCAATGGTACCCTGGCGCTCCTAACGGCCCTGCAAGCATTGCGTATTACGGGCGAAGTTATCACGACACCGTTCAGTTTTGTTGCGACTACCCATAGCTTGCACTGGAATGGTATAGTGCCTGTGTTTTGCGATATTGATCCTCGTACCTTAACTCTCGATCCAAATAAAATCGAAGCTGCCATAACACCAAGAACAACGGCAATACTTGCTGTTCACGTATATGGCAATCCATGTTACACAGACAAAATTCAGCAAATTGCCGATGTTTACGGATTAAAAGTAATCTATGATGCCGCCCATGCTTTTGGCGTCAGGATGAATGGCAGAAGCATATTGGAAGCGGGTGATTTAGCCGTGCTGAGTTTTCATGGAACAAAAGTTTTTAACACATTTGAAGGCGGCGCAATTGTTTCGCGCGACGAGGTAACCAAAAAACGTATTGATTATCTGAAAAATTTTGGATTTGCCGATGAGGTAACGGTCGTCGGTCCTGGTATCAACGGTAAGATGAATGAATTCCAGGCAGCACTGGGAATCCTGCAATTAAAATACATCGATCGCGTTATCGAACAGCGGAAATCTTTGGTATCTTTGTATCGTAGTTATCTGGAAGATGTGCCCGGTTTAGGTCTTTTAACGGAAATTCCGGGTGTTCAGTCCAACTATTCCTATTTCCCTGTTTTCATCAACGAAGAGTACTTTGGCAGGTCGAGAGATGATGTATATGAGGCATTAAAAAAACACGAAATTTATGCCAGACGTTATTTTTATCCATTAATAAGCAGTTTTCCGACGTATAGAGGGCTCCCCAGCGCTAATAAAGAAAACCTGCCTGTAGCCCATGAAGCAGCGCAATCGGTTATCTGTTTGCCGTTATATCCGGAGCTAACCTTTAAAGAGATAAAACGAATAAGCGATCTGCTGAAAGAGCTATATAAACCGAACCGTTTAACTGTAAAAACAGCTTTGGAAGCATGAGCGATGGAAAAAGCCTTTATCATTTTCTCCGGATATAATACAAGGGCTATTACCTCATTTTGCCGGCGGCTTACAGTGCTTGGCCGGCCGTTTTATATTATCGCTGCAAACAAAAATGATTTTATTTTCTATACCGCATACAAAAAAAATGTTTTTGCCATACGTTCAGAAAAAGAATTGGTTTGGGATGAATTAAAGACGATTTTTCATAAGCTCCAAAAAACAGTGCCCCAGAATGATTTCATACTCTGTCCCAGTTCGGAATATTTAAACCATTATGCTCTTCGCCATCAAGCACAGTTTGCCGAATTCAATATTAATATACCGCTGGTGGATTTGACCGTATATGATAAAATTACCAATAAATACAGCTTTTCTACTTTATGCAAAAAAAAAGGACTGGATATTCCTAAACGCTTACGAAAAATAAGTGAAAATAAAATTCCATTTGTAGCTAAACCCAAAAAAAATATTGGGCAGGGGAATACACTTTATCCACATCTGATTCTGTGTAAGAATGATTATGACATTTTTATGAAAAACGAAAGCACAGAACAATATTATTTTGAAGAATTTCTGTCCGGTGGTGAAAGCTACTATCTGCTCTTTTATATATCGCCATTCGGCAAAAATATCTCTTTTTCTCAAAAAAATATTTTACAACAGGCGGGAGGAAAATCCATCGTTTACGCAATACCTGCGGATATCCATAACCAGCCTATAAGCAACCAGTACGTTACGATACTACGCCAGAGCGGTTTTTGGGGCCTGATCATGATTGAATTAAAAAAAATGGGCGAACAATATGTGATGATAGAAGCAAACCCGCGTTTGTGGGGACCGTCGCAATTATTTGTGGATAATAATCAACCGTTATTCGATGCCTTTATTCACGAGACAACGACGAATGAACCGTACCGGGCTGACCAAAAGCAACGGGGCAGACAAAAACCATATATTTGGCTGGGTGGGGTTTTGCAACAAATGTATCATGGGCAAAAAATGACCTGGCATTCGGCAAAAGACAGTATGATGGTCTTAAGAGGCGTATTACAGGATGTCTATCTGCGCCGGGATACCTGGCCGTTTTTCTTCAAAGAATTACAACTCATAATAAATAATACTATTTGATTTTAAAAAAGCAGATTAAAAAATGACTGCGAAAATTGAAAACTTAAAAAAATTATATTTTGATGAATCGAAACATTCAATATATCAAAATATACCGGCATTTGTACAGGAAGCATTGGAATACACAGTAGAAATTGACGAGCGATGGCGGGGAGACACAGCCCGTTGGCAGAACTTATTGCAACAGGTAAATTTTGATCAATTGGAGGTTATCGGCGATATCGGTGCAAATACCGGTTTTTTTTCTTTGAGTTTGGCGCATCGTTTTCCGAATCTGAAAGTTTATGCTTACGAATCAAACGCAAACCATCATGATTTTATGAATGCCATAAAATCTCAGTTCCGGATGAACAATATTGTTGTAGAAAATAAAATTGTTGATTTAGACAATGTTGAAAACATACACCGACACGATTGCC
>DRQG01000053.1 GCA_011369465.1 Caldithrix abyssi
ATCAATTGTTGAAGAACCTGCAAAATATAAATCTACCCTGAAAATCATCGGATAGATGTTCAAAAAGAACAGCCGATTTTCTTGACATTATTTTTTAATCATTGTAAATTATAAGACTTTGTTGCGGGATCGTCTAGTGGCAGGACGCCTGGTTCTGGCCCAGGTAGCCGGGGTTCGAATCCCTGTCCCGCAGCTGCATTTTTCCCATCACAGTTAATTGGTTAGAGTAACCGATTACGGTCCCGCCAGGGCGGGATGGGGGTTCAGAAATTTAGAATGTGCGCCCGTAGCTCAACTGGATAGAGCGTTTGGCTACGGACCAAAAGGTTGGGGGTTCGAGTCCTCCCGGGCGTACTTTAAAGACAAAAGAAAAATTTTCTTTTGTCTTTTTTTCTTTTTTTAAGGCGCGTTCGTCTAGGGGTCTAGGACGCCGGCCTCTCACGTCGGTAACACGGGTTCAAATCCCGTACGCGCTACTGCACAAGCCCTGTATTTGCAGGGCTTTTTCGCTTGATACAGTAATTCGCAATATATTAAATCCCATTTTATCTTCTCTATTCCCAAATCCATTTTGCTTTGGTTTAACAGACTGTTAAATTAATACCTAAAATCATACTGGATCAGAAAACGGAGATTGGAATGGTACGGTCTTGTTGTGTCATTTTATTTTTACTTTTCTCTTTACTGTTTTGGGGATGCGGATTTGAAAAAGGCGATGAGGTGGTTGTTTATACCACGGTAGATCAGATTTTTTCCGAACCGATTCTGAACGATTTTGAAAAAGAATCCGGGGTAAAGGTAAAAGCTCTTTTTGATACGGAGGAAACCAAATCCACTGGTGTGTTAAATCGTTTAATTGCCGAAAAAGACAATCCCCAATGTGATGTCTTCTGGAGCGGCGATCCCGTCCGGGCTATCATATTAAAAAACAAAAAGCTCACCGCACCGTATAAGTCGCCTGCCGCTGCGGAAATTGCCGCTACATTTAAAGATAAAGACTTCCACTGGACAGGTTTTTCCGCCCGGGCCCGTGTGCTCATCTATAATACAAAGGAAATGGCGGAAGAAGATGTCCCCCAATCGATTCTGGAATTGACCGATAAAAAATACTACGGACAGGTTGCGGTCGCCAATCCGCTTTTTGGCACCACTTCCTTCCATTTTGCGGCCCTGTTCTCTTACCTGGGGGATGAGAAAGCAGAACGTTTCCTTAATAATTTGAAGAAAAATAAAGTTCTTATCGCCACCAGTAACGGAGACGTAAAAAAGCGCGTAAGCCAGGGCCAAGTCTGGTGCGGACTAACGGACACCGATGACGCCTTCAGCGCAAAAAAAGAAGGTGCGGCCATAAATTATGTTTTTCTTGATCAGAACGGTTTCGGCGATTTGATTATACCCAATACGGTGTCGCTCATAAAAGGCTCGCCAAATCCGAAAAACGGCAAGAAACTGATTGATTATCTGCTTTCCAAACAAACGGAAGCAAAACTTGCCGTATCCTGCGCTCAGATGCCCTTGCACAAAGGGGTGCCTACGCCGGCGAATATCCCTTCTCTGGATAATATAAAAGCAATGCCGATTGATTACGAATTAACCGCTCGTAAGCTGGAAGAAATACAAAATTGGCTCAAAACGTGGGTCGAACAGACTGATACAGAATGAAAAAAACGCTCTATTTCATTGCGGTTTCCTTCTTTTTTATACTGGTGGTAACGCCTTTATTGATGATGGTCGGCCGTTCTTTTTTTATTGATGGAAAATTTTCGCTGGAATCTTATGCCAGTGTGTTCACAGTGAGCACGGTACAATTACTGTTAAAGAGCGCCGGTATTGCCGCCACAGTGGCCATTAGCGCCACGATCGCCGGCGGATTTTTTGCTTTTATGTTTACCAAAACCGACCTGCGCTGGCGTAATGTTTTCAGAATCATCTTTCTTGCTCCGTTGTTTATTTCACCGTATATCATAGCTGTGGCCTGGGTGGATTTTTTCGTTTTGCTTGGCGCGGGAACCGCCTTTATGTACAGCATTGGCGGCGTCATTTTTGTTCTGAGCATCATATTTACACCGCTGTCTATGATCATCATTTCCAGCAGTCTGGCCAATATGAGCGCCAGTTACGAAGAAGCCGGAATGATGTTTACAAACTATCCGCAGGTGCTCAGAAAAATTGTTGTACCGCTTAATAAACCGGCCATTTTTTCTTCTTTAATTTTAGTGTTTGTACTGGCCATTTCCGAATTCTCGGTACCGGCCTTTTTATCGGTAAGAGTATTTACGACGGAAATTTTTACCCAGTTTTCCGCTTTTTATAATTACAATCAAGCGGTGAGTCAGTCTCTTGTTTTAATTATTCTCTGCCTTGCGCTGCTGTTGGCCGAGCGATTGTATCTGGTTAACGCTCCGTTTCTATCTGTTCATTTAAAGGGACAAAGAACCTCCCGTATGGAGCTTAAGAACAGGCAGACTCCGGCGCTGATTATTCACGTACTGTATGGCGGACTGATTCTTGGCGTCCCGCTGTTCGTGCTTTTTTTTCAGTCCTTCGGTGGCAATGCGGCGGTTTTTACAGAGGCTGTGGGACTGCTTTCCTCAGCCATCGGCAACTCAATAAGTTATGCGCTTATCGCCGCCGCATTGCTGGTTCTGTTTGGATTTATTTTTGCCTATGTGACCGAGCGGGAAGGGAATAAGCGGATAGAACTTATTTTGCTGCTTACTTTCGGCATTCCGTCCACCGTTTTGGGTATCGGCTTGATCCGATTTTTCAATACAGCATCTCTCAATTTTTTTTACTCCGGCTTTGGGATCGTCATTATCGGTTATGTGGGACGCTTTCTGTTTATCGCCGAAAAACTGATTGCCAATGCGCTGAAACAAATTCCCGTATCTCTTGAAGAGGCGGCTCAAATAAGCGGCGCCGGTTTTGGGCTGAGCCTGCGTAAAATTATTTTCCCATTAATCGCCGACGGTTTGTTCGCCGCTTTCGTGATCGGCTTTATTTTTTCTTTGGGAGAACTGGGAACAACCATTCTGGTCTATCCGCCGGGCACCTCCTTAATGCCCATAAAGGTGTACACCATTATGGCCAATGTCCCGCAAAGTCTGACCAGCGCGATGAGTTTGATTGTTCTGCTCATCATTTTGGCGGCTTTGGGCATTCTGTTCGGCGGGTACAGCATCATAAACGAAAAAAGATGGAGCCGCGCATCGTGAGCATCGTTTCTTTACGGCAGATTAGTAAATCTTTCTCACACGCAACGGTTTTAAATAAAATCGATCTGGATTTGACGAAAGGGGCTTTCACGGCCATTCTGGGCAGCTCCGGAAGCGGCAAAACCACGCTACTGCGGCTCATTGCCGGATTGGAAAAGCCGGATACGGGAACGATTCATATCAACGGCCGTTTGGTCAGCAATGAGAATCGTATTCTGGTGCCGCCTGCGCAACGAGAGACGGGATTTATTTTTCAGGATTTGGCCCTCTGGCCTCATCTCACTGTGTATGAAAACATTGCCCTGGGATTGCGGATCAAAACCGACAGGCAGGAAGCGGATATCGCGGCCGCCATTGGCAAAATGCTTGAATTTTTCGGCATAGCGGAACATCAGCATAAATACCCGGGTCAGCTCTCCGGCGGGCAGCAGCAACTGGTGGCCATTGCCCGCAGTTTGGTGCTGGAACCGAAATTACTTCTAATGGATGAACCCCTGGCCAACCTGGATGTGAAACTGAAGGCCAAAATACGCAGACAGATCAAAAACCTGACCCGTCAATTTTCTGTCTCCATAATTTATGTTACCCACGATCATCACGAAGCCTTTAATCTGGCCGATGAAATTGTGGTTATTGACAGCGGCAGCGTGATCGAACGCGGCACGCCCGAAGATATCAAAAATTCGCAAAATACTTTTGTTAGGGAATTTATTGAAGTGTAACCATATTTTTTTATATTTGTAACACGCCGTAAGTGCAGCAGGATTATACAACGGTCTAACAAAATTACAGTTTAATTTACCGCCAATCTTCGTATGGAAATACAGCTCTCTCAAGAGGAAATTTCTGAATTTGCCGGCCTGGCCGGAAAATTTGCCCAAAGCAGCCTGCGGTCTTATTTAAACCCCGAATTTTCCGACGGGGAAATTGAGCGCCTGCCCCAAATTCTGGAAGAAGCCCGAAAAACAGGCCTGCTTGCCGATGCGGAAAACAGTTACGGAGTGTGGGGATTCGATCTGAACGCGCACCCGGATGTGTCGCTCAAACTGCTTACCATCCTGGCAGAGGTTTGCGGCGGCGCGGCAATGTGTTTTCATCAAAACGGTTTGGCGTTCAATATCCTCCATTTTCTTTCTTCCCCGCCAAGCGAGCTGTCCTTTAGAACAGTGGCCGTTGCCCTACAGGAATCACACACGATACCACACGTTGAAAGTATACTTAAAAATACCTCTGCCCCTGTTTTTGAAACGCAGGTTGTAAGAGGGGAAAACGGTCAATGGCTGCTGCGCGGCGCCAAGCGTTTTGTGTACAGCCTGCCCGGCAATGAAGCCTATCTTGTTTTCGTTCAGGATGGGGATGAACCGGCCGCGGCGCTACTTCCGGCTGATTCGCCTGGGATGAAAATCAAACCGCTTGAACCGCGACTTGGCTTAGCCGCCTGCCGGGTTGAATATCTGATTCTTGAAGATGTTCTGTTGGAAGAAAACCGTATATTCCGCGGAAAAGAGGTCGGCGCGGCATTGTTACGGACTTTGTTCATCCAATGGCTGGGTATTTCCGCCATTGCGGTCGGTATCGGCAGGGGGGCTTTGAAAGCCGCCGGAAAATATGCCGGGGAACGGTATCAGGGCGGTACAACGATCGAAAATCATCCGGCTGTCCAACGTTTACTCTCCGGTAGCGAGGAAAATATAGTATCCGCGGAAGCTCAACTTAATCAAAAATGGCGGCTGGATGCAATGGATACCAATTCCCTGCGCAAAGCGGCAACGACAAAGCGATCCGTAACCCGCTTATGCACTCAGGCTGTGAGCGACGCCTTGCAGTGCTTTGGCGGTTACGGATATATGGAAGATTATGGGATGGAAAAACGCTTCAGGGATGTGCATACCTTAAAAGCGATGGTTGGTAGCCCTTTCTATCTACAGCGATTGATACACCATTGGGGCGGGGAAGCATAATGGACGAATTGGTAGAACGGCTTAAAATGCCCAATGCCGCACAGCGGATGAACACCTTGGGCCGCTGGCTGGTTGATGCGGAACCATTAACGATATGGGAACGGGATACGCGACTATTATCAAGGGCGGGCCGAAAATGGCGGCGCCGCGCTCTGGAATTTTCCCGACGCTTTATCCGGCCGGTGGCGGTGGAAGCCGACCTGCATCATCACGAATTTGACCGCAGAGCGTTTATCAATAAAGCCGCGAAAAGAGGATTTTTGTCCTTGTTAATGCCTGCGCCTTTCGGCCGGGCTAACCTGCGCGCCTATTTGCGCAGCACCATTTTCCAGGTCATTTTGATTGCCGAAGAATTCTGCACGGAAAGCGGCGGTATCGGTTTACTGCTCCTGGTGCACTATCTGGGGATCGCGCCCATTCTGTTGTCCGGGCATTTTCCTTCCTATATCCGCCACCTGATTCCCTTGCAGCTCAAATCGATGACCGACAATCCGACTTTGATGGCCTTTGCCATCACCGAACCTTCCGCCGGATCGGATGTGGAAGAAACGGAGGGCGGTGCCACTGCGCGCCTGGTTACCACGGCAAAAAAAACCACTGGCGGCTATCTGCTTAACGGGCGAAAAGTATTTATCTCCAACGGTCAGTTGGCGGATAAAATAACCGTATTCGCCAAACTGGGTGGCGAGGCGCTGGATTCGTGGACCTGTTTTTTAGTAGATAAAAAGATGGACGGATTTTCCGTGGGGCGGCAGGAACGCAAAATGGGCCAGAGGCCTTCCGACGCTTCTGAAATAATCCTTGAGGACGTTTTTGTACCCAATAAAAATATTATAGGCAAACTACGCGGCGGTTGGGCGCTGAATCGCAACGTGCTTAATTACTCGCGTCCGGCCATCGGCGCAATGGCGGTAGGAATGGCGCGGGGCGCTTTCGAGAAAACCCTGCATTTTTGCCGGGAAACGTTTTTGGGGGATAAACGATTGATCGATTATCAGGATGTGCAGCTGGAACTGGCCGATATGTTTACTCAGCTCTGGGCGGCGCGGTCTATGGTGTGGCACAGCTGCCGTACATTACGCAGCAACCAGGCCGCGGCTGCGGCCACCAAAGTATTTGCCACAGATACGGCCTACGCGGTTTGCAACAAGGCTATGGATTTAATGGGCGACCATAGCTATATCCGCACCGGCGGCGTGGAACGGGCTTTGCGGGATGTGCGTTTGACTCAGATTTATGAAGGCACCAATCAAATAAACCGCCTCGCGCTCATTGAACAGCAATGGGAAGCGGAAATCGAGGGCAGTGAGGAATGAATTAAGAATTAATGAATTGGTGAATTGGTGGATTGATGGATTGTTGAGGAAAACCTGGCCTGACGCACTGTTTAGGCAGCAGCATAGACATATCCATTACTCCAATACTACACCACTCCATCATTCCGTCAATTCATTAACTCATCAAATCATCAACTCACTCCTCCCGTACTCCATCAAAAAATATCGAGGTATTCCAATGACAAACGATTCTTTTTTTGACTATCCGCAAACGATTTTTAATTCCTCTCAAGGGGAAGTAAAGCTGCCTATTTTTTATTATGATGTGTCCGCGGTGTTGGTATTTTACACGGCCGATTATCAGAATGTGCAGCAATTGCTCTCTCCGCTCAATCTGACCGCCGCCCGATTTTTTAACGGTAAGGCTATGGTCGGGTTTGCTTTTTATGAGTACCGCAAAACCGATGTGGGGCCGTATAATGAGGTGGGACTGGCTTCGGCCATTTACGCCCCGGACCGCAAGCGGCCGGCATTGAGTCTGCCCCAGTTAAAGAAAAATGCGGATAAGCGCAAAGTCGCGTTCTATATCCACCATTTGCCGGTTACTACGGCCATCGCCAATGCCGCCGGACGGGAAATATACGGTTTCCCCAAGTTTGTAACCGACCTGCCGTTCGAATTATCCGATTCCCGTTTCAAAGGCCTGGTGAAAGACGAACAGGGCAGAACAATCGTTAGTATGGAGGGGAAGGTTAAGAAAGGCATTAAGCAGGCCGGGTTCGATTTGCTGCTGTATTCTTTTCTGGATGATAAACTGCTGCGCACCGTGGTGGATGTTAAAGCGAAATTTAACACCTTCTTCTTTCCCGATTGGAAAATGAGTTTGGGCGAAAGCTCCCATCCTATGCGGGAAACCATTGAAAAGATGGGCATTGCAGGTAAAAAACCGCTCATCGTGCAAACTACGCAAAACTTTAAGTCGCGCCTGCACGGAGGGGTGGAAACAGGATGATTTTCGATTTCGAGATTTTCGATTATCGATTTGTTTTATAGAAGAGCGTGCAGTTCTTTCAGAATTTGAATGAAAAATGTCTTCAGAAAACTTTTTTCAAATTATTTTTTAGGTTCGGTACAATAAATCCTTTTATCAACAAGTCTTGTTCCAAAATCAACGATTCCTTCACATCCGTCCTAAATAATAGAAAAGGCTACGGGATGAAATACTAGTATTTACGAGTTTCCCACTATTAAGGCTTCTGTTCCGTGGCGTTGTGACTAAGGGGGTATTTTACGCAAACCATAATGACAATATTTTAGACGAATTTACAACCCCCTAGCCCCCTTTTCTAAGGGGGAATTTTGTATTTGCTTTAACTAACTTGGTTACATATTAATATAGCAAATTATTTAGGACGGTTGTACGGTTCCTTGACGAAAAGGCACTTCTGTTTTTTTTTGTATATGGTTGCAGGTGGAGCCTGTTCCATAAAAAATTCAGCAACATCTTTAATATTATATGTTTCCCGATTGTCCTTCATAGAATTCCTTCAAATCACCAATCGAAAATCGAAAATCGAAAATTCATTTGTTGTTTTTCCGTGCCGTCTTTTTGCTTGCCACGATAATAGAAAGTATTTCATTCATTTCTTTATATAGGGGAGTAACTTTTTCACGAAATTGATTGTCCAATTCAACGATCAATTCCAGCCAGTACAGGGTTTCATCCGCTTCTTCTTCAACAATGCATAATTTAGCGATAAAATCGGCTTTAGATTTTCCACGACAGGCGGCGCGATAATTGGCGCCGACAGACGTTGCTGCTCGTATTAGTTGTTTTTCGATGACGAAATATTTTGTCTGTCGCGGTAAGGAATCACAAAATTCAATAATCCGGACAGCCAACTTTTTAGTTCTTTTTATGATATCTTCTTTATTCATTACAAAATCTCCACTCGAAAATCAAAAAATCGAAAATATCAAATCGCCAATCGAAAATCTATCATCACTCATCGGCCATACTATTACCGTAATATTTGGAAAGTTACTTATTTAACCTCCTCCAGCAGGGCTTCAATGGCGGGCAAAATCATCAACTCGGTTTGTCCATGCGGGGTTTTGGCCTCCTGCAGTATTGTTGCGCTTTGCTCCAGCCAGGAAGGATCGGCCGTTTCTCCGTCGTTCAGCAAAGCAAGAGCCTGCAGGCCGATCTCGGCGCAGCGGGACAGGTTTTGGGAATGTTTCTCGATCTCCCGCAATATGGGCGAATGACGTATAATTTTTTCCAGACGGGTGTGATTGCTTTTCCAGAGACGCAGCCATTCTGTAATCTGTTCTTTTTCCTGCTGATGTTCGGCAGGATTGCTCAAATATAGGGACACCAGTTTACGGAAATTCCGGGCGGTTTCGGCGTCCGGACGGGCGGCGTCCACCACGCGGGTTAGCGGCGTATAGGAAAAATGTTTACGCAGATGATGGCGCTGATACATCTTTACCGGTTCCAGTACATCCACCAAATTTTGCAAGGCCCGGGTGTTTTGTCCGTTGGCCAAACGGCGCAGCATCATACCATAATTTTTCTCGTGGGTTAAACCCAGTTCTTCCAAATGAAAACTAAAAAATTTTAATCGGCGATACATATCCTCAACGTCTTTCACGCTGTCCGGCGACCAGAGACGTTCGGCAATGGCACCCGTGCGCGGCCAGATACGGGAATCGATCGTTTCCGGCGAAACCATTTCCGCCCACATGGTGGCCTCTCCGCCGAGGATCAGCTTTCTTTGTTGGTCGTTCAAAGGCAGATCGTCCGGAGCCGGATCGTTGAGATAATGGTACTCTGTGGACTGGATCAGATCGATATAGTAACCGTTGGACAGAATGGTTTGATAGCCCTCTTGCGCGGCTTGTATCATAGCCTTCCGCCCGCGCCACGATTGAATGACGATATTGGTGGGCATATCGGGATGGAGTATTTCATCCCAACCTACCATCTTTTTGTTGTATTTGGTAAGGATTTTAAGCAGTCGGTTGTTAAAATAGCTTTGCAGAGCGTGGTTGTCTTCGATGTTATGTTTTTTCATAAAAGCCTGAATTTGAGGATTGGCGTCCCATTGCTTGCCGTTGTTTTCGTCTCCGCCGATATGAAAATATTCATCGGGGAAGAGGGCAGCCATCTCTTTGAAAAAGGCGTCCAGAAACGTGTAGGTCTCTTCGATGGCAGGATTGAATGTAGGGTCGTGCACACCCCAGCGCCGTTCGATTCGGTACGGTCCCGGCAGGCTGGCCAGTTCCGGATAGGCCGTTAACCAACTGGTGGCATGCCCCGGTACGTCAAACTCGGGCATTACCCGAATCCCGCGGTCTGCGGCATAGCGGATAATGTCTTTGATCTGAGCCTGCGTATAATACATACCGTCGGAACCCAATTCATGCAATTTAGGGAAGGTTTTGGATTCCACGCGAAAGCCCTGGTCTTCGCTCAGATGCCAATGCAAAACATTCATTTTGGCGGCGGCCATCCCGTCCAGGTTTCGCTTGATCACTTCCACGGGCATGAAATGGCGGCAGGCGTCTATTAGCAAACCCCGCCAGGGGAAACGGGGTGCGTCTTCTATTTTAACCGCAGGGAAAAAATAACCGACTTCATCGGCATCCAAAAGCTGCAAAAATGTCTCCAGACCACGCAAAGCGCCGATATCCGTAACCGCCAGCAGTTCAACGGTATTCGGCGATATGTTTAATGTGTACGATTCATCTTCTCCAAAACGGATTTTACCCGGCCGTTGGATACGGATAATCATTCGGGCTGACTTGACGGTGTCCGCAGCTTGCGAAAAAAAAGATTGAGGCAGGAAAAGCCCTGTACGGCCCGCCAAACGATGTATCATACGCGCTACACCTTTGTAAATACGTTTATCCGGTTTGCCGGTAACCCGGACTGCAAAGGAACTATCCAACCGGAACAAACCGGTTCCGGCCTGCACTTGTTTTGGAACCGGCATCAGGTTTTGCCAGGAAGGTTTTGTTATGTCCATAACTTTTTCCTCTGAAGCGTAAATACAAAATGTAAAAACGGCGATCAACAGATATGTCAGATACGATGTAGGTTTCTTCATTGGTGCTCCTTGTTATGCCTGAAAGAATGTATCATGTTAAAATAGACCTTTTACTGGCTTAAAGTTTCGAATCCCCGTTTTTTCAGATCCCAATAAATAACCGCTCCTGCACCGAGGCCCACAGCGATGATGAGCAGACCGGAAAGATATTCAGCCAAAATAATCTGTCCGAAACCGAAAAGGAACGCATAGACCAGAATAATTCCCATCGCCCAGTCCATAAACAGACCGCCGAAACCGCTATCGCCTTTTACCTCGGGAGCAAGCTTCTGGATAGCCGCCCAGCCAGGACCGCCGGGATGGGTGCGTTTGAAAAAAGTGATGAGTTTTTCTTCGTCCACCGGCCTGGTCAGATAGGTTACTGCCAACCAAACCAGGGTAGTGCCCAACACGATGGGATAGAGGGTGATGGGGGATTTAAGTCCGAAGCCATACGTGGCAATCGGGTAGATGATCAACGGGGCGATCATTGCTGATATTTCCGACCAGGCGTTGATGCGCCACCAAAACCAGCGCAGGATCAATACGGCGCCCATACCGGCGCTGGCATTGATGATAAACTCCCAGGCTCCGGACACGGTGGTCAGGAAGTAGCGGGTTATGAGCAGCGAAAACACGGTCATCAATACAATACCCAACCGGGAAATCAGTACATAATGCTTTTCGTCGGCGTTGCTGCGGATAAAACGCCGGTAAAAATCATTGATAAGATAGGAAGTGCCCCAGTTCAGCTGCGAAGCAATGGTGGACATATAGGCGGCCAGAAAAACGGCGATTAGCAAACCTAACAGGCCGGCCGGTAAATAACGCAGCATAAGCTTGGGATACATAACACCGGGATCGACCGTATTTTCATATTTTTCGTACATCTGTTTAAAAGCCGGTGTGGCGTAAAGCGGGTCGTCCGATTGTAAAAGCGATTTGTTCTGATACGCTTCGGTCACTTTGGCGTAAAGCGCCGGATTTTCCTGCTCGATAATCTGCGGGTTTTCCGCGCGCGGAAGAATCAGTAAAGCCGCAAGGGCTACCAGTATCCACGGCCAGGGGCGCAAAGTGTAATGGGCAATGGTAAACCACAAAGTGGCAAACAGACTGTGTTTTTCGTCTTTGGCCGACATCATTCGCTGGGCCACATAGCCGCCTCCGCCGGGATCGGCGCCCGGATACCAGCTGGACCACCATTGCAAGCCCACATGGGCGATGAACGCGCCGGCAGAGATCGCTAAGGCGCCGCCGGTTACACCGCCTGCCGTTACCTCGCCGATACGCGGGAAAAAGTCCAGAATCTGCGGCGCTAATTTGCTTTTCATAGCCGCAATCCCGCCAACATCCGGCAGTTGTACAACAATTACGGCTAAAATAATACAACCGACCATGGCAAATACAAACTGAAAGCTGTCGGTACGGGCCGTGCCCAGCAAACCCGAAGCGGAGGCGTAAACGGCAATGATAGAAGCCGCGACGACCACCAGTAAAAACGCGTCCACTTCCGGTATGGTAACCCGGAAGATTTTTTCCATAGCTTTGTTCACCCAGCCCATCACGATGGCGTTCATAAACAAACCAAGATAAATGGCTCTAAAACCGCGCAGTGCGGCGGCGGCTTTTCCGGAGTAGCGCAGCTCCACAAATTCCACATCGGTCATAATACCGGCTCTGCGCCACAAACGGGCAAAGAAAAACACGGTGAGCATGGCGCCTATGGCCAGATTCCACCACAGCCAGTTACCGGCGATGCCGTTCCGTGCCACCAGTTCGGTTACGGCCAGAGGCGTATCGGCGGCAAAGGTGGTGGCCACCATAGCGGTACCGGCCAGGTACCAGGGAAGATTACGTCCGGAAAGGAAAAATTCATTGGTGCTTTCTCCGGCTTTTCGGGCATAATAGGCGGCGATGCCGAAAATAATCAAAAAAAAGATGAGGATCACCGTAAAGTCCAGCATGTGCAGGTGTTGCATAAACAGGTTCCTTATTTGTACTTACTTGAAAAGTCGAATGATGGATCAGGTCATTTTTTAGTGTATCAAAATCATTTTGCGGATTGCCGTAAAATCCCCGGCCTGTAGGCGGTAAAAATAGACCCCGCTGGTCAGACCGGCAGCGTCGAAGGTAATCCGGTATGTGCCGGGCCTCTGTTTCTTCTTGACCAGGGTGCGTATCTTTTGCCCCAAAACATTATAAACCGCCAACTCAACATCGCTTACGGCCGACCCCTCCACCTCACTCAGGGCAGGCCCTTCGACGCTGCTCAGGACAGGCCCTTCGACTTCGCTCAGGGCGGGCAGCTGATAGCGGATAGTTGTAATCGGATTAAAGGGATTGGGATAGTTCTGCGCCAGTTCAAAACCCTCTGGCGGGCGCTTACCGGTTGCGTGATCCAAAGAACTCGGCGATAGCGGATGAACCACATCGGTTATAATGACTTCCAGAATCGAAAGGTCCTGAGGCGGCAAACCGTTCATCAGCCAGAAATTGATATGGATGCGCAAACTGTCGGAATCGGATGGCGTATCCTCTCCGTAATAAGACCACCGCTCGATGTAATCGCCAGTGTCAGAAGGGGCGTTGTAATAGTGCCCCTGGATGGAAGCAAAGACTACCGAGTCCGGCTGCCAGTTAAACCAATGGGTCGTGTACGGATCGCTAAGCGGGCTGGGGTAGCTGTGCTGGTTGCCCTCCGTTGTGTAGGGCTGGACGGTAAAACTGCCCACATCTTCGGCATAGGGATTGCCCCATTTGGCGTATTCCACATCGATTTCCGCCGTATCGCTGGCATATACGAACAAACCCAGCACAATATTTTTATCCATCCGATCGACATAGCCTTCCACCAGAAAACGATGCTCGCCGTACGTGGTGTATTGATCGGTGTATACCTCGGCGCAGTACCAGTTGTTACCCACTTTGCGGATGGCCAGGTGAATCCGTCCCTGTTCGTCCAGCCAAACGCTTTGCGGGTCGTCCGACCAGAGGTTGGGGCCCGGGCCCCAGGGGCCACCGTTTTTTACATTCCAGGTTAGGCCTGCAAATTGTATCTGGCGCTGAACGGTGCGCGATCCGCCATAGGAAGCGCCTGCCGCAGCCAGCAGTACAAAAATCATACAGGAAATGAGCGCCGATGATTTCATAGAAAATTGGGTTTCGGTTCGATGAAAAAGTTTTGTACCTTTCGGTTAGGCAATATTAAGAATAAAACGGAAAAGTACATAATTTTTTTAAACCCTCTGGTGGGGATAATGCTCATCTAATTTTAGAAAATAACAATCTACTGTTACGAAAGGCCGTTTTAGTTTAAAACATCCAGCAGCGCGGAAAGAACTTCATCCAGTTCCCGGTAAGAGATAGTCAATGGCGGCAATAAACGCAGTACCGTGGCGCCGGCCGGCATGGCCAATACGCCTCTTTCCTGCAAAGCCGCGATATAGGGCTGAACCTTTTCTTTCAGTTCGATACCAATCATTAAACCGATTTGCCGCAGCTCGCGTACCCGGCCGGGCATGGCCGCCGTAAATTTTTCCCGGAAATAACGGCCCTTTTTTTCCGCCTCCTGCGGCAGGTTTTCGGAAGTGAGAATTTCGATTGTGGCCAAAGCTGCGGCGCAGGCCAAGGGATTGCCGCCAAAAGTGGAACCGTGCTGCCCGGGGGATACGTTTATCTTATCCGAACAAAGCACCGCGCCCATCGGTATGCCGCCAGCAATGGATTTGGCCAGACAGAGCAGGTCGGGCTGCAGATCAAAATGTTCGCAGGCGAACAATTTGCCGGTACGGCCAAAGCCGGTCTGCACTTCGTCGATGATGAGCAGAATGTTGTTTTCCGTGCAGATTTGTTTGACCGCTTCAAAATATTCGACCGTACCCGGATGTACGCCGCCTTCGCCCTGCACCACTTCCAAAAGAATGGCGGCGGTGTTATCGGTAACGGCGGCGCGCAATTTTTCCGGATTGTTATAGGGAACAAAACGAAATCCCGGTACCAGCGGCTCAAAGGGCTTTTTGTATTTGGGGTTGAAGGTGGCGCTCAAAGCGCCCATAGTACGGCCGTGGAAACCGCGCATGGCGCAAACAAATTCGCTTTTAGCGCTGCTGACCCGGGCAAATTTCAGCGCCGCTTCCACCGCTTCGGTACCGGAATTGCATAAAAAAACCTTGCGCAGGGAAGCAGGGGACAGGTCGATCAGTTTTTGCATCAGGGCGGCGCGTTTATCGTTGGAAAATGAACCGGAGCAGGTGATCAGTTGGGCGGCTTGTTCGGCTACGGCTTTCGCCACCTCCGGATGCGCATGACCGATGTTGGCGACCCCGTGCCCGGTGGTGCAATCGATGTATTCTTTACCGTCCTGATCCCACACGCGGGCGTTGTGTCCCTTCACCAGCGTAATGCCCCGTTTGTTGAACAGGTTCACGCCGAATTCTTTTTCGATGTCGTTGTAGTCGCTCATTGTATTACCGTGCCCTTTCCGTCGAGCGCGTCGCGCAGGGGATGTTCCGTGCGGCCGTCGCTGATATACACCGTGCATTGACCGCTTTCGAATAATTTGCGCAGAGCCAGTATTTTTCGTTTCATCCTTCCGCTTACCTGTTCTTCCCGCCGCGCTAATTCATCTTTTTGCATTGTCGCTACCAGCGAAACGGGATCGGCGGGATCATCCAAAAAACCCGGCGCCTCGATGAGCTGTACCACTTTTTCGGCGTTCAGCGCGTTTTGCAGTACGGCCACGATGTCGTCGTTTTCCGAGTTGATGGCAAAGTTGTTTTCATCGATTATCGGTACGCTGAGCACCGGGGTATAACCGTTCTGCAACAGCAGAGTAAGCAATTCCGTATTGATGGAACGCGGTTTTCCGGAAAAATCGCGCACAATACGCAGCTTACCGTTTTCTTTTATTCGGATGCCGTTGTTGCGTTTGCCCTGTATCACTTTACCGTCCAGCCCGGAAAGACCGACGGCGTTGATACCGTGCCGTTGGCACAGTTCCACCAGTCGTTTGTTGCGCAGGCCGGCGTAGGCCATCATCATAATGTCCAGCGCGGTTTCATCCGTAAACACGCTGCTGTACCCGGAAACCGACTGAAGCACCTTTTTGGGCGCCTTAAGCTGTTCGGCCAGCCGGTCGCGCAGGGCATTGGCGCCGTGCACGATAATGAACGGTTCCTCCAGTCCGGCCAGATCGGCCACAATTCCATTCAGGTTGACGGCCTCACCGCCGCCAATTTTTACGATCATCATCGGTAACATCCTCCGCTGCCGTTGGGGATGGCTTCCCAGCCGTCTTCACCCGGAAAGGGATCGGAACAGATAGCAATCATCCCGGCGGTTTTTTTAAGGTGCATGGTAAAATAGTCCTCGTCTTCATTAAAATGCGAATACAAACAGGCTTTTTCGCTATCGGCCATGATAATATTCATAGCCCGAACATATTTACTGCGTTTTTCGATGATGGTTGCGGCTTTGGGCAGCGCCTGTTCCAACCCCGCTTTGTTAAAGCGCATAATGTAATTAAAAATTTTCTCCGCGCCGATCCGCCCCTCTTCGCGGATGCGCACGCCGTGCAATTCCCCGTTAAAGATGAACACGATGTTGCCGCGCATAAACGGCATATTGTGCAGAATATTCGGTTCGGCGTCGCGAAAGGCGCTGCGGGCGTGGGCCACAAGCGCTGTGCTTTTGAGGTCGGCCAGCCTGCTGCGGTCGTCTTCCCAGATCGGCTTAATTGATTTGTACATCTTCCAGCCGTCCCCTTCCCAATAGGCGCAGCCCCAGCCGTCGCCCTGATATTCTTTGCTGTTTTTGGAAATATGCGCAAATCGATCCAGATAAGGCTCTATGCGGAAAGGCGATTGCGCGCGTATGTACAGTAAACGACACATAAAATTACACCGGATGCAGTCCCGGAAACTCCAGGGCGGTTGTTTCCTCGAAACCATTCATAATGTTAAAAGCTTGCAGCGCCTGACCCGCGGCGCCCTTCATCAAATTGTCGATGGCGCTGATAACGACCAGGCGGTTGTTTTCTTCATCTAGCGCGAAACCAATATCGCAATAATTGGTGCCCCACAGCAGTTTGGGCTCGGGCAGACGGTAGTTCCCGTCCCGTTCTTTAACAATCCGGATAAACGGTTCAGCGGCATAGGTTTTGCGATACAATTGCCATATCTCTTTTTCGCTAAGCGGCTTACCCGGAAAAACATGTGCGGTGGCCAATACGCCGCGCACCATATCGATGGCGGTAGCGGAAAAATGGATGCGGATGTCCCGGCCAAAGGCCAGTTCCTGCAGCATTTCCGCCGTATGCCGGTGCCCGCCGGGCATAAAGGAACGCACGCAGCCGCTGCGCTCGGGATGATGGGAACCCGCGGTGGCCTTATTGCCGGCCTCGCTGGAACCGACTTTTACTTCCACCACGGTACGGTCGGGCAGGGCAAGGCCTTCTTTAAACAGGGGATACAGGCCTAAAATTGTGGTCGTGGCGTTACAGCCGGCGCTGGAAATATACTGCGCTTTGGCCATGCGTTCCCGGTGCAGCTCGGGGATGCCGTAAACGAACTCGCTCAACAGCTCCGGCCGCTCGTGGGGATGTTTGTACCATTTTTCGTATAATAGGGGATCATTCAGCCGGAAATCGGCGCTTAAGTCGATGATGCGCGGCGCCAGGGCCTTGAAACGGTCGATGGATTTCTGGGCGCTGCCGTGGGGCAGACAAAGAAAGAGCGCGTCGCACTCCTGCAAATCATCCAAACCGCAAAACTTAAGGTTTGTGCGTTTGCGCAGATTGGGATGGACTTTACCCACCGGTTTGCCAAAAAAACGCTCCGACGTAACCTGAAGGATATCAACAAAAGGATGAAAAAGCAGTAAACGGATCAGTTCGCCGCCGGTGTAACCGGAAGCGCCGACAATGGATACGCGCAATTTGCTCATTCCATTTCCCCCCGGCCTACTTTAACGACATAGTTAACGATTTTAGCCGGAATGTTCACGCCGGTGGTCTCGATACTGTTTTTGAATTCCATGGTGTAGTTTACTTCGTTGACCAGCAGCCCGTTCTCCGACTCAAATACATCGATGGCCACAATGCCCCCGCCGACCGCTGCGGCCGCTTTAAGTGAAATATCGGCCAGTTCATCCGTAACCGGGCAGTTAACCGCCCGGCCTCCCCGCGCCGTGTTAGTGATCCAGTGGGGAGATTCCCTGTAAATGGCGGCGATGCATTCATCGCCCACAACAAAGGCGCGTATATCACGACCCTTTTTTTCCACATATTTTTGGATATAGAATATGGAATGATGATAACTGCCCAGGATGGTTTTGTGCTCCAACAGGGCCTCCGCGGCGTCGCGGTCATTGATTTTAGCCAAAAGACGACCCCACGATCCTACGGCGGGTTTTATGACCACCGGGTAGCCCATCTTCTCGATCGCTTCCAGCGCCGAATCTTCGGTAAAGGCGATACTTACCGGTGGCTGCGGCACCCCATGCTCCTGCAACGCTTTGGAGGTGAGCAGCTTATCGCCGCAGGTGAGCGCCACCTGAGATTTATTCACGCAGCGGATGCCGTTACTTTCGAATAAAATAAGAGCGTGCATGGCTCTGGAATGATTGATCGATCGCTCAATCAGTACATCCAACTGCAAACCGTTTTGCCCCATTTCGAAGATAAGTTTGCGATCGTCGATCATAACCAGTTCAACGTCGTCCTGCCGGCTGAATTCATTGATAAGCAGCTTTTCTTCGCGACGGATAAGCGAGTGCAGAAAACCGATTCTCATTAGTGATATTTCCTTTTATAGGTTGATTTGGTAAATTTATAGGCATCTATTTATTAATTCTACTTACGTTAGTTGATGAATCGCTATTTTTACGCTTACAAATTAAAATCCCATACTCAAAATTATCAGCTTAATTTGACCCATTTAAAATTGTCATTAACTGCATAAAGAAATCCTGTAAGGATTTCTGCTCATAGCCCCGTCATTTATGGCGGGGAAAGCAAATCCAAACAATCCGGTATGTCCCGAATGGGACATCTGATTTTCGTTTTTAGTAACATGTCATCCGTCCCTTACGGGACTAAAATCTAACGTAACTATCTTTTTCCCATCGATGAATCGATGGGCTATGGGCATATTCCCCTTCGGGGAAATAAAACAGTACCTGCGGATTAAAGCTTGTTCTGTCTTGCCGTATGAATAATTTGATATCGAAAATTGGCCCATGGAATTGCCGGAAGACCTCCTTTTTTGTCTGTGAACGATTTGCTTGTTTCTATATCAATAAAACGGCCAAAACTTTGCGACAGAATGATATGTATGCCGTTCAACAGGCTGCGGAGGTAAGTTACGTCTCCTGATTGGGATGTTTCCAGACCTGGAAGGTCTATGGTGGAGATTCGTTACGCCTCCTGCGTAGGGTGTTTCCGGCACCATTCCACAATATGTACCAATTCCTCCTCATCAACCGTTCGTCCTTTTTGGCCGGTCAGTTTCACCAGGTCCAGTACGCGGGCGGCAAGATCGGCGTCATAATCGATCTGTAACTGATCGAGGGCCCATTCCACGGAAGAAAGACCGGACATGTGATCGAGCGCCACATGCATGTGGCGGCCCAACAGGTCAGGATCGAGGCTCTGATAATGCACAGGATTTTCCAGCGCGGCATGGGTGTGCACACCGGCGCAATGGGTGAAGGCGTTCTGACCGACCGCCGGAAAATTGACCGGAATGGGAATGCCGGCATATTTGCTGACCAACCCGTACAATTCCGGCAGTAACTGCAATTTCCATCCGTTATCTACCTGGTAGGCCGTTTTAAGGGCGATGAGAAGCTGGGCCATATCCACGATACCGGCGCGTTCGCCCAATCCCAGAACACTGGTGTCGATAATTTCAGCTCCGGCGCGAAATCCATCCAGAGCATTGGCCAGTGCAAACCCGCGGTCGTTATGACAATGCACGGCAATCATTGGAGAATGTCCGCGTTTGGCCAGTTCTTCCTTAAGCTGTAAAACATAGTCGTACATATTGTTGGAGGTGCCGGGCACCATAAAACCGGTTGTATCGGCAATGCTGATTATATCGGCCCCAGCTGCCACTGCGGCGGAAGCGGCCTCGATGACGTTCGAGAATTCGGAACGCACGGTATCTTCGGGCGTGTAGCGGATCAGTAAATCCGGTTTTTTTTCTTTGGCATAACGGATGATGCGGGAGATCTGTTCCACAGCTGAATTTAGTTCTTTCTTGAACACATTGGTTAGACGATGATCCGAAACGCAGTAAAAGATACCGAGGAAATCCACCCCGCATTCCAGAGCCAGGTCCACGTCTTTTTCCAGCGAGCGGGAGTGCGCGCCGATATGGGCTTTCAATCCTCGCCGGGCAATCTGACGGACGGCCTGATATATTTCCGGAGTAACCGCCGGGTGGCCGGTTTCAATAATATTAATGCCGATCTGATCCAGCTTATCGGCAATGGCCTGTTTAATATGTGTGTCAAAATAAACGCCTGGCGTCTGCTCGCCTTCGCGCAAAGTGGAATCTAAAATCCAGAGCATATTTACTGACCCCAATCTTCTTCTTCCTGCGGCGCTTCGTCCAGTTGCGGCGGATCAAGGCTCGTAACTTCCAATTCACTGCCGCATTCATCGCAGGTAAGCAATTCTCCCTGGACGGCGTCGTCGGCCAGTTTTATTTCGGCTCCGCAAACCGGGCATTCGGCTGTTTTACTCATTGTATCCCCTCCTGATTATTTGTTTTACAGATAAAATTTTTATTTTTGATTGATTATGTAGTATTATGATATCCCCCTCGTTTTGTGATGCAGAATTCGATCAGAAGCAAGTATTCACGACGAATAAGCGGTATTATTTATATCGAATTAAAACGCGAAAGCTTGAGAGGGGTAATCAAACTTTAGATATTTATAATAATCTTTTTCCGCTTTCGGAAAAAAAAGGTAAGTGAAAAATGGATGGTTTTAAAAGGTAAAAGTATCATCGGGAAAAGTAAAACGGTTAAATTTTAATGTATATTTTTGCGGAATATATTATTTTAATGCAATACAATCAAGAAATAATTTAAAGAAGTCGCTTTACAATTTTCCATCTTGTAAAATCGATCTTCATATAGTGCATTTTATTGCGTATAAAATTCTTCCTAAGAATCCAATCTTTAAATAAAGGAGGCTGCTCCAAAAGGGGTATTGCGAATAAAATGTAGCTCTGAATCCTGGCCTGACGCCAGGACAGGCTTGTTTCGGCATCCAATGTTTTATGGGGCGGGATTCCGGAACAAGCCCGGAATGATGTAACCCGTCATGCTGAGCTTGTCTCAGCATCCACAAAACCAACATCGGATTCCGAATCAAGTTCGGAATGACTTTATGAGTAAAACGAAACCCTGCACACAACCCACCCCCATCCCCTCCATTCAGCGAAGGGAGGGGCGTGGACTGGCGACTGGGTGGCTATTACGACCTGGGGTGGGTTGTCCAGCGGGATGCCAACCGTACGCTTCTACATTCTATCAACCGTCATGCTGAGCTTGTCTCAGCATCCACAAAACCGTAGGCGGGATTCCGATCCCGCACGGGCGGGACGGAATAACGTAACCTGTCATGCTGGACTTGTTTCAGCATCCTATGTTACATGAGCCTGTACGGAATGACACTACTCCAAGCGATGGTATCGGTAAGACAGTCCGCAAAACCCTGCACACAACCCACCCCCATCCCCTCTTCGCCGGCGAAGGGAGGGGCGTAACGTGGCGCCGGTGTGGTTTTAACGAATTGGGGTGGGTTGCCCGACGGAATTCCGATCCCGCCAGATGTGGCGCGCTTCATTTAAATCTCAAAACGCCAAACCAGTTTGCTGAGTACGGCTGTATTAGTCCCTCGCCAGTATCCGCCCTGCGTATCGAAAGATTGATTTACCACAAAATACAGGTCTGCTCCCGGTTTGGGTATCCAGTTCAGACGGAAATTAAACAACACCTCCCGGTCTTCGCTGTTCCATTGCCCGAAGACCGAACCGAACAGATTGGGATTAAAGGCGTATTCCATACGGCCGCTGTATTCACGGGTGATAAACGCGCCTTCCGGCAGGTCGATGTCATTTTGTTTGGCGTTTACACTAAAGCTTACGTACTTATTCATACGGTAAACCAAAAACAGTTGCAAACGGGTGCGTCGGCCTTTGTAGAATTCGCCCCAGTTGATTTCGCCAAAACCGAATAAGGGGCGTCCGCTGAACGTATGTGCCTGAATTTCGTAGCGTGTAAACCAGTATTCGCCGGTAGGAATGGTGACGTCTTCGTGAATGGGGAAGGGTTCGGTCAGGTTTTCGGCATTCCTTTGGATGTTAAATTCAAAAAATTCGCCGCTTTTTGTTGAAAATCCCAGCGGTCGGAATTCCGATTCAAATGAAATCAATTCACCGGTCTGATCGTTTAAATAGTAATTAATATCCAGGGGTTTTACGACCAGTTGACGCATAAAAGGTAAAAATTTTGGCCGTGGATTGAACTGTAGCTCGGTATAAAACAATTGATAATTTTCGCGGCGCAGGAAACCGACTTCCGGATTAAAATCTTTTTGGCTGCGTTCCCAGGCGGCGTCAAATTCAATGAAATCGTTCGGCATGGAAAGATAGATGCGCTGGGCCTCTCCGGTTTTGTTTTCGATGTCGGAAGTGTAGCTCAATGCGTAAGCTCCGCCTAAGCGCAGGTTCTTATCGCCAAACAAACGGTCTGTGGAATAGATGAAATCGCCGCCCAAAACGCCGTTCTGCCTGCTGTGTTCCAGCTTCGCAACGCCGATTAATCCGATGCCCGACTGATCGCCTACATCCTGCCGCCAGCGCAAAACCGAAAAATTCGTGGTTGGGATGGAATCCTTGGCGGCGGTTTGAATGCTCATAGCGCCTAGAGTTGTTTTTCCCTGTTTGCCCAAAATGCGCGCACCGGCGATAATCGGTATTTCATGGCGGTCCGGACTGATGCCGATTCTTCGGCTGTAAAAAGGCTGGATACGGCGGCCCATACCAAAATCAAAATAATCCTTGCTTTCCAGAAAGAATTCCCGTTTTTCGGGATAATACAGTGAAAAACGGCTTAAATTTATGCGGGTGAGGTCCGACTCGACCTGGGCAAAATCGGTATTTAGGGTGATATTCAATTTTACGGTAGGAGTAATCAGATAATTAATATCGCCGCCCGCATTGAAGGTGGTTTTGCCTTCCGCGTCAACTTTGTTCTGCCAGCCTCCGATGAGGTAGGGTTTAACTTCCAAAAGATCGACCGACTGCAAGCCACGCAATCCTTTCAAAATGCCGGCTCTTGAAACCTGCTCCAGCTCGGAATCGCGCGACCAACCCTGCCACATAACCTGTTCTCTTTTACGGCGAATATTGCGCTCAAAATTAATACCCCAGACCTGTTCTTCTTTTTGGCTGAACTTCAAAGTAGAGAAGGGGATTTCAAACTCGGCAAACCAGCCTTCTTCTGTGATCCTGGCGCGCACATCCCAAACGCCGTCCCAGCTTTTGTTACTGTACTTGCCGTTATCCTGGATCAGGGCGTCGGCCCGGGAACCGTTGGGATTGGTTACAAACAGATAACCGTCGCGGTGATTGTGGTATGTATCGATAATGATTTCGAAATTATCGTCTCCGCCCCAGCGGAAATCACGCTTCATTTTACGGGCGATAATTCCGTCCGGATTGGAATCGTAGCACCAGACGCCTATATAAAGATTCCTGTCATCATATAAAATGGCTACCCTGGTGTCTTCCGTAACAGGTTTACCTTCTTCCAGTTCACGCTGAGTAAAGTTGGAAATTTTTATGGCCTTATTCCATTGCGGTTCGTCCAGATTACCATCGATCTCAATTTTACTTTCTATGCGCAGAGCAGTGATCTGATTAGGTTGAGATACCTGGGCGGATACAATATGAATCCCCAAAAAAATGAACAGTAAAAAGTATTTAAATTTCATCTGGCCTGTAAATCCCATTTCGATGCAGTTTATGTAAATTTTTTTTAAATAAATTAATAACAAAATTACAAATATATTAATATGAAGCAATACTCGAATTCTTTGTTTTGTTAATTTCCGAATGAATACGGATTTTGCAGAACAGGGAATATTTTGTAAATTGAATGACGTTTTCACTTGCTTGTAAAAAGAGGATCATTGAGTAGCAATAGGGAAGTTATACGAATGCAACGTCTTCGACCTGCTGTACATAAAAATGTTTTACTGTTGATATCCGGGCTGCTTTGGACGGGAGTCGGTATTTTATTGAATACTCTGGCCTTTCGATGGTTGAACGAATACGGATTCTGGACCGATGTTGAAATTATATTGGTCGGGATTTTTTCTGCTATGGTGATAGCAGGCTACGGTTTTACAAAAGTGGCTGAGAAAAATATAAGCCGCATTCAGGCATACAAAAGTAAAGTTTGTGTGTTTGCTTTTCAGGAGTGGAAAAGTTATATATTGATTGCCGTAATGATGAGCATGGGCCTATTTATGCGTACTACCGGTATTATCCCCAGATACCTATTAGCGCCGATGTATATTGGCATCGGTACTGCTCTCTTTCTTTCCAGCTTCAAATACTATCAGCAATTTATAAAAGTAGCATTATGAATTATATCTCAACGATTTCAACATGAACACCCGCTTTTAACAAGCGTTGATGCTCTTCTTCGGGAATGTCGGAATCGGTTACGATGGTATGAATTTTATCGATCGGGGCGATGAAAGCAAAACTGCGCCGTAAAAATTTACTGCTGTCGGTAACGACAATCACCTCACGGGAAATATCGATCATGATGCGGTTCAGATGCGCTTCTTCCACATTAGGAGTGGAAATTCCATATTGGGAATCCACGCCATCCACGCCGATTATCAGCTTATCGCAATAGTAGTTACGTATGCTGCTTTCGGCAATCGGGCCGACTAAAGACAATGAATTGTCCCTCAGAAACCCTCCGGGAATAATAACCTTAATCTGCGATTGCCCGACCAATTCGCCGGCAATATTCAGGGCATTGGTAATCACCGTCAATTCTCTGAAACGGCCTAAATTACGGGCCACTTCAACCGTAGTTGTCCCGGAATCCAGAATTATGGTGTCGCCTTCCTCAATAAGTTCTGCGGCTTTACGGCCGATGGCCTGCTTCTGTTTATAGTGTTTTTTTGCTTTGATATTTAACGCCAGGTCGGCGGCCACGCGTTGGGCGCGAAAAGCCCCGCCGCGGGCACGTACTAGCAATCCCTTTTCTTCCAATTGGGCCAAATCGTTACGGATGGTTACTTCACTTACGCCAAACATTTTGCTCAGCTCGTTTACTTTTACCTGACCCTTTCTTTCCAATAATTGCAGAACCTGAGCACGGCGATCTATTGTTATACCGTTGGATGTGGATGCAGACATCTTTCAAAACCTTTCGGAATAGTAGAGAATAATAAAAAGATACAGTGTGAATTAAAAAAAATCAAACAATATTCTTAAAAACCGGCTTAAATAAAGTATATGAAAAGACATTTTATACAAGTTACAATAATTTTACGAAATAATTTGACAAGGATATGAAATTACAATATATTCATAACGAAAGTAAACGAAAGCTCTCTGGAGGTCTTGTGCATTCATATTTAGGAATTCATGAAGACGAATTAAAGGAAATGGGGGGGGTCTTTACTGCCAGGGAGATTGCCCATCAACCTTCGGTCTGGCGAAAAACAAAAACTCTCTTCTTACAGCACCTGCCGGAAATCACTTCTTTTTTAGATAATGTTTTCTCTTTACAGGATTTGAATATCATACTTACCGGGGCAGGCACCTCTGCATTCATCGGTGACGTCCTGCAGGGACCTATGCAAAAATTAACCGGTAAAACCGTCCAGGCTGTGGCAACAACAGACATGGTTACACATCCGCGCCTTTATCTGAAGGAAGAACAGCCTACCTTACTTATTTCTTTTGCCCGTTCGGGAAACAGTCCTGAAAGCATCAAATCCGTTCAGTTGGCCGAGCAGCTTTGCCGCAATATTTACCATTTTATAATTACCTGCAATATGGAAGGCAATCTGGCGAAAAACGCCACCGGTGACAATACATTTGTTTTCCTTCTTCCTCCCGAATCGGACGACAAAAGCCTGGCCATGACATCGAGTTTTACATCCATGTTGTTGAGCGGATTGTTCCTGGCCTCATATAATGATGTAGAAAATCTTTCGAAGGAATTTGACAAACTGATTCAATATGCCGCGGTCATTTTCGATAGGTATTTGGATGATCTGCGTAAGGTTGCTCTGCTGGATTTTGACCGGGCGGTATTTTTAGGGTCGGGTTTGTTTCAGGGAATCGCTCGTGAATCCCATTTAAAACTACAGGAATTATCGGACGGCAAGGTAATTTGCAAATATGATACCTTTCTCGGATTCCGTCACGGCCCGAAGGCGGTTATTAATAATAAAACGTTGTTGGCTTTTCTTTTTTCGAATGATTCGTATGTCCGTCTTTATGAAAAAGATTTGGTGAATGATATTAACAATGGCGAAAAGGGTATCTTCCGTATCGGCGTCATGGAAGATGAAATCGATGTGGATGTTGACTTAAAAATTATTTTGAATCGTGATAAAAAAGTCGAACCAATCAGAGAATGTATGTTGACGGTTGTTTCCGTCATTCCGGCTCAGGTAATCGGATTTTTCAAATCCATGTATTTGGGCTTAAAACCGGATTCTCCTTCGGAAAGCGGAACGATTACCCGGGTTGTCCGCGGTGTGCGTTTATACTCTTATGAAGAAGAAACGACCTACTCGTCCACCGAAGCGGTTTAGCGGGAAAAAGATTCATGACCGCGTATATTAAAACGGTAATCGAACGGAATAAAAAAAATGGGAATGTGGGCATTTCTTCCATCTGTTCCGCGAATTATTATGTATTATCTGCGGCAATGAAGCGTTCTAAGAAAGACGGACAACCGCTTTTAATCGAAGCAACTTCCAATCAGGTTGACCAATATGGCGGTTATACGGGCATGAAGCCGGATGATTTCAAAAAATACATTTACTCCATTGCCAACGAGCTGCAACTGCCAGCTGACCGGCTTATCCTTGGGGGCGACCATTTGGGGCCGAACCGTTGGCAGGAAGAACCGGCGATTGATGCAATGAGCAAAGCCAAAGTGCAGATTATGTCCTATGTACAGGCCGGCTTCCGAAAAATTCATCTGGATGCCAGCATGCCTTTGCAGGGTGATACGAAAAAAGATAATATGCCGCTGGAAATCGAATTAGTGGCTGACCGAACAGCGGAACTTTGTGCCGCAGCCGAAGAAGCCGCTAAAGATGCAGAAACAAAACCTTTTTATGTTATCGGTACGGATGTGCCCATACCCGGCGGGGCGCTTACTTCGCATGAAGATATCCGCATCACGCCTGTGCACGAGGTGGAAGAGACGATAAAAGCCACGCGAAGCGCATTTGAAGAACGGGGATTGACGGACGCCTGGCAAAGGGTGATTGCCCTGGTGGCTCAGCCGGGAGTGGAATTTTCCGATACGGCGGTCTTCGAATATAGAAAGGATAAAGCGCAGCCTTTAAAAGAAAAAATAAAGGAATACCCCGCAATCGCTTATGAAGCGCATTCCACGGATTATCAGAAAAAAGAAGACCTGCGCCACATGGTGAATGATCATTTTGCCATTTTGAAGGTTGGCCCCTGGTTGACCTACGCTTTTCGTGAAGCCGTCTTTGCTTTGGCCTTCATCGAAAAAGAAATGTTAACGGGATACGCGAGTGTTCAATTATCGCAATTAGAAGAAACTATCGAAAACGTGATGCTGTGGAAACCCGATTACTGGAAAAAACATTATCACGGCAACGAAGTCGAACAACGACTGGCCAGACGTTACAGTCTGAGCGATCGCATTCGCTATTACTGGCCGCAGAAGGAAATACAGGAAGCGCTCAATCAATTGTTTGAAAACCTGACCACCTACAAACCGTCTCTGTCATTACTAAGCCAGTATTTACCGTTGCAATATGAAGCAATTCGTGCGGGTGAAATCGGGAATAACCCGCTGGATATTGTTTTACATAAAATCGATCTGGTGCTGCAAAAATATATCTACGCCTGCGGATTGAGTTAACTGTAAAGGAGGTTGTGTGAAAAAGCGGTCATGGTTACTGTTTGCCATCATTACAACGACATTCTGGGGGGTATGGGGCGCCTTAATAGAAATACCGGAGAAGGCCGGTTTCCCGGCAACATTGGGTTATTCTGTCTGGGCTTTAACGATGATTCCACCTGCCTTAATTGTGCTTAAAATGGTCAATTGGAAACTGGAATACGACGGCCGTTCTATCTTTCTGGGTGCGGTTATCGGTTTTACCGGCGCCGGCGGACAATTGATTCTTTTTCAGGCCTTACGCACCGGTCCGGCCTATCTGGTATTTCCTTTTATTTCGCTTTCACCTGTGGTTACTATTTTACTGTCCTATTTTTTCCTGAAAGAAAGAGCCTCGTTACGCGGGTGGCTGGGGATCATCTTTGCGCTGGTAGCCATCCCTCTGCTCTCCTACCAATCGGCAACCGGCAATACTGTCGAAGGAATCACCTGGATTATTCTTTCATTGCTGGTATTTCTGGCCTGGGGTTTTCAGGCTTATGTGATGAAATTTGCCAACGAAACCATGAAAGCGGAAAGTATTTTCTTTTACATGATGGTTACGGGTCTTCTGCTGATTCCAATCGCTGTCTGGATGACCGATTTCAGCCAGCCCATAAACTGGGGATTTACCGGGCCCTGGCTGACCGCCATGATTCAAATCCTTAACGCCGTAGGCGCTTTGATGCTGGTTTTTGCCTTTCGTTACGGCAAGGCCATGATCGTAAGCCCGATGACCAACGCTCTGGCGCCGGTAATTACCATTGTCATTTCCTTAGTGATTTATCAGGTCATACCGCATCCCATTATCATTACCGGGATGGTTCTGGCCATTGTCTCGGCCTTTTTGATGGCCATAGAAGAGGAAGAAGAAGGAGAAGTGCAGGGTGTATTAACGGATTGATGAATTAACGGAATACTGGAGAAATTGAATGGAGTATTGGAGTAATGGAGTGATGATGTGGTTGATTTTGTTGTTTATAAGCAGCCTGCCAAAACCCCATTACTCCACCACTCCAATACTCCATTACTCCCTTTTCACCAATTCAATAATTCATTAATTCAACAATTCATCTGAAAACAACACGGGGAGTTGAGCGAAGATATGTCCCAAAAAAAATTTGACGTGCTGGTCGTTGGTGAGTTAAACGTTGACCTTATCTTAAACCGCATCGACGGATTTCCGGAAATGGGTAAAGAGATAATTGCCGATCAAATGACTCTGACACTGGGTAGTTCCTCGGCAATTTTTGCCAGCAATCTAAGCGCTCTCGGCGCCAAAGTCGCTTTTCTGGGTAAGATCGGTCAGGACAGTTTTGCCGAGTTGGTCATTGAGAGCCTACAGGCTAAAGGGGTTTACACCGGCTTTATCATTCGTGATAACAAATTGGCGACCGGGGCAACCATCGTGCTTAATTACGGGGACGACAGAGCCATGGTGACCCATCCGGGTGCAATGAATCATTTAACTATCAAAGACATTACCCCGGAAATCGTTCAACAGGCCAGACATTTACATTTTTCCTCTTATTTTCTGCAACCCGGTCTTAAAAATGATGTAGGAACCATGTTTCGCCTGGCTAAAGAGCACGGTCTGACCACTTCCTTCGATATGCAATGGGACCCGGCGGAAGAGTGGGATTTGGATTACAGAAATGTTTTACCGCAGGTGGACGTCTTCCTGCCCAATAAACAGGAAATTATTCAACTGACAAAGCAAATAAACTACAGGGAAGCGTTAAATCAGTTAAGCAGCCCAAATATCGTAGTGGTAAAGATGAGCAGTGACGGTTCCTATTGCCGATTTGAAGGGCAGGAATATGTGGTACCGGCCTTTAAAAACGAGCACATTGTGGACGCTATCGGGGCGGGAGATAGCTTCAACGCCGGATTCATTTTCAAATATATCCAGGGAAAGCCGCTGGAAGAGTGCATGCGTTTCGGCAATTTAACCGGCGCCATCAATACAACGGCGGCCGGGGGTACAACCGCTTTTAGTAATTATGATCAAATTATGAAGTTGGGACGTGAGCGTTTCGGTTATGAGGAAGCGAAATGATACGGCAATATAATTTAAACCGGGCGGTGGGCGCATGAAATGTATGATGATGAGCATTCTGCTCTATGCTGTGGTTGCTTTTTCTCAACAGCCGGAGTGGACCCATTTCGTGCGCATTGCCGGAAATGGTCTATCGGCGGATAAAGTGGAACAAATCATAAAAAGCGCCAAAGAAACGCATGTTTTTGGTATCGAAACGGATAACGATATTACCGGCCGTTATGATAGTTTTCTGATGCCGCAGGAAAAACTGGATGCAATCAAACGGATGGCGCTTAGGGCACATGCCGAAGGAAATTACAGTTTTGTTTACATCGCCGGTCTGGAGTGCATCACAGCCAATGCGGAAAAATCGGCTCGTTCTTTTTTTAAAGATCATCCGGATTGGGTGCAGCGGGATATAAACGGCAGACCGGCCGTTTTCAGCGGCGGAACGGCTTTCTGGATTCGTCCCGGCGATGAGGATGTCTGGATAAGCCCCTATGCCGCAGAATGGCGTAAAATTTATATGGAACGAGTGCGTCAGATTGCCGCTACCGGTATTGACGGCGTCTATGTGGATATACCTTACTGGATGACCCATTTTGAAGGCTGGGAAGATACCTGGGCCAGTTTTGACGACTACACCGTACAGGCAT
>DRQG01000054.1 GCA_011369465.1 Caldithrix abyssi
TGCTAAATAATGTAGCTAATAAACTGTTAAAAATAATGTGCGCTATCGCGCGTACACAAAACTATTTTGTGGATAACTATGTGCATATCCACTCGAAATTCGCTTGATTTTAGCACTTGACAAAGTCATAGAAATCAGGGGTCGGAGGCTGAGGCTAATAGCCAAAGGGCCGGAATTTCGAATGTCGATCAATGATTGAAGATTTACGAACTGATTACTGAGAACTAAAAGCCAACCCTTCGTCCCGCCCGGGCGGGATCAGGGCAAGTAGCTAACAGCCAAGAGCTGACAGCTGAGAGCTGATAGCTGACAACTGAAAACTAATAACTTAAAACTCTAATCCACAGGTATATTATGAAAGTGCCATTAATAAAATTAGCCCACGCCCGGTCCGGAGATAAGGGCGATACCGCCAACGTCGGAGTCATCGCACTTAAACCGGAATATTATCCCATCCTGAAAGAAAAGTTAACCGTGGAACGCGTAAAAGCGCATTTCGGCGATATGGTAAAAGGACCGGTAGAACGGTTTGAAATGCCCAACATCGGCGCTATCAATTTTCTTTTGCATAATGCACTGGGCGGCGGCGGTACACTAACCTTAAAACATGACGCTCAGGGCAAAACTTACAGCAGCGCCTTTTTGAGGATGGAAATAGAAGTAGATGACGAATTGATGAATTTGTGAATAATTGGAGTATTGGAGTGGTGGAGTAATGTAAGACAAGATTTATCTTGTCCACACTGCTTCGGCTGTTAATCTCATTATAAATTGGAATGTTGGAGTATTGGAGTGGTGGAGTACTGTATAACAAGATTTATCTTGTCATCCTGGGTTCAAGAGTTCATAATCTGGTCCGGTTTCTGGCGCGACATAAATGTCGCGGTACGGTTCTTCATCAATCCGTTATTTCAATAATCCATTTTATATTACACAATAACTTAAAACAGGACTATTCATGCGCATTATATCCTGGAATGTAAACGGCATCCGTGCCGCCATTCGCAACGGTTTTATGGATTGGCTGGATAATGAGAACGCCGAAATCATTTGTTTGCAGGAGGTAAAAGCCACATTAGAGCAGACGGACAGCGCTTTTGATAAAGACGGTTGTACGGTTATCTGGAATGATGCTTCACGGGCCGGCTACAGCGGAGTGGCCACACTGAGCAAACCGCAGCCTTTGAATATATGGAAAGGATTCGGCATTGAAGAATTTGATCACGAGGGTCGGATTATTCTTACCGAATATGATAAATTTTTTCTTTATAATATCTATTTTCCCAACGGTCAGCGCGACCAGGAACGTTTGGATTATAAGCTGCGCTTTTACGATGCCTTTTTAGAGCATGCTCAGGAAATTCGTAAAAGAGGCAAAGCGGTAATTACCTGCGGCGATTTCAACACTGCGCATAAAGAAATCGACCTGAAAAATCCCAAAGCAAACGAAAAAAATTCCGGTTTTCTGCCTGTTGAGCGAGCCTGGATGGATAAATTTGTGGAACATGGGTATGTGGATACCTTCCGCATGTTCAATCGGGAGCCGGATCAATACAGCTGGTGGACGTATCGTTTTGGCGCACGCAAAAAAAATGTGGGCTGGCGTATTGACTACTTTTTTATTGATGAAGAACATAAGGATATGGTGCGAACGGCTTTTATCGATCAACAAGTTATGGGCTCCGACCATTGCCCGGTAGGTATTGAGCTGGACGTTTAAACACTTTATTCTTTTTTACCCAGAAAAGGATTATTATTTTTTACCGTTAAGCTCTATTTTTTTGAAAATAAGCCGAAATAAAAATATTGCTCTGTAATTTTAACTGTTTTCCGGAGGATAGTTTGATGCCCAAGAAAATACTTTTATTAATGGCCTCGTTTCTTCTGCTGGTACAATGTGATATACCCGAACCGGCGGATATCGCACCGCCCTTTGTAAACGTGGTTTATCCCATACAGGGATCGGTTTTATCTGCTAATACAACGGTGGTTATCGGCGCTGTTGACGACGATGCCGTTTCCAAAGTATGGTATTATGTGGACGGCGTTAAAATGGGTGAGAGCGGAAAAGCGCCTTATGAATTTCTTTTGGATATTTCTTCTCTGGAGAAACGGGTTGATCACGTATTACAGGCCGGTGCAGTTGATAACTCCGATAATACCGGCTATTCCGAACAGGTTATCTTTACCGTGGCCGAAACGCCGGATATTACACCGCCCACAGTGCAGATTTTGAACCCCCAGCCGGGACAGACCGTAAAGGGTACCATATCCATTGTTGCCCATGCCACAGACGACCGCTCGGTAAAAAAAGTAGCCTTTTTTGTGGATGATGATTCGTTGGGGGTCGTTCAGGCTTATCCTTATAAATTCGAATGGAACACCACAACCGTTACCGATTCCGTACAGCATAATATTTATGCCAAAGCCTTCGACAGCGGTAACAACAGCGCCGTCTCATCAGTGGTTACGGTTTTCGTGGATCAGAGCAGTAAATAATCCGGCTTAGTCATTGTCCTTATCGGCCAGGAAGGAACAGTACACCGGGCAGTGATCGGATATTTTCTCACGGTATTCCGGGATGGCCTTGCCTTTGTATTCGGGTTTGCCGTCCCGGCACATACCCCCTACCTCAACGCTGTTTTTTACGTACTCTTCCAGTGCTCCGCGCGATATAAAGATTTGATCGATCAGCGATCCCTGAATGCGTTCTTCCCGGTAATCGGGCTGCCAATAATTGGTGTAGCCGCTGTCGGCTATTTCCGAAGTGGCCCAGTAAAATCCCATTTTTTCCATTAGCGGTTTAAACTCGTCGTAACCCAATTTGGAAACATTGTTAAAGTCACCCATTAAAACTACATCCTTATCGCCGGTGTCATTCTGAACTTGTTCCAGAATCCGTTCCAAAACAGCCCATTGTTTCTGCCGTTGATCCCACCCCGCCGGCCCGGCTTTAAGATGAACGACAACGGCATGAAAATCAAAGCCGGTTTTGAGCGCTTTAAAATAAGCCCTAAAGGCCGGACGCAGCCAGGAATCCGGTTTGAGCGCCACATCCATATAAACCTGCGGTTTCCCCACCAGCTCCAGTACGCTGGAATCGTATAAAAAACCGACCTTTTGCGATCCCGGCGAGGGCGCGTAAATAAACTTGTATTGCGGGCCGAGGTATTCGACGGCTTTTTCCTGTAGCAATTGTGTATCCACCACTTCCACCAGCCCCAACAATTCGATATCCAACTTTTTGAGCAGATTAAACAGGGCCGGGATGTCGGTGGCCTGCCCCTGCGGCGGGATGCGCAGATTGATGCCGTATTTTTTCATCATTTCCCCGTCTTCTTTACAGGGAAACCATTCGATGTTAAAGGAACCGATTTGGATGATGGACGTGTCTTCATCAGCCGAAGATTGAGTATACACAGGAAGATTGCTTAGAAATATTGCCGTAAGTACAAATAAAATTATTCTTTTAGTCATATTATGTTCCTTAATTAGCGATGTGAATATTAACCCATTGCCTGCTTTACTTCATTTATTGCCTTATTAATGACTAAAATAAAAAAACTAAGTTTAGTATAAAAATCTTTTTAGGGTATATTGGGCAGATATGAGGATAAAGAATACAATATTCTTAAAATGATTGTTGCGCACTGTGCAACAGGTAATTAGATTGATTGGTTCTCTTGGTAAATCTATGGGTGAAATTTAAAGATCAGATTGTTAATAATATACGACAGAACAAGCATTAATCCACAGATACCTACGAGTCATTGATCGTTTCGACTTTATTTCCCCGAAGAGGAATATGATCATAGCCCACCGATTCATCGATGGGAAAAAGACAGCAAAAATCGGTTCCCGTCCCGTCAGGGACGATTGAAGCGCTATTAAACATGGAAAACAAATGTCTCTTTCGGGACATACTCGATTGGTTGGATTGGCTGTCCCCGTCATAAATGATGGGGCTATAAAAAGTGACTAATTATAACTTGCATTTTATTTTAGAACTCTTTATGTTTCTAACTGTTTATGCATCAGCGATTTTAAACTTATCTTATTGTTTCGGTCACACGCGTTCAATCAAAACAATTTCTTTTATGAAAGATAATAATAACATCTATCTATCTAAACGTATGTTTTATTTTAATCTATTTCTACTTTTCCGACCTTTTAATCCTACTTTTATTAATCCTTTTCTGCGCAGGATGCGCTTATCCCAAGCTATGGTTTTGTAAGGTTAACGCAAAAAAATGGGACGACTGGTTCGGCTGACTTGTTTCATTTTTCTGTTCTTATAAAATGAAATGATACGAAAAAAAGGAGAATAGATAGATGAAAAAGAAAATAGTTCTCTTCGTGTTGACGGCATTTTTGTTTATTGCCGGCTGTTCGCAAATGAAAGATCAAAAGATAACCGCCCCGGAAAAATCCGATGCCGCCGTTATGCCGGACGGAATTTCAGGCGGAGATATACAAATACAAATGCAAATTTCCAAACTGGATATTTTAGACGCAATCTGGCTTTTGCCTTAAATGACGAAGCCGCGCTCAATTCTTTAAGCTCGGAAACGTGCAAAGCGGACAACAAAGAACGTATTATTGATCTGAGTAAATGGTTAAATAAGGATGTCGTCGGAAACACCCTGGCTCAGCGTATGGCTTTAAGCGGCAATATGGAACAAATTGACGGTCGTCTAAAACAGGTAACTGCTGAAGACTTTACAATGATAACCCAATCCTTAGAACCGATGGTCGACGTATATTTTCCCGTTGACGAGCACCGAAACAACTGGTACGAAAACAAAGACAAGCTGCTTATTGCCGTTGTCCATCCGGCAAAGGAATGGGAACCGGCCACGGCTTACAAACTTAACGAAGAAAAAGTGCTGCTTGACCCCTATACTCCGCCGGAAGAGCCGGTGCTGGTGGTCAGCCTGTGCGAGCATGGCGGCATTCATTTAGGAAATGCCATAAAAACCAACGCACCTATTGATGATGGTGATGGAGGAGGAGGCTCCGGAGGCGGTTCCGGTGGAGGAACGTCCTGTTCTGGACCAGGTGATGGTTGTAACGAACCTTTACAAGACGGAGCCAGAATTATAATGCACAAGATGAAGCAAGATGTTTGTGAAGAAGGATGGGCATTAGGCGATCCTGAAATACGATATAGTATTAAAGAATCTAAAAATAAAAATTATCTGATTAGTAACGAAAATCCTGGCGATTTATGGGATTGTACTTATGGTGGATTTTTAGGACTTGAAATATTTCATGATTATAATTGGAAAACAATAAATCACTATGATTTCTTTTGGCATTTTAACGATTATGGAAACTTTGTCGTTTATCATTTCTTTGAAAGCGATGGCGGTTGGCCGGGTAAAGAAGTTTCTTTCACATTCTATGGAATTACATTTAAATTTGATATTGGAAATGATGACGAAGATATGGGAGCAAAAAGCATCCATAAAGATGATGGCTACTTAGAACCCGGTGTTGACCAAGCATATGACTCGGGTGATATGCGTTTTTATATTGATTGGCAGAATCCAGATTAAAAACTAATTGCATTGTATGGCTGAAGCAGGATGAAGTTATCCTGCTTCGGCTTGCTATTTCTGGAGTTAAAAATGTTACTAAGAGGATTAATAATTTATTTTATATTGACGAGAATATCCTTTTCTCAAACAGCCTTGGAAGATTCTTCACTAGTAGATGAGATTGAATTAACATTTGGCATTGAGGGCGGGATTCTTAAAACCAGCCAGTATCTGGAACCATTAAAGGATTTTACCTATCAAGGAGAGCCTGTCGATCAAACTATTCCCTTTTCCTTCGCGCCTGTTTTCACCGTGCAGGCCGGTCTGCGCGGCTTCGGTTTCAATATTTTTGCTTTTATGAGAAACAGTTTTCTTAATTACGGCGCCGACGGAAACGTGTATATTAAGGACGGAATGGAAATATTTTCAACCGCTCAGGAATTGCTTGAATGGGGAGGGGGGCTTTATTACAAAATAAATCCGCGTTGGAGCGCCGGATTGCAGTACAGCAGGTACTCCGGAGAAATGAGAGGCCGGGAAAAGCCACCCGGACCTATGAGTTCTATCGATACTTATTTCTCTTTTAAACAGTTAAAGGCCAGCGCCTCTTATCATTTCGTCCTAAACGAAAAAACCTTCGTACCTCTGAAGGCCGGCTTCACCTTATATTCGTATATGCCTAATGTTTCCGACCAAATTCTTATCGAATTTCCCGACCAATATACGACAGGCAATATACAATATCGCTATGGATATAACGGCAAGCCGTTTAACTTGACTTTAGAAGCGGAACTTCATTTCGATTTTGTTTTAACACCCCTACTGCGTTATGAATACCTGAGTATCGGCTCCACATACCATATACATATGTTCAGCCTTTTGCTGCGCTGGATGATTCCCGCTGAAAATTAAACTATGGAAAAGGGAATTTATGAAAATCGCCTTACTGCTTACTTTTATATCCCTGAGTTTCCGTATTCTTTTCGGACAGGAAAAAATCACCGTTGCGGGTCGGCTGTATAACGAAGAAAGCAAGCAGCCGGTTCCTTATGCCAACATCGTTGTAAAGAACACCTTTATCGGTACCACCAGCGACGAGAACGGATCGTTTTCCCTGCAGCTGGAGGCGGGCGACTATACGCTGCAAATCTTCCATGTTGTATATTATGAGAAAGAAGTCCCGATTTCCTTAAAGCAAGGTAAAAACATCCATCTCTCTATAGCGCTTAACGAAAAGACCGAACAATTGGGTGTCATCACCGTACAGGCCAGGCGGGATGCGGCGCTTTCCGGTTTTTACCTGAAGCCGTACAGCGTTATTAACGCGCCGGCCATAGGTGAACCGGATGTTGTGCGCGTAGCTGCCATGTTGCCCGGTATTACACAAATTAACGATTATAAGGCGGAGTTGAATATCCGCGGCGGGCATGCGGACCAAAACCAATTCATCCTGGACGGCGTCGAAGTTTTTAACCCGCAGCATGTAATGGGCATGTTCAGCGCCTTTAATTTATGGGCTGTTGAGGATATACGCATTTACACCGCCCGCTTTCCGGCCGAATATTCCGGTCGTCTCAGCGGCGTCATTTCTCTTAACAGCAAGATGCCGCAGAATAAGCCCTATACCCGCGCACATCTTAGCTTGCTCAGTTCCGGAATTGCTTTAACCCGTAAATGGAACAAAACCGGCCTGCTGTTTGCCGCCCGGCGTACGTATCTGGATTTAGCGACTAAATTATTCGGCGGCAATTTCCCCTTTAATTTCTACGATATTAATCTGAAGTTAACTCAGAATTTTACGGATGCTTGGAAGATATCGGCTATCGGTTTTCTCAATACCGACCGCATGGACGCCGACCCGTCACTATCCAAATGGGGCAATCGGATGGCCGCGCTTAAATTGTATAAGCAAAGGGACGGCACCGTCAAAAAAATGGCCCTCTTCTACAGCGGCTTTTTCAGCTCAGCGGAAGAGGGCGGCGGTTCTTCTTTTATTAATAATGATTTTAACATCAGCGGCCTTTTGCTGGAATATCGAAGGATTTTTAGCAAAACAATCGTTCGCTTCGGCCTTTCATTCAAAAAAAACCAAAGCGCCTACAAATGGTATTTGCAGGGAAATTTAAATGCCGATAAAATATTTTATTCCGGCGCTCCGCAGGCCTTCAATGAAAAACAATCAACGGATTTAATGGAAGGTTGGTACGGTCAGGATTTTCTTTTTCTGCCTCGTTTTCCGCTCACCATTAAATTACGCTATATATTACAAGATTATAAGCAGTCCTACTTGGCCCCAGGCCTGTTCCTTGATTGGCAGATTTTGCCGCGTTTAACGGTTACAAGCGGAGCGGAACGTATGTTTCAGTTTTTTGCCGCCGGCAGCGAAGCGCTGGAGTTCAACGCGCCCAGCCCGCTGTTCATCACAGACAAACCTTTATCCGCCGATCTATTCACTTTGGGCGCAGTATGGCAGTTAGGTTTGGACTATCAGTTAAAAAGCGAATTGTTTTACAAAAATTTCCATTCCCTGGTAAAACTGAACGCCGCAGCCGACTCCTACCCAGCATTTTTATCCGGCAGTGGACGAGCCTATGGCGCGGATATTGTATTTGAAAAACTACGCGGCCGAATTACCTTTCAATTCGCATATTCCTACTTAAGCGCTTTACTGTGGTTCAACAATGTTTCGTCCAAACCAAATTGGGATGTGCCGCATGCTTTTAAAGGCTTGATGGGTTTCCGTTTCGGCCGTACCTGGCTGTTTAACGCCGCTTTTACATATCGCAGCGGTAATTTATATCAAAATGCTCTGGCTATGTTTTATGCCTCCGGGGCTACCGGTGACAGGAACTACAGCCGAACCGATTTTAATCTGGTTACACCTTATTTTATTCTTGAGAATACGCCGTCAACCCGCTTTAACCCGTATACCCGGCTCGATCTGGCTTTGCGTAAAAAATACAAAGCCAAACATTTTGACTGGACGCTTTATATACAAGTACAAAATATTACCTTCGCAGATAATCCGTTGCGTATTGATTTTCGCGAACGGTATTTTGGCGGCACACCTAACCAGGATGAAGGCATAACCATGTCTATCCCCATCCTGCCTTCCGTAGGGGCGGAGTTTGAGTTTTAGGAGGTTTGAATGAAGTATATCTTTCTTATTCTTGTATTTTTAGCGGCCATTTCCTGCCATGAAGATACTGTTACCAATCAGTATAATTACGAAGACCAATTATCCGTTTCGCTTATTATACGTTCCAATCAGATAAAACAAACGGCTTTTATTACAAGAGTTAAACCTTTTGAGGCCGATCCTGGTCCTGCTTCTTTTGTTGACAGTGTGATACTTAATGTGGACAACCGTTTGTTTGAATGGATTCCGTCGGACTCGATGGGAGATAACCAAAATTGCTGGCAAAGCGTGATCGACGTTCGGAAATGCTTTAACTATTATACGGACAGCTTACTTGTTTTGGCAGGAAAGTCCTATAAATTATTGGCTTCTTATAAAACTAAAACTATTGAAGGTTTTACCGATGTCCCCGGCGATTTTAACATAGCGGTAAAGGGACGCACCATTTCCTGGACAAAGAGTGAAAACGCCTATCTGTACCGTATTACCGGGATACATTTGGAAGGGGGAAATTTTATTATCGAAAGGGTAACAACCGACTCATCCCTTACCATTAACGAGGAAAGTTTTGATCCCGGGCCTTACCGCATAACCGTAGAAGCGTTGGATAAAAATTTTTACGATCTGGCCTTTGACCGCACCTATGCCGCCGGACTCAGCGGTGCGGTTGGTGTTTTCGGCAGCGTAACGGTAAAAACAATTGAAGCCAAAATAGAATAATGTATTTATAGCAAAACATCTTTTTGAAAAAAAGACAAGCTGCTTATTGCCGTTGTCCATCCGGCAAAGGAATGGGAACCGGCAACGGCTTACAAACTTAAAGGAGAAAAAGTGCTGCTTGACGCCTATACGCCGCCGAAAGAGCCGGTGCTGGTGGTCAGCCTGTGCGAGCATGGCGGCATTCATTTAGGAAACGCCATAAAAACCAACACACCTATTGATGATGGTGACGGCTGAGGCTCCGGAGGAGGTGGCGGTTCCAACCACTCACGCGTTAATTTGAAGTGGGAAATTCTTCATACGATTAAATTAGAAGATGATGGAGAAGGATGGTTGCGTGGTGATCCTGAAATATATTTTGTTACAGCTTCACCAAAAGTAGGTGAACTTACTAAAGAATGGTTGGATAATGTGAATGATGAAGATGTTACTTACACAGTAAACAGGTATATGTTCACCTGGGACTGGACAAACTACGGCGATTTTTATCGTCTTAAAGTTGGAGAAGATGATACCGGAGGATTGGGCAATGTCAAAATTAGTTATACCGGAGTTACCGTTACGATAGATTTAGGCGCTGACGACGAAGATTTAGGTTCAAAGATAATAAATAAAGCAGACGACTGGGGTGAATTTTATTATACTGGGAAGGTCTGGTTTAGCATTAAATATGAAGAATAGTTACTTTGAGCGCCGAAAGGCGCTCATATTTAATTAAGAAAGTGAGTGAAATGACAAAGGTAAAAATTATTGTTTTTTTCATCTTTGTATTCTTTTTTAGTAAAGTATTCTCTCAAGAAATAACAATATTTGTGGAGCCCTTCGGAGAATATAGCTGGGCTGATTTCCGCTTTCCCGGTCATCTAGATCTTGGGGTAAAAAATGTTAATCATCAAACGCTTTATCCTAAAGCGGATTTTAGCGCGCATTTTAACCCCGGTTTTTTTATTAAAGCAAATTACAGAGTCATTTCATTAAAAAGCGGTGTATCTCTATATAGTTATATTTTTTCACTACCTACTTCCCTTTTTCCGCGTGGAATCGCTCCTCAATATGACGGTAAGGGAAACCCGCGTTATTATTTGGGAGATGGTTTCGTTCCTAGAGATGAACAAATAATGTTCGGATTAAAAAAAAGAGAGATTTATTTAGAGATCAATTATGGCGTTTCTAAACATATGGCGGTGGGTTTTCTATATCATAACGCCAATAACAGCATCTTCAAAGATAGCAATGTAGAAATGCATGGCGCGGCCCTTGATACGCTGGGTTCTTATGTAAACCACGACCATATTATCAATAATTATTTTCTAACGACTTCCTTCACATATAAAATCACTTCTTTTCTTATCAGGATAAACGTTAAATGGTCGCCTTATAGCTCATATCAAATTACATATAATCACGAAAAGGGGAAAAATAATTATGACGGTTATACTTATAAACTTGGTGCCGGATTGGAATGGAAATCGCTGTTTTTAGAATATTACTATTCCGCCTGTTTTACCAAATCGGATTTGTTTTCTAACAGGGCGCATACCGTCCGGTTTGGATTTTCCTGGGAAATGCTAAATTTAAATATCGGTAAAATTGATATTTTTGAATAAGTACAAAAATTATCTTATTCTTTAAATTTTCATCAAATCCTAAGGCGAGATTGTGCATTACATTACCAAAACAATAGCCGCAATTATATGCATTTTTTCTTTACCGCTTAATAAAAACCTTTGTCGCATATGGATTGATAATGTTGATGATGACGGCCCATTATATACGCTTAACAAAAAATTATTCCGGTGGTATTGGCGTGATTATGGCAATTGGCATAATCTGAATATTGCAGAGGCTGATGATGATTGGGACTATTCTATAAGTATTCTTGGCCAGGGAGTATCAATCAATATTACAAACGACGATGAGTACCTTGGATCAAAAATTGTGAACAAGGACGATCCTTATAATGAGAAATATGAAACCGGCATGGCATATTTTAGAATAACTTATATTGATTAACGATATGTGTGGGGTTGCTATATTTTAGCAACCCCCTTTTTTCTACCTAATACGGAGTAATGAATATGATTTATAAAAAAATAGTCCTGTTTTTTTCAATAATTATACTTCTTAACTATACATACGCAGAAAAAAATACACTTTCTTTTTATCTTACGCCAAAACTATCTATTTCAAATTACAAAATGAATTTTTCTGGTATTTATACCTGGGATTTGCCAAAATTAAGCCAACAAAACTTTATGGCAACTTCAAATTTTAAACCATATTTTCAACCATCGCTTGACCTGAGAGTTACTTATAAAAACTTCGAAGCAGGTTTTGATTTTTACATGGAAAATCCTTTTGAAATTCATATTTTCTCTGCGGAGACAGAACAATTTGATGGAAATGGTAAAACACGATATTATTTAACTCAAGGAGATTCTGTCAAATATTTACAAACTGATGATCCGGTTAAATCCGGGTTGAGAACTCATAATGGAAGTCTTTACTTAAATTATAACATATCTAACTATTTTAAGATAAATTTGAGTTATAAATTCTATACACTTGAATATTATAAAATATCGCCTCCGGCAGGAATCCGTATTGATTCACTTGGCTATAGTATGAGTCATACCCAGAAAATCACCTTGGTCAATTTTGGTTTTGAATATAACTATTATTGGAATGATTGGAATTTTGGTTTTGAAGGCGAATACGCGCCGTTTTTAAATATGACTATAAAAGATATTTATAATAAAAATCATTATTATAATGGATATGCATATTTTTTAGGAACAAAAATTGGCTGGAAACAATTTTTAGTTCGTTATACATATAATCATATTACAACGAATGATAACTCTTTTTCAAATATTTATCATCGCTTTGAAATTGGTTTTATTTGGAAAGCTTTTAAGTTAGACTTAACGGAGATAGATATATTTCATTAATAGGGATTAAAAGTGGATATTTTTATTAAAATACTTTTCTTCATTTTAACCTTTTTATCCGCATCTTTTGCCGGCTCAATACGAGGTATGGTTTATGGGGACTCAAAAAGCAATCCTTTGGCAGGAGTGAATATTTCTATATTAAACGCCTATAAAGGGACAACCAGTGATGAAAAGGGACTTTTTATTCTTACCGGTCTGGAATTTGGAAAGCAATACAAAATCCAGTTCAGTTATATCGGTTATGCCGATACAATCCTTTTTGTTGAACAGGCGAAGGATAATCCCACGCCGTTGGAAATCATCCTCAAATCGGTGCCGCTGCGTATGAAAGGGATTGTTGTTTCGGAAGAACGGGAATCGAACAGGGCGCTCAACATTCAGCGGCTCAATCCCGAATCGATTAAAAACATGCCCTCCGCGGTAGAACAGGACGTGGTGCGCGCGCTTACCTATTTACCCGGCGTACTGCAATACAACGATTTGAAAGGCGACATAACGCTGCGCGGCTCTCCGCCCTATCAAACCCAGTTTTTGATCGACGGGATGGAAATTTATTATCCCTGGCACATGTTCAGCGTTTTCGGGGTTTTTAACCTGGACGCCGTCGGCAGCGTACACAGTTACAATGCCGGTTTCCCGGCCCGATACGGCGGGCGCAGCGGGGGCGTCATCGATATAACCACCTCTGCTTTCTCGGCTAAAAAAGACCTTAAAATTAATTTGAGCCTGGCCAGCATTTCCGCCTACTACAAGCAATTACACGGTAAATGGGGCGTGATGCTTTCGGCGCGTAAAACTTATTTTGATATCCTCTCCAATTTCATTTATTTAATTCCCTTCGGTTTTGTGGACGCCAATCTCAAGCTTAATTATTTTATATCCAAAACATGGAATATCGAAATAAACGGCTACGCCAATAACGATTTTTTCACCATCCCCCCCGACCAGTTCACCGGCAACGAAAAATTCGATTTCGGCCGATTTTTCAAAACCTTTGTACGCGGCGAGGATAACTGGGGAAATCTTGCTTTAGGGCTTAAGCTAAAATATGCAAAAAATAATATTTTCGGACAGCTTCGCCTTTATCGTACCACATATTATATGGATATTTCCGATTTTGTCGATAATCTTTTGGTGGATTACACCGTAAATCCTGCACTTGGTATCCGCTTTAATGAAAATATCTTTTTAACAGGCGGTATGCAGTATAAAAATATACACCAGAATTACCGCTGGGGATATGCCGGCAGCAGCGATATGAAAGACATCTATCCGGCCCTGGCCTATCCGTTTCGGATCAACGCCTCACAGGATTTATATACGGGATATTTTGATTTTGATATTAAAGCAGGTAATTTACTGCTGCAGCCCGGTCTGCGCTTAACTTCCTACCAGAATAACTGGTATCACGAGGAACGTTTCAGCGTTCGTTACTTCCTTTCCGAAAGGACGCAGCTTTACGGCCACGCCGGACGTTACGTACAATTCGGATTTGCTCCCTTTCAGAATATGGAATTTACTATCGGCACGCCGCTTCTGTTTATGAAGCGACCTTCATTAACCAATCATTTGAGCGTAGGTATTGAAAAACAGCTCAATCCCGTCATAAACTCCCGTTTGGATGTGTATTATAAATCCGTTGCCGATCTTCCGGAAAACAAAGGGGATTTTCGTTACGATGTAAAAACGTATCAGGCCGACATCGCCGGTCTCGATCTGTTTATTCTTAAAGAAAAAGGTTATTTGACCTGGCAGCTGTCCTATTCTTTTTTAAAAACACAAGTAAACGATGTTAATCATAGTTACCCCCTGGATTGGGATATTGCCCATAATATTTCTTTTCTTTCCGGCATAATGGTGGGCAAAGGCTGGTATTTTAATATGGGCTTCTTTTTTCATTCCGGCCTGCCCTACACGCCCGTTACCGCCGCGTATTACGGAATTACGGAAAGGGATTACTATTTTAACAAACAACTCGTTTACGGTTCCTACAACAGCGAGCGGCTGCCCAATTACCTGCGTTTCGATTTTGCCGTACGCAAACTCTACCGTTTTGATACGTTCGATATGTTCTTGAAGGTGCAGGTAATCAACGCCTTTTACCGTGATAATGTTACCCGCATCGATTGGGAAGAATATTATTGGAACGCTTCGCGCTTCAGTGCAAAAGGAACCGATAACGATGGTGTGAAACTGGGCGCTCCCATCATCCCCAGTGTCGGCCTGGAATTTATTTTTAGATAGGAATGAATATGAGAATGAAATATATTGCCTTCTTTTTTGCCCCGCTATTTTTTCTGACCGGCTGCGGCGAAGACCTGATCATTCAGCAGCAGCCCGTTCCGGATGATTTCGGCATTTCGCTTATTCTTTATTCAAATCGACTGAAACAGGTGGGCGTTATTTCAAAAACTGTCGATCCTGCCCGAAACGTCCTTGACGATACGACTCATTTTTACCCGCATGCCGTTTTGCGGGTGGACGATACGCCTTTCTCAGCCATTCCCAACGATTCGCTTTTTTTACGCAAATACAGAGATCGTGACTTTACCTACAATTACTATACGGACAGTATGAGCATCATCAGCGGCCAAACCTACCGTCTGCACATCGATTTGGGAAACGGCAGAACGATTACCGGTCAGACCATTGTTCCGCAAGGAATTGAACCGGACAGTGTCACAGAATCGGAGTATTACTACTACATTTCCTGGCGGGGGCCGGATTCGTTAAGTTATTCCTGGATTTTATGGGCGAATGCCGGCACGCCGGAACATCCCGATTGGTCGCCTTTTATAAGGGGTTACTCAGGGCACGAAACCTATGCCAGAATTAAGAAGAAAAGTCTTATGGGGTTCAGCCAATTTTATATGTATGTACATACGTACGATTTAAACTACACCAATTACGTAACGGAAAAACGGCAAACCAGCGGTTTAAGCGGCGGATACGGCGTTTTCGGCTCCATAAAATCGGATGGGTTTTGGGTGACGTTTTAGCGTAAATATACCGGCTTGTAAAATAACTGTTATTGAGGATGAGTTCCTTTTTTAAAGACGCGCAATTGCTCGGTTATGCTTTTCAGTTTTTCTTTTTGCGGTTTTTGCGGGTCGGTGCGGACGTGTAAATTGTAAATATGGGATAACCCGCCTTCGGATAAGCGCATCCGCAGGGGCGCGCCGCTCAAAGCGCAAATATATGTACTCAGACGATCGCTTTCCGGCGTTAAATCGATCACCAGATCAAATTGCACCTCGGTAAACTGGCTCATATAGGCGTCGCTGGGCAACCCCATCCAGTTGCCGTCGCTTTTACGGAAAGAACGGCGCTCAAAGGTGGATATGCTGGCTTCCGGAAATACCTTATACAAATCGGATGTAAAGCGTTGGAAATCATCTTCCCAGGCCGATTGCGCGGGAAGTAAAACCAGTATGTTTTTGATCTCACGGATCAGCTGTGGAAAATTGCGCGCCTCTTTATCGGGTGGAAACAGTTTGAGTCGCAGATCAATATATTTTTTTAGTATTACGTCTTTTATTTTATTCATTACATTTTCCGAAACTTGCCATTTTATAATTCTTTAAGTTAAATATTAAGGTTACAGAAGGCCCTCGATGTTAACGATAATTCCATTTTTTGTCTTATTATAAAAGATGAATTTCACGTCAATTTTTTCTTGCAGCGACATTTTAGATTTATACGTTTCCGGTTTGATACTAACAGGTTGATTGCCTATAAAACCATCTATGCCCTTTGATTCTTCATCAGGAGTAGCTAATTTATATGTTGTTTTAATACGACTTGCGATTTTACTAAGAATCGCTTCTTGAAACTTTAAGCCGATAAAGGTTTTAATTATTACTAAATCTTTTACCCAATTTGTGATCATTTCATCGTCAATTAAATCAATAACCGATTTAAAATTCTCAATCATCTCTTTTATTTTTTGTGAAGCTTTTTCTATAGCGTCAGGATGTCTTTTAATATACCATTTTTCCCATTCAGCAACAGACTGACCGGAAAATTCCTGAATTAATTCACTCATTTGTCCCACGACAGAGGGACGAGTACCTTGCGCATTCTGATTAGCCAAATTGAGTATCTGAGTTGAATACTTAGGAAACTCGAATTTTTCCGTTCCCAACAATTCTTTTACTTCATCAAAAGGAATTTTAAAACGAGTTTTCATAAGTTGCCTTTATACTTCGCAGTTTTTCGAATTTTGAGAATAACTTAAACGGATATTCCGTATCCACTTCTACCAAGCCCTCTTTTAACAAATGAGCATTAATGAAAGTTTTATTTTTCATATAGACATAAGCCATAAGCCGATTTTGACTATCGTATTTGATGGTATCATATTTCAGAAATACTTGCCTTCGCAAAATTTTAGCGGTGAGATATTTTCCGGCCGCTTCGGAAAGTTGAGCGATTGGCTTAACACCGATCAGGCGAATCTCAAGATCATTATTCAGTCTTATTAAATTCGGTCTGATAATTTCTTTGACGGTATAGTATTCTTCTCTTTTAACGCCGTTTTCAGCATCTTTCACGCTGACTTTTGAGCCGAATTTCAGTTTATTGGGGTCTATTTTCTTCTTAAAATTTACCGGGTCTTTAAAAACATACTTCAATTTCTCAATTTCTTTATTCCAGTCTATAGAAGGCAGGTTTTGCCGGACCGTATTAAATTCAAATTCGTTGAACAATGAGTCCTTTTGCGATTCCAGTTTTTTTTCAACTATGGGAATAAATTCTTCATTTATTTCATATCCGATGGAGTTTCTGTTGGACACAATGGCCGCCAGAGCGGTTGTACCGCTCCCTAAAAAAGGGTCTAAAACCGTTTCGCCGACAAAGGTGAACATTTCAATAGCGCGTTTGGGAAGCTCGACCGGGAACATGGCAATATGTCCGTCCTGGCGTACACCGTTAAAATACCAATGACCGGAAAAATATTCTTTCCATTTCTGTTTTGGGATGATGGATTGCTCTTTTATTTCTTTACTAACTTTGGGGGGATTGCCCGGCTTCTTAAAAATAAGTATAAACTCATAGTCAATTTCAACGATGCCGTTTCTGGGATAGGGATACGAACCCATCACCGTTGCGCCGCCGGTCGTATTCATGGTGGTCTTTTTTTGCCAGATGATTGCGCCCATATAATCAAACCCGATGGTCTCGCAGAATTTTATGATCTCTGTCCGAATGGGAATAACCTTATAGCGCCCGTAATAAACCGCCCGCGCAAATTGATCGCCGACGTTCACCAGCATGCGGCATCCCGGATGAAGAACCCTGTAGCATTCGTCCCAAACAAGATTCAGATTATTTATATAATCTTCGTAGGAATCATTAAATCCGATTTGTTGTTCCGTGCCGTAATCTTTCAACTGCCAATAAGGGGGTGATGTGACCACCAGATGAACCGAGGCATCATCCAGTTCGATCATTTTCCTTGAATCACCAATGATACATGTGTGCTTTGTTTTCATATTCTGTTTGATTATTTCGTTTGTCTGAATTTAAGGGTTGTTTTTGATATTAACAAGTTATGTGTTTCTTTCATGCGGTTTTACACTTTGGGGCAGGGTGGCCCGCAGGATAATTACCAACCTTTTTCCTCTCGGCCAAGTTTTCTCTGGACCATCCAGGTCTTTGAGACCTGGATGGTCTTTCTATCAACAGATCAGAGGGGGGAAAACAGAAGCCATCGCATAAAACAATGGGGTCTTCCGGTAAATTTATGGCAGTACTTATTTCTGGTTGTCTTTTTTCCCTTTTGCAAGTTTATTCAAATATTCGGCCAGCCTTGCTTCTCTGCCTTGCTGCGTCGGTTTGTAGAACTTTGTATTCTTTAACTTTGCCGGCAAATATTGCTGTTCCACAAAATGATTTTTATGGTCGTGAGGATATTTATATCCCGCGCCGTATTTTAAATCCTTCATTAACTTTGTGGGGGCGTTGCGCAGATGCAGGGGAACGGGCAAATCCCCGCTTTTGTTTATCTCTTCTTCGGCGGCGTTAACAGCCTTATAGGCGGCGTTGCTTTTGGGAACCGAGGCCAGATAGGTGGTTACCTGCGCCAAAACAATGCGCGCTTCCGGCATGCCGATATGGTGTACGGCTTCAAAACCGGCATTGGCCAGCGAAAGGGCATAAGGCTCGGCATTGCCGATATCTTCCGAAGCCAGAATAATCAGCCGGCGGGCAATAAACAGCGGGTCTTCTCCGGCTTTGAGCATCCGCGCCAACCAGTACACCGCCGCATCGGGATCGCTGCCGCGTACGCTTTTGATAAAAGCGGAAATAATATCGTAGTGTGCCTCGCCCTTTTTATCGTAATACAGCATATTCTGCCCGGCGGCTTTTTCCAGTAAATTCGCATCGATCACGATCTTTGTCTTATTTTTATCGGCCAGATAAAAGGCGGATTCCAGCAAATTTAATGAGCGCCGGGCATCGCCGCCGCCGTAGTAAATCAGCGTGTCCATAGCCTCAATCCGCAGGTCATATCGGCTGAGCAAAACATCCTTCTCTACGGCGCGTTCGATAATGGTTTGCAAATCCTCTTTTCCCAGCGGTTCCAGCTTAAGCACCTGGCAGCGAGAGAGCAGCGGGTAGATTACTTCGAAGGAGGGATTTTCCGTTGTGGCGCCGATGAGCACCAGGGTTCCGTTTTCCACGGCATGCAAAAGGGCGTCCTGCTGCGCTTTATTGAAGCGGTGAATCTCATCGATAAACAGGACGCTGCGTTTGTTATACAATTCTATTTGCCGTCGGGCTTCTTCAATGATTTCTTTTACGTCTTTCACCCCGGCGCTAACTGCGGAGATGGATTGAAAACGGAAGCCCACTTCATCGGCCAGCAAACGCGCTATGGTGGTTTTACCCACACCGGGAGGGCCCCAGAGAATCAATGAGGGCAGATATGCGGTTTTTAACTGTTGGCGCAGCGCCGAATGCGGGCCGATAATGGAAGTGTGGCCAACCACATCATCCAAATGTCGGGGCCGCATACGTTCCGCCAGCGGGCGGTGGGTTGGTTCCTGCTCCGCGGCATGCGTAAAAAGTGATGTGTTGTCGGCCGTCATAGTATAATCCGGTTTTGTTCGGTAAAAGCGCCCTTTTAGGAAATTCTAAATCGCCTCAGTGATTATAAAATGGCGAAATTTAGCGATTTGGAAAATCGTCCACTCACCACCAAAAATCTTGACTATCACCTTATATTTGAAACTGGCAGTATTTCGCGATTTGGAAAATCGCGGTACGAAATGTACAGAATCATTCTATGGCTACCTTCCATAAGGCCAGGTGGGCGGTGGCGTCTTCGGTGGTGGCAATCAGAATCACATTCCGGCCGTGCTGTAACACGTTGCTGATGTCAAATTTTTCGTAATGATCCGGGCCGATCTGATCCAGCGCATATTTTGGCCTTACTTCATTGCGAAATTTATAGTTGTTCACCTGAATCCTGTATGCGGTTTCCCCTTTGACCACCAGAGGGTAATAGTCTTTGGTATTGTAAGCCCAGATTTTCAGCCAGATGGATTCGGACAAATCCACATTTTCGGGAATAGAGAAGATAAACAACAAAGCGTCGCTGCCCGGCGGATTTCGATAGCCGAAAGCCAGACCAAGATTCCAGATTTCTTCGCCGATGGTTGCATTTCCGGTTACGTCAGGCCCGGTTTGATTGCTGGCCTGAAAACCGCTCTCTTCCAAAACATATCCGCTGACTACATGGCCAAAGTCGGAACTCGGCTGCACTCCTTTTGGCGTAAAATAAACGCTGAACAAATTGCTGTATCGGAAGACGAATTCACCCGGCCCGTCAGTGCGAACGTCAATCGTTTGTTTATGCGGCTTTTTGTAGAATGGAACCTCACTAAAATCCACCGTATGTTTTCCCAGCGGCAGAGATCCTTTAAAACGGCCTTTGGCCACCTGTTTACCGTCCAGATAGATCATCCCGTCCACAGGTACGGTGCGCAGAGAGATCACCCGAAAAAGGGCGGTGAGGGTAAAATCGGCCTGTACCTTTTTGTTGCTTTTGTCCAGATGAACCACCCGTTCTTCCGGGTAGGCCTTATAACCGTCTTTTTCCACCTGAATAATGTGCTTTCCGTAGGGAATCCGTTGCAGAACATAATCGCTTTTAAAATTGGTGGGCTGCCCGTCCAGGATGATACGGGCGCCTTTTACATTGGTTTTCACTTCAATAAAACCCACATCCGTAAGTGGATTGAAACCGCTTAACCTTCGGGTGGCTTTAGCCTGTTTTAGTTTGAAAAAGAGTCGTGTGGTATCTCCCTTTACGATATTCACCGTGTGTTGGGGCGGTTCCGAAACATGTCCTTCTTTACGCACAATTACGGTGTGCGGCCCCGGAGTTAAATTCAACCGGCCGTGTGTCTTCAGATCGCCGTAAAACTCGCCATCCACAAAAATATTGGCATTATCCGTATTGGTGCCGATGAGCACCAGCCCTGTTTCGTCCAGTTGCCGCGGCACAAGCTGAAACGATATGCGTACCGTATCGCCTTCTTCAATATCCACCGTATCGGCCGTCGGAATGGTACGGTACTCGGGCGATATCACGGTAATCACATGCCGCCCGGCCTCAATGGGGTACAGCTTGTTGGGCTCAAATCCTACCACCAGATTCTGATCCAGATATAAATGACCCTGCTCTTTATTTACATCCACAATGATATGGCCTTTGGGGATCTCTTCGGCCAGTTGTGAGAGATAAAGGAACCACAGCAAACCGCCAACCAGTAAAAGCGGCAGCGCCAGCAGAGCTATGCGGACGGCCTTTTGGCGCGGCGAAAGGACTTCTTCCAGAAATTCATCCTGAGCTTCGAACTCTTCCTGCGTCATCCAGCGAACTTCGCCCAGATGGTTTTTATACTTTTTATAACCGGGTTGGGATCGGTAAAAGCGGTCTAATTCTTCCTGATATATTTTCGATTCCAGTTCTTTATGCTGGTTGTGTTCCGCTTCCTCTCTTTGCCGGTTAAATTCCTGCAAACGGCGTTCGATATCCCGGGTAACCTCTTCCCGAAAGCGCTCTTCGGTTTCTTTAGCCTGCTCCCGGTTTATGACTTTCGGCGCTTTGGATGGTTTGAAACGCGAAAAGAACTTTTTTAAGGCGGATTCTTCAACCGGATAAAACTCATACTCGTTTTCCAGTTCGAACAGGGTAAACCAGCGTACCTCGCCCAGATGGTTTTCGCAGCGGATGAATTCCGGGTGACCGGAATACAGTTCTTCTTCCACTTTTTCGCGCAGGAAGCGTTCAACCACCATCCGGTTTACTTCTTCGCCCCCTTTCGCCTCCTGCCCGGTTGAGGGGGGCGCTGATTTTTGGGTTTGTTGATGTTTTTCTTCCAGCTCGCGACGGATGCGCTCTCGCAGCGCCTCTTCATCTATTTTAGGTTTCTTTTTCGGCATAGTGTTTTATAGCGTTTTTGGTTTTATCGGTAATCCTGTCCCGGCGTGTTACCATTTGGTAATGTATTCGAATTTCAATGTGGCCTGGCTGTCCTTTTTTACGGGAACGATGAAACGGATCTGGCCTGCCTTATCGGTAATCGCCTTAAAATTGCTGGACAATACGCGGATTTCCTGCCTGGGACTCACGGTTTCAATCACTTCGATTTCCACATCGGTTTCTTTATGATTGCGCAATGCGTATTCGACAAGCTGTTTACGGGAGCGCTTGTCGGGCCGTTCGGTTTTTACCACCTTTCGCTCACTGACCAGATCAAAAGCCTTGCCTACGGGTATTTCCAGTTTCTCGTTTTTTGGGGTGTGTTTAACGTGATTTTCACCGATAAATTCCAGTTCGTCTCCATCGGATTTATACAGCCGGATGGTGCCCGCCGGCAGCGGAATACCCAGATTGTTCTCCTTTTTGTTATGGAATTGAACCAGCACATTCACATCAGCCCAACGCGGCGATTCCACCCGGTAAATCTTTTTAATCCGGCTGTCGGTTTCGGGGAAAAGCTGAATCTGTTTCACCTGATTGTTCTTCAGGTCTGTGGGGCGCTGCAGGGTATAGAGGTGGTATTCAAAAAAGGCCTTTTCCTCAAAACTTTTATCTGCCGCCATAACCATGGTTGGCATGGCACGTTCCGTAGATTTGGAACGGTAACGGGACAATACGTTGATATCCCCGGCCATCAATTTTAACCGGGCATTTTTGTAACTGCGCCCGCTGGTGTTGTTTACCGAAACCCAGCAGGCCAGGGTCATGCGCGTATCATCCTCGTTTAAGCGGGCCACGTAATCGGCCTGCCAGTCCAGCCCGCGGCTTAAATACGAAATATGCGCTTTTTGCCTGCCGCTGGCCGTGGACTGCACCTTCCACACCAGAGTGGGACGCAATACAAAACTGTCTTTGTTTTTGGAGTAGTCTTTAAAATAAATTTTAAGCTGATCGCTTCGGGGGATGATCTGCAAATTATCGTCCATATCCAAAAGCATCAGGTTGGAACCGCCGGCCGAGAGCAGCTTACCGATCACCGTGCCCAAATCGGGATGCACGATCGTCACTTCCTGCCCCAGCGATTTATTGAGCACTTTGCTCACATCAATCAAGTCGTATTCATAATTCTGTTCCAGAACGACAAATGATTTTTTGCTGCTTTCGATCAGCAGTGAGGTAGGCTCGATTTTGGACGGTATATCCTCCAGATATACCGTAGAAACCCCTTTCTGCAAATCCAGCGAGCGCAGCTCACGGACCAGACCCATACCGGAGTTGGTAACGGTAATGGATAGATTTTCCTGAGCCCACGAGATCGAAACCAGAAGCAGGGCCAGCAAAACCGCCCCGGCGCTAAACAACTTATTTGAATTTCTCATAGTTTTGTCTCACCTTTTGTAAGTTTTCCTGTATATTTTGCAATTTTTTACGCTCGGTCTCCACCACTTGTGCCGGCGCTTTCTGTAAAAAGTTGGGGTTATTCAGTTTGTTCTGCAAGGCTTTTTCCAACCCCTGCAAACGTTGCAGTTCTTTTTCCAGCCGTTGACGCTCCTTATCGCGGTCAATCAGGTCGGCCATGGGGATAAACAGCTCGATGTTTTTCACCACGGCCACGGCGGCGTCCGTTTTGTCAAAATCCGGCGGCACATCCCGGATGCTTTCTACCCTGGCCAGTGAAGCAAAATGCACCAGTTGGCTTTTCAAAAATTCTTTGTGTGCTGTATCGGCTTCCACAAACAGTGATACGCGTTTTCCCGGCGGTACGTTCATTTCGGCCCGGATATTGCGGATGCTGCCGATGGCTTCCTGCAAGATATGCACGCTTTCTTCGGCTTCTTCGTCCAAAGCGCTTTCATCGGGTTGCGGCCAGGCCGAAATAACGACGCTCTCTTCATCGGCGGCGCGGAAATGCTGCCAGATTTCTTCGGTAATGAAAGGGATAAAGGGGTGCAGCAGTTCCATACTGGTTTTCATCACGTGCGAGGCCAGAGCCAGAGCCGTTTTCTTTTCGCTTTCATCTTTGGCATTGTACAAGCGCGGTTTAATCATTTCCAGATACCAGTCACAGTAGTCGTGCCAGAAGAAATGATAGGCGGCGTCCAGAGCGTCGTTCACACGGAATTTATCGATGTTTTCCGAAACGGCGGTAATGGTTTTGTTCAACCGGCTCAAAATCCAGCGGTCTTCCAGAGTAAATTTTTCTTTGTACCGGCTATAATCCGTTTCCGTTTTGTCCAGATTCATCTGTAAAAAGCGAAAGGCGTTCCAGATTTTGTTGGAAAAATTTCGGCCCATTTCGAAGCTTTTTGGCCCGATTTTGATATCCTGCCCCTCCGAACTCAGGGCAACAATGGTAAACCGTACGGCATCGGCGCTGTATTCTTCGATCATCTCCAGCGGATCGATACCGTTGCCCAGCGACTTGCTCATTTTACGGCCCTGCTGGTCGCGGACGATACCGTTAAAATAAACATTGTGGAAGGGAATTTCGCCCATAAATTCCAGCCCGGCCATAATCATGCGCGCCACCCAAAAGAAAATAATATCCGGCGCGGTGACCAGCGTATCGGTTGGATAAAAATATTTCAGGTCTTCGGTTTCATCGGGCCAGCCCAGGGTGGAAAAGGGCCAAAGCTGGGAAGAAAACCAGGTATCCAGCACATCGCTGTCCTGTTCCCATTTTTCATCCGCAGTGGAAGGGTCTTCCAGGCTCACCTTGTACTCGCCCCGTTCATTGTACCACACCGGGATGCGGTGGCCCCACCACAGTTGCCGGGAGATGCACCAGTCGCGTATGGTTTCCATCCAGTGCTCGTAGGTTCTTTCGAAGCGGCCTTCCGGGTAAAATTTAATTTTGCCTTCTTTAACCACCCGCAAAGCCTCTTTGGCCAGCGGTTTCATTTTAACAAACCATTGTTCGGAAAGATAAGGCTCCACCGGCACACGGGAACGGTAGCTGTGCCCCACGGCATGGATATGATTTTCCACCTTTTCCAACTGACCCATCCGTTCCAGCTCCTGTACAATGATTTTGCGGGCCTCAAAACGGTCTTTGCCGGCAATGGACTCAGGGATGTGCAGCTCATCTTCAAAATCGCCGTCCCGGAATACCCGGCAAACGGGCAGTACTTTCCCGTCTTTATCCAGCACAATCACTTTGTCCAGATCGTGACGCTCGCCGATTTCGAAGTCATTGGGATCATGGGCCGGAGTGACCTTAACAAAGCCGCTGCCGAATTCCTTATCCACATGGCTGTCGACAATGATTTCCACTTCGCGGTTTACAAAAGGAATAATCACTTTTTTGTTGATGAGCGGGCGCTTGGCGTCGTCGTCCGGGGCCACAGCCACGGCGGTATCGCCAAGCAGGGTTTCCGGGCGGGTGGTGGCCACCACAATATACTCGTTGCTGTCTTTCAGTTTATAGCGGATATGATACAGCTTGCCCTGCACCTCTTTATGATCCACTTCATCGTCGGCCAGCGCCGTTGCCGAAGCCGGGTCCCAGTTTACGATACGCAGACCGCGGTAAATAAGCCCTTTATTGTACAAGCGCACAAACACCTCGCCCACCGCGCGGGACAGCCCTTCGTCCAGCGTGAAACGTTCGCGCTGCCAGTCGCAGGAGCAACCCATCTTTTTTAATTGATTGATGATGATAGAACCGTGATGTTTTTTCCACTCCCACACTTTTTCCACAAATTTTTCCCGTCCCAGGTCATAACGGGATTTGCCCTCTTTGGCCAGTTCGCGCTCCACCACGCTCTGGGTGGCAATGCCGGCGTGATCCGTGCCCGGCAACCACAGTGCGGCATAACCTTTTTTCCGGTGGTAACGGATCAGAATATCCTGCACCGTATTGTTATAGGCGTGCCCCATGTGCAGCACCGAGGTTACATTGGGCGGGGGGATGACAATCGTGTATGGTTTTTTATCGGGATCAACCTCGGCGTGAAAATAATTTTTTTCCAGCCAGAAGTCGTACCACTTATCTTCCACATCTTTCGGGTTGTAAACTTTGGCGATTTCTTTAGACATTCAAACCACTCCTGATCAAATATTCCATTTATTAAAGCCTTGAATATACTGAATTTTTGCCCGAATTGCATCTAATCTGCGTTATAAAAAAGTTAAACTCTTGTGATGATGATGTGAATAGGCTTGTTTAACATCTCCTCGCGGCTGTTAATGCTCTTATATCCTTTTTGAATCCAATAATTTCTATCCAAACGGAGTTTAGCCTGATGAAGGTTTTTACAAACGTATTGTTGTTTTTACTTGCTGTTGTAGTATTACAGAACTGTAGTGATCAGATCGTTTCTACCTGCGATACCGAAAAGGAAACCCCACAAAAAGTAACTTTTACATACATTCAAAATGAAGTGTTTACGCCGATATGTGTTTCCTGCCATGGCGACGTGCTGCAGCAGGGCGGACTCGATTTAAGTTCAGGAAATGCTTACGGTAATTTAGTCAATGCCGCTTCCACGTCTTCGTCATTAAAACGTGTACAGCCGGGGGAGAGCCAAAACAGTTATTTGATGAAGCGTTTACGCGGTGAAAACGGCGAGACGGTAATGCCGCCGTCCGGGAAACTGTCCGGCGCCCTTATCGACTCCATTGCCGCCTGGATCGATCGCGGTGCGCCGCAGGATTAAATCATTATAATAACGGGGGAGAGCCTTTATGCATTATAAAATATATTTACTCTTATTCGCTGTTTTATTGGGCGGCACCTTTTCGGAAGAGTGCCACGTAACCGCCGAAAAAACCAATCTGGTAAAATTTATTTCCGACGCGCCCATCGAAGAATTTGAAGGCGTTACCGATCAAATTGACGGCTATCTGTACTGGGAAGGCGACCGGCTCACTGAAAAATCGGATTTGTACTTCGAAGTGGATTTGAACACACTCGATACCGGTATCGGTTTGCGCAACCGCCACATGCGCGAAAACTATCTGGAAACGGAAAAGTACCCTTTGGCCAGCTTCAAAGGCAAAATTATCAAATCCGAAAAAGCGGGTGAAAACACATTCAAGGTTATGGTGCAGGGAACCATGTCCATCCATGGTGTGGATCGGCTTATGTCGGCCGAAGGTATTATCCAAAAAAACGGAGACATCTATCGCATCCAAAGCCATTTCGATGTAAAACTTTCTCACTATAATATTGAGATCCCTTCCATAATGTTTTATAAGATAGATGAGACCATGCGTCTGGTTTTGGATTTTCATGTAAAAAAGATTGAAGAGAAAACAGAAGCGAATAACCGGTAACATCAATAATTAAGGAGCTCTATTGAAAACGATCGTATTCATTCTGGTATCACTTATCTTTAGCCTGACCCTTTCCCAGGCGCAGGTTCGCTGGAAAAAAAAGAAAGTTGAAAGACCGGTTGATCTGCTTTTATTTCACTCCACGCAGGTGGTAAATCTTCCGACGACAGAAGTTCTGAACAAAGGCGAATTTCAATTTGAAATATCGCATCGCTTTTTACCTCCCATAGATGCTAAAAAGACTTTATTGGGTTTGGATGGTCCGGCCTATATGCGTCTGGCGCTTGGTTATGTACCGGTAAAAAATGTGGCAGTTACCTTTGGGCGCAGTAATAATCAGGATAATTATGATTTGCGGATAAAGTATAAATTTTTACAATGGGCGAATGCAACCGTTCCTCTCACCGCTGCCGTGCGAGCAGGAGCTGCCTGGAATACCGAAGTTACCGATCGTGAAACGAGCGATCCTAAAAACTTCCAATATTACGGACAACTTGTACTAAACACTTTGTTATTTAAAAAATTAGGAATCGGTCTGGTACCTTCGTATCTGTACAACAGTCATATTTATTGCGATAAAACCCAATATTCATTTACAATGGGAAGTTATGTGCAGTTTTATATTTCGCCCATGTGGAGCCTACTGGTGGAGGCGAATAATACCATAAGCGGCTGGCGCAATCAATATGATTCTTACACCTTCGGTATCGAACTGGAAACGGGCGGTCATTTTTTCAAAATATTTCTTACCAACGCGGCCGCGCTCAATCCCTCACAGTTTTTAGCAGGCGCGGACCTAAAAAACCAATGGCGGCTGGGATTCAACATAACCCGAGTATTAACCTTTTAAAAACCAATAAATAGGTCATCAAAGTAAATAAAGGAAGGAGGCGTTTGAGTATTTTTTTCTTAATTGTTCAGGAAGCTCAACTTAACATCAGGGGGATTTTCGTATGAAAACTCACTATAGAATTTTACTGCCGGTTCTGGCCGGTTTAATGATTTTTGCTTGTTCCACAACCACAGACTCCACAGATGATGGCAGCAAAGAATTCGTTGCCGATCTGAATGATTTTAAAGACTATCAAAACTGGACGGAAGTCGATCTGTTGTACGGACCCGATCCGCTGCTGCAAGCAGCTCACGGTGCAAACGACGGGTTGTACCGCCGGGTCTATATTAAGGACAATGCCCAACCCGAAAACGGTAAGTATCCTACGGGTACAATTATTCTTAAAGAATTGCGCACGCCCGACGGCACGCTAACCGGCGCTTTAACCGTTCTGGTTAAGCGGGACGGCGGTTTTAATCCCGACGGCAACGGATGGGAATGGTTTATGACCGACACCGATCTGACAACGGTTATTACACAGGGGGATAATGCTACAGCCGGCAGCGGTGCCTGCGCAAGCTGTCATAGCGGAGCCAATGTAAACAATAACGGTACCGACTGGGTTTTTAAACATCCCAATGAAAGCGAATTTGAAGCTGATCTGGATGATTTTAAAGATTATCTCACCTGGACAAAAGTGACAACGAATTTTGGCCCGGATCCGTTTTTACAGTCCGCACACGGCGTTTCCGACTCACTCTATCGAAACGTCTATTTTAAAGACGGAGTAAAGGCTGTGAACGGGGAGTATCTTAAACGTACAATCATTTTAAAAGAGCTGCGCGATAAGGATGGCAATTTGGCCGGCGCCACCACAGTTCTGGTTAAACGCGGCGGCGATTTTAACCCGGATGGCAACGGCTGGGAATGGTTTATGGTAGATACCGGTTTAACAACCATCATGACCCGGGGAGATAACGCTACTGCCGGAGGCGGTGCATGTGCCAGTTGCCACAATGGAGCGAATAATATGGGTAACGGGATGGATTGGGTATTTACCCAGCCGTAATTTTTTTATACATAAATATATTGTTATAGTCTATCATTGTGAAGTCACCCCATCATCCGCCGGATGGTGGGGTTTTTATTTATTTCCGGGATTGTTATTCCTAATAATTTGGTTATTTTTAGGATTATAATTCCTAAAAATTGATTTTTTTGGAATTCATCCCTATATTAAAGCTATGAAAATCGCCCGGTTCTACTCAAATCTTGACAAACATTTAAAGCCCAACAAAGTACTGGTTATCTATGGCCCCAGGCAAGTAGGAAAGACCACGCTTCTCAACGATTATCTGCGCTCGACGCGCTATAAATATCGGCTGGATTCTGGCGAAAATATCCGTATCCAGGAACTGCTTTCGTCCCCTGACTTTAACCGTATTTCAGATTATGCCAGCGGTTATGAGCTTATTGCCATTGACGAAGCTCAGAAGATACCTAACATTGGTTCCATACTAAAGATTATGGTAGATCATCTGCCCGGAATACGTATTATCGCTACGGGATCCTCCTCTTTTGAGTTATCCGGTCAAATCGGCGAACCTCTGACCGGCCGCAAACGCATGCTCCTTCTTTTTCCCATTGCCCAACTGGAATTAAAAGAGCATTTTAATCCTTTCGATTTAAAAAATCTTCTTCCGGATTTTTTGATTTACGGTTCTTATCCTGAGGTTGTTGCCACTGAAAATAAAAAGGAAAAAATAGAAATTCTTAGCGAAATCAGCGGCTCCTATTTAATGAAGGATCTGCTGGAGCTCAATGGAATCAAAAGCTCGCAAAAACTAATAATGATTTTGCGCTTATTGGCTTTTCAAATTGGAAGCGAAGTATCCCTAAATGAAATAGCGCAAAAAGTGGGATTGGATTATAAGACGGTTGGCCGTTATATTGATTTGTTGGAAAAGACTTTTATCCTCTATCGTCTATCTGGCTATAGCCGCAATTTGCGCAATGAGATGACAAAAAAACAAAAATATTTTTTTTATGATACGGGAATTCGAAATGCCCTTATAGCCAATTTCAATCCCATTGAATTGAGAAATGACGTGGGGCAATTATGGGAGAATTTTCTTTTTATCGAAAGGCTAAAAAAGCAGTCGTACACAGGTATTTATAGCAATAACTATTTTTGGCGGACATGGTCGCAGGATGAAATTGATTTTATTGAAGAAAGAGAAGGTAATCTGTATGCTTATGAATTCAAATGGGCGGCCAAAACAACAAAACCGCCCAGATTATGGCAAAAAACCTATCCGGATAGTTCTTTTCAGGTAATTACTCCTGAGAACTATCTTGACTTTATCGCCTGACACCGCAATCCGACAGAAGACTGCATTCAACCTCCTTTTTTTAACGTTCTTAAATCATCCAGCACTTCCCGATGATGTTCTTTTACCTTCACTTTAGGATATACTTTTACAATCCTGCCCTGTGGATCGATAATGAAGGTGGAACGGACAATGCCCATGAACTCTTTTCCGTACAGTTTTTTCTTCTGCCAGACGCCGTACGTTTCGCAAACATTCGACCCGGCATCGCTGAGCAGTTTAAAAGTCAAACCGTGTTTATCGGCAAATTTTTTATGCCGTTCAACGGAATCTTTACTTACGCCCAACACAACCGCTTCGCTCTCGTCTATTTGCGGCAAAACCGTTTGGAAGTTGCAGGCTTCGGTTGTGCATCCGGGCGTCATATCTTTGGGATAGAAATAGAGTATGACCCATTTCCCTTTAAAATCGGAAAGGTTTACCTTTTCATTGTTTTGATCCGGTAATGTAAAATCCGGCGCTTTTGTACCTTCTGCAAGCATCTGTGGTGTTCTCCTTAAATTTCAATCATTTCAACAAAACATTTGATTCCGATATTGCACTGTGGGCAGCAATTGCCTAACAAACAAAAAAGGGAACGATTTTGCGGCGCAATTCATTCCCTTTTTTGTATTTAAAACCCCACATATTTTGGCTATTTATATCCTATCAACTCCGAAAAAATGATGAGTATGATCAGGATGATTCCAATGGTGAGAAAAAGATACCCGAAAAAAGAAATGATTCGATCCCACTGTTTGGGGACATAATCCTTAACCACCACTTTCCGCAACAAACCTGTTCTCTTTAACCGCTCATATTCTTCCGGCCGTTCTTTCTTGTATTCCTCCAACGGCACAAGGCCGGTAAAAATAACCTTATCCATCGGAAAGGATTCCGGGCGCAGATGTGTATTGAAAAAATGAATGGTAAAAATAAATCCGACAGCCAGCAGAGCTTCGTCACTGTGAATAATGGTGGCTACATTGATCAGCCAGCCAGGCAGCCAGTTGGTAAAGAATTCCGGGAACCACAGCATTAAACCGGACAATCCGATAACCGCTACACCCCAAAAGACAGCGAAATAATCAAACTTTTCCCAATAGGTCCAACGCCCGTAATTCGGTTTGGGGCCCCGGCCAAGAAACCACTTCATGGTTGCCCAAAAATCTTTTATGTCTTTTTTATTGAACATCATCGAATTTTTACCCAGAAAGAACTCGAAAAAACCCTTTTTTGTTTGTTGTTTTTTCTTTATGAGCAAATACAAGTGGGATATAAAATATCCGAAGGTAATCATGGCTGCAATCCGATGAAGCGTCCCTGCGGCGATAACCCCGCCAATCGTTTCCGCTAACGTTTTTGCCCAGGGCATTCCGGAAAATTTGAGCATCATTCCTGTAAGCGCTAAGGTTAAAAAGCTCAGGATAACAAACACATGGGTTATGCGATGCGGCCTTTCAAAACGGCGGATATAATAGCGCGTTACCTGTTCTTTTTCTTCTTTTTTCCGTCGCAACATTTGTTTAAATGATTTTGGCAGCCAAAGTAAAGTATGAATGCCAAAGAATGAGAAAACGCTTATCAATAAAATCGTCATCGCCCAATAGGTGTAATACAAAATTGGATACTTTATAGGGTCATGGTGTGTGGCATGCGTTAAATAGCCGGTAAAACGCTCATTGGCATCTTTGTGACATTGCTGGCAGGTTTCTACAATATGGTACATGCTTACGCTGGAATTCGGATCGGATACAGGTCGAATTTTGTGCGCCGTGTGGCAATCGGAGCATTTAGCTGATTCCAGGTAGCCGAGGCGATAGGCTTTACCGTGCATAGTCTCTAAATAAGATTCGGATAAGTCGGTATGACAACTACCGCAGGTTTGGGTTACCTCCGTCATAAATTTATCTTGTGTAACCGTACTGATGGTATGTGAAGAGTGGCAATTCGTACAGGTTGGCAGTTCCTGCATCTTTTTGTCATCCGTTGAAAAATGAGCGCTTTTGATATAATCTTTGTAAATACCTCTATGGCAGGCTGCACAAGTGGCGGGAACATTTCTCTTATAAACGGATGATCTCGGATTATCATGTTTTAATACCTGATGGGCGGTATGGCAGTCCGTACAAACAGCGCTGGGAAGCAGACCTTTTACCACCAGCCCCCGGCCGTGCACACTCTGCGAATAATCGGTATAGGCATCCACTTCAGCCAGTTCCTTTGTTTTCTCTACTGGGCTGTCCGACCGGTGGCATGTACCGCACAGCTTTGGTATGGCCGCTCTATAAGTAGGTGAGTTTTCATCAATATTCGCTTTTATATGATGATCGCCATGACAGGTTGTGCATTCCGGTGCGTCTTTCACTCCTTCTTGCAAGGCCTTACCATGACCGCTGTTAGCGAATTCCTCCGCAGTTTTGATATGACAATTGGAACAGTCCACCTTACCCGCGGTTTTACACGGTCTCTTTAAACGGGGGTTAACATCGCTGTGGCATTTTACGCAGCTTACTTCATTATGAACGGAAGATTTAATATCTTCCTTAACCACCTTTAACGATATTTCTTTACCGTTTTCCGTTTTGTGAATGCCATCCTGACTATGGCATTTTAAGCAGGACTGATCGGCCACGGTTAGTACTACCGATTCTTTTCTGGCCTTATGCGGCAAGTGGCAATCTGTACAAGTTGGAATGGAGTTTGGGTCTTTACGCCATTTTTCACCTTCGATGACCTGTTTATGAACATCTTCAATTCTGGTATGGCATTTCATACAGGTTTTGGCCACGTTTCGCGGCGCAATGGACGATTTTTCATCGGTGTGCGGCAAGATTAGATGACTGTTATGACAATCCACACAAGCAGCCGTTACAATCAATCCCTTTTTGAACAGACCTTCGCCATGGATACTGAGGCTGTAATTTTCCAGAATATTGTGTTCGGTAATGTTGTACACTTTGGCCACCGGGGCACCCTCTTTATGGCACTTACCACACAAAAAAGGTATGTTCATTTTGTAAGAAGGCGATTTGGGATCGGATATGGCCAGAATATCATGTTTCCCATGACACTCGATACAGGTGGGAGCATAAATCTGTTTTGCGTGCAAAGCTTTTCCGTGGATACCCGCTTCATAATCGTGCTGCACATCGTCGTGACAATCGCCACAGAAAACAGGCTCCACTTCGCCCTCGTCGGGGTGCTCGTCCGTATTAACAGAGGAATGACAGTCGATACAATCTAATTCACCATGGATGGAATGGTTCACAACGTCCTCATCCACAAATAAACTAATCTCTCTGTTGCCTCGCTCCATGGTTAATTCGGTATCATCATGGCAATCCAGGCATCCTTCACTATCTTCGGCTCTGGCAGAAAGGACAATTGAAAATAAAATCAGTATTGTTATGAAAACGGATGTTTTCACCTCGGATGCTCCTTTTTTCAACAACCATTTTTTAATTTAAATTCCTGAGATTTTAATATAACCGGTCGCCTCTTATCTGGTTTTATCGTGAATACCGGTTTCTTAATTTGAGGGGATATTCTGGAAAAAATGGCCTCATTATTTACGAGGCCATTTTCTATAAGTTAAAGATTGCTCGGGAATTAAAGCAATCATTAAATTATTTTTTAAATCGATTAATCCTGGTGTGATTTTTTGTTTATTTTAATCTGCGATTTTAACTCCTCATATTCTAAGGGATGGTGATGTTTGAGTTCTTCTTCTGTTATCTTACCATCCATCCAGGTTAAACTGACCGGATATTTTTCCGGATGGAAAATAACGAAGAACCAGTGCCAAACAAGTATAGCTAAAGTCGCCAGCCAGGCTTCGTAATAATGAATAATTTCGGATGTTTCGAATAACCAGGATGGAAAAATGCCTATAAATATCTCAGGGAACCAAAGTACCAGACCGCTGGCGCCCATGACTACAACACCCCAGATAAGGGCCAAATATTCGGCTTTTTCCGCATAATCAAATCGAGGGAATTTGGGTCGCTCACTCGTTAACCCGAGATGAAATTTAATATTTTGAATCAAGTCCTTTATGTCGTCTATCGTCGGCATTAATGCTTTAACATCGCGATGGCCTTTTTTTGTAAAGATAAAATAGAATAACTGGATTACGGAAATCGTTCCCATAACTATTGCCGCCGCCCTGTGTAAAGTGGAACGAATGGCCTCATTCATACCCAGGTCAACCAGTAAAGTAACCCAGCCGGCATTCGGAAATTTAAGCGCAAAACCGGTAACCGCCAGTGTGGTAAAGCTAAGAAACATAAGAAAGTGTTGATACACTTCCCACGATTGAAACCGTTGAACGCGCGGCATGTTCTTTTCTCTTTTACGTTTTTCCCGGATAAAATGTAAAAGAATCAGCATATTATGGACAAGCATACCGCCTATAACTACAATGATCAGCCAGGTATATACCACACGAAAAATATATGCGACCGGGTTTCTGGACTTTAAATCCAACGGGTGGACTTCAATGTTGATGAAACTTTCCGTAATATTATCGTGGCATTGTCCGCAGGTTTCTTTGAGATGTGCTTTATTTGTGCTGGCCAGAGGGTCCAGATTACTTCTAATGGAATGAACTTCGTGGCAGCTTGTACAGGTTGCCGCATCTTGATCACCCTTTAGCAAGGCCAACCCATGATAGGAGCGGGCATAGGATTCAAATCGACGCGGGTCTAAACCATACCGCTGCATCATCACTTCGGAGGCATGACAGTTATTACAAATCTGGGAGGAAGCATTAAGTCTGTTTGTTACCGCGTCTTTGGACTTTGGTGAAAGGATTCGATGTTCACCGTGACAATCGTTACAGGCAGGGGCTTCCACATGCCCACGCTGAATGCCCTGCCAGTGAACACTCTGCTGGTATTCTTCAAAAATTTTCTCATGACAGGTGCCGCAGGTTTTCGGAATGTTTTGTTTACTGTAGCTACATTCAGGATTTATTTTACTAAGTATTTGATGATAATCATGGCAATTAATACAGGTGGGGGGATTTTTATCAGGCTCTTCATGTAGAATTCTATCGTGCACACTGCCATGATATTTAGAAACCGGCGTTTCACCCCGCAACCCCAAACGACGCATTACAGCCGGCTTATCATGACAATTCCCGCAAGTTTTTTCAATATTCAATTTATAGGTATGTGAATTTTTGTCGTCGGAAGGTAAAATATCATGTGTGCCGTGACAGTTTTTGCAGGTCGCTGTTTCAACAACAGTATCCATGCGTGAGAGCCAGTGTACACTTTTCTGATAATCTGCCTGCTCATCTTCGTGGCAATTTCCACAGGATACCGATGCCACTACTTCTTCATTAGGATGATCTTCAATCATTTCGTGGCAGTCGGTGCATTCCAGATCGCCATGGATGGAATTATCCAATACTTTATGATCCACGAAAACAGAGACTTCAACTGAATCGTTGATGGATTTAGTCAAATCCCTTTCATTATGACAATCCATGCAATCATCATTCGTCTGTGTGAATGATAACATCGGCGTTACCAGTAAAAGGAACAGCCAGATTAAACTTTTTTTCATCGGAACTCCTGTATTCTAATTGTGGCACTGTATGCAGGCATCGTCACCGCTCGTATGACATACGGTACAACGGTCATAATCAATCCGTGCTTCCACCGCATGCTGACTGGCCCAGTCCGGAGCAGAATGGTTTATCGGTACAATATAATTAATTGTCGTATGGCATTCAATACAGTAATTGGTGTTTTGATGGCATGTAAAACAGGAGCTTTCACGGGTTAAATAACTGGCAGAATGGGTTAAAATAAATTCTGCAGGGTGTGACTGATTCATCAGATTATCGCCCTGATGACAGTCTATGCAATAACTCTTTTGATGGCAGGAATTACAATTTTCGCTACCGGTTTCCGCATAACTGCCATGGCTTCGTTTCCAATTTTCCATATGATTGGCCGGAATTATGCTTTCGTTTTTATCGTGGCAAAGATAGCATCCTTCTGTGGTTTGAGGTACATCGTGGCAGTTCATACAGGTTTCCATAGTTGGCAGATGCATTCCCTCGGTAACAAATTCTTTTGCACTAATACCGCTATGGCAGGTTTCGCATTCGGTATCTCGATCGATATGTGCTTTATGACTGAAATGTGTTATGTAATTATTAATTCTTGGCAGCAGGACGGGTTCTTCCCCATTTTTATGGCAGGAAGTACAATCCGTATCCTCTTCGTCATGACAGTTATAACATGTTTCCATATCCGGGAGCAAATCATCCGCGGCATTCTGGCTTTCTGCTGCCTTGGCATGGCAGTCGTTACAGTTCGCATCTGCTTCTTCCGTATGAAATTTATGTGAGAAAATCAAGTCGGAGTCCCAGTTAATTGCCGAGGCCAAAACCAGGCCCATAAAGCCAAGGATAGCTATTATTTTCATCTTCATAGTTTAGCTCCCAAAATTATAGACAAGCCGAACACCGCCGCGGACAGAATTGTTGAGAATGTCTGTATTCTGGTAATAATTTAAGTTTGCTACCGCCATAAACGATTTCAGGAAGCGATAACGTAAACGCAGGTAATAGGCTATGGCGGTTTGGCTGTCCGTCTGATCATAAAAGGTATAGTTAACCGGCGCAATACCGCCGCTCACCATAAAATTCTTAGATGGCGCATAGTGTCCGCCCAGGGTCAGGCTTAACCGTTTTATATCGGATTCGCCAAAAAGGTAGTTGAAACCAATGTTTAAAAATCGGTATTGATACGTAAGGTAAGTTACATAATCTTTACGTTCCGATGTCATTGCCACAATCTGATTGAAGTTGATTGTGCTAGTGGTAGAAATTTTGTATTGAATTCCGAGCATGAAGCGCTCTATTAAATAGGAAAAATCTACTTTGGGAAAATTCCATCCCTGCGGACGGAACAAATAATAATTCAGGCTGATATTGACCCGATCTGCTGCTTTGCAGAATAAATTCAAGCTTCCGTCGTCTAAGCGGCTATTGGTAAAGTCATACCCATAGTTTCCATTTACTCTTATTTTGAACAGAGTGAAGAAGAAATCCATACCGGCTTTGGTTATGTTGCCGTCATAATAATACTTGGCTTTTAAGGAAGCTTTATTCCACGATACCGCCATATCGGCATAGGCCAGGGTTTTTTGGTTATCCGAATCATACACCAGACCATAGGGAACATACAGGCCGCCTAAAGCGGAAATGCGAATACGTTGGCCCAGTTTAATGGCAAAGGCGCCGCCATCCACCGAACCCCTAAACCAACGGCCAAACGGCATAATTCTTCCGAGCTGAATGTTACCAACAGAAAAATCATAGCGTAGAAAGGCCTCATAGATTTTGGTCTGATTCAGCCGTTCACCGGTATTGTAACCTGCACTGTCTGAGACTTCCACAAATCCGTCACTCCGCAACGCATTTACCCGGAAACTGAACTTATCCGCAAAATTGCCGTAGAGGCGTAATTGATTTACACTGCGTAAAAAAGCCTCATCATTACTGATAACCGAAATGTTTTTAGCGTTGTCGCTGTTCCAAAACGGTGTTCCCATAAAAATACCGGTGGAGAAGCTGCCTTTTATATCTCCGGCCAGCAATATGGTTGGCAGGAGCGAAAATAAAATAATAAAAGTTTTCATTTTGATTTTTCCATTTGCGTACTATTATTGGAAAATATAAGCAAGCAAGGTTAGCCCTTGCTTGCTTAAAAAATATCGTCTGATTAATTACCCCAGGGTTTCGGCCATTTATGCCCCGGTAAAACGTCATATATCATGGCATTTGTTCCGAATTTAATGGACTTAACATCATAGCCTAAAACCTTAAGATACGCAATCGTGGCTGCTGCGGTTTGGCCAGTCCAGCAGTACAGGATATTGTCACCGGCCGGGTCAAACGCCTTCAGGTTTTCGGTAGTTTTTATTGTTAGTGGAGTAAGCTGATAAGCTCCGTTTATATGACCAAGTGTAGTGTAATCGGTCTCACTCCAGTAATTCATAATATTGTAATCTTCGCGGTTGGCCATAACATCATCTGCAGATATCAGCATCCCATCATTCCAGGCGTCAATGGCCGCTTGAATTCTGGCGTCCAGAATATCTTCGGCTTCTGTCTTACCGGTGTTCAATTCCGGATAGTCAAATTCGGGTAAAGCCGGCGAGGCTGTAGTCACCCAATTGGGATCGCTTGCGAATTTATTGGAGCAGTTAGCGGTCCATTTATCCAAAGAAGCATCATAAATGCTCATACCGAATTTGAGCACATACGCATCATATCCTTTTAAACGTAACAGCATGTGCGCGAAAGATGCGGTTTGGCCAGTGTAACAAACCACAAGAATATCTTTGGTGGCGTCTTTAACCTTATCGAACATATTGTCTAAGGTGGCATTCACAGCATCCGGAATATGAAGCGCATTAAAATCTGCCTCCGAACGAAGGTCCAAAACAAAATAGTCAGCGGTGTTAATGTCGCTAAGGTTTACGATCCATCCACTGAGGTTATTTACCCATCCCTGATAATCCGCATCTCCGCTTTCGAGGTATTTAACCAATACCTCAAATTCATTCACCTGGGGTTGTTCTTCGGTTGAACTGCTGCAACCGAAAAAGACAAGTAACGAGACGATTAGTAATAAAGGCATAATTTTTTTCATAACACAGCTCCTTCGATTAATTAATACTTGGTAAGAGATTGTTATTCCCAGCCATCCGGCAAATTGCCATCCACAACCACGGGGTCATTTGCTTGCACTTCATCGGGCCACTTTTCCTGTATTTCCGCGCGGAATAGAAAAATCTCTTTGTTCTCCGGCTTTCCAAAACCTTCCTTTGTATGACAATTATTATAACAAGGCGAAGCATCGGTTCTTGGCGTCCAGCGCTGGATACTGTGGGGAGAGGCAAATTTCCATGTTGGAATCGTATTGTAATCCGGCAAATTAGCGGATGCGCTTCCCCAGTTTTCGTATGTATCGGGTGCGATCGGAATATGACGCACCACAGCATATTTCACATCGCTAAAATCTCTATGCGCAGGCAGCGGGTTCAAACCGATTTTGAAATCCTCGTGGGGATTATTTTCCTGATAATCCGGATCGGTTTTCCATTCGCCTTTTACATGACATGCAGAACAATTATTATATTTTTGGGAATGACACACATAACAGGTCATATTATCCATGTGCATGGTATGATATAAATTTATCGTGGCAATAGAATCTGCCGGGTGACAGTCAAAACAGGAAGGACGCAAATCGTAGGTATAACGGTCCGTATTATCCGTATCCGTTACCCTGGTGTGCATCTCGGATTGATTATGACAGTCAAAGCAATCCATATATAATGTTTTAAAATGCACATCCCCCTGGCGTTCTTCCAGCCCTTCTTCTCCGTAAAAATCGAACGCTACGCGCGATCCGTGACAGGCAGTGCAGTTTTTCTCCATATTGGGTGTTTTTTGAAAACGATGATCATTTACCAATCCCTTCCCGGCACTGTTGGGAATTGAAATATGACAGTCGCCGCAAGTGGCGTGACAGGAGGTACATTCCCCGTTAAATCCATCCCGGGTGGATTGGGGACATTGATCAAAGGAAGACACTCCGGAGCGTAAGGCGACATATTTACGTTCGCCCCAGAGTTGCTGATGCAAACTGTTATGATATTCCTCAGCCGTCGAAGTATGACATTCTTCTCCGGCACAGCTGTTGGAAACCTTGCCATCAACGGTTGTAAATTCTGATGGGTCCTGGATAAGTCCTTTGTGTGCCTTTTCTTTATTATTATTCTGCGTTTTGTCCCCGCCGTGACAGTCCACACAGCTTAATTCTTCAAAGTGGTGATCCAAATCGGCAAGATTACCGGAACGAGGCAGTTTAATATACACTTTTTCCCATGGAGCCATGGGAGGCACGTCGCCGCCTCAGCCGCCGCCTCCACCACCGCCACCGGTGTCTTCTTCCGGCGCTAAGAGTTTCAGTCGTTCTTTGTTGGTGTGGCAATACACACAACCATCATCTCCCACAAAGATATTCTTGCCGGCATTTTCTTCTTCCAACAACTGTGTACATCCATACAATAACAGGAATAAAAAAAGAATGAATGATTTCTTATACATTATAAACCTACCTTTTTGTGAAAATTATATCATTGCTTAATACAAAAGCCGTGCCAAAAATACCAGGGTATTCCCATGTTATCTAACCTCAATAAATTCAATGAATTTTAAGTTATATTTTCTTTAAGAGATAAAAATTAACGAAACGTGATGTTTCATTTAATACCTTTTTCTTTTATAAACCCAACTGCTATATAATATTTTCATCAAAGAAACATACTGTTTCACTAAAAAAAATGAAACGGCTTATGAAACATACCTGTTTCCTGCGAACAGTTTATGTTGCTCCATTTATTTACTTTTTGATTTTTTATGTATTGCAAAAATCTTCTCTACCTGATAAGGGTTGGATTGTTCTTTCTAAAAAACAGTACGGCAACCGATTTATCTTAACCGTTTAAAAAGTGCTTTAAGGGCATTAAACAAAGAGTAAGCTATTGTTTAATTTTACAACGGTATGTTAAAATTATAAACAACACTAATATCAATGTTTACAAGGCGTTAAAGTTTTGTACGGGAAAAATGTTGTATAATTCAACATCCCCGTTTTATTCCGTCTGTTTTATACCACCCTATATCTTATTGATTAATAACAACTTAACTATAATTCAATATTTAATGTTTTTTTGGCATTGCATTTGACTTTGTAAAAGTGAACAGCAAAACAAAACAAGGAGTCACAAAATGGTCTTTATATTAGTTTTCTTAACCGTGGCAGTTTGTATCGCCCTTAATTATTTCCTTCAGCGGGAAGAACGTGCTTTGAAAGCAACTGAAAAGAAAAAGAAATCACCTATCTTTCTAAGCCCGGATAAAGCATTGTTGCCTATCAAAAGGAAGGGAGAGCGGTTTTATCACCCCAGTCATTCATGGGTACAAAAGGAAAAAGACGACATCTATTATGTTGGTTTTGATGACCTGATTTCATTTCTGTTTTCCGATCACATAAAGTTGAAAAACCTTCCTCTCATTGGCGCCAGTTTACCGCAAGGCAGTCCGATTTGGGATGTTTCAGTCAACGGGCACCATATTTTGCAATTAGCGCCTGTTTCAGGCGAGGTGGTTGATGTTAATCCGGCTTGTTGTCTGGATATGCCCCTGCCCTCCGATCAGGTGGAAAAATCGTGGATTCTTAAAATAAAAGCGGAACATTTCATAAAAGATGCCAACAATCTCATGTCCGATACTCAGGCAGATATTATGAATAATTCCATTCGTGATGAGATATTCTCTAAAGCAGTGAAGGGTAACTATGTAAATGATGGCGGTAAATTAGCTCCGGAGTTTGTTGAAAATATGTCGGAAGAAGACTGGCACAAATTTATTCAAAAGTATTTTCCGCACCAGGAAAAAACAATAACTCAATACTAAAGGAGGTGGAATATGGTTGCCGTTTTAATGGTGTTTACGATCACCGCGCTTTTGTCTTATGACATAATCGCTCATAAAATATTAAAACACAGTAAGGGTTCTTGAAATATTGAATGAATGAATTGTTGGTTTGAAACGACGCCGATATTTGGACTTTGGTGATTTATTTTCAATAATTCGCCAATTCAGTAATTCATCATTGCAAACGTAAATGGGGAAACAACACATGGAACGCAGAGATTTTATAAAAACACTTGGAGTAATGGGCGGAACAGTTCTTAGCGGTAGAAAACTGCACGCCGAACAAAAAGCTAAGGCGGACGACAAAGAATTTGTAGGCATTCTTGTCGATACGACCCGCTGCGTTGGCTGCCAGGCTTGCAGCGAAGCCTGTGCCGAAGCCCATGGATTACCGGAGCCTGACCTGGATGAAGAAATCACCATGCAACGTAAAACTTCTACAACCCAATGGACGGTGATCCGTGGCGATGAAGACAAAGAAATCTATGTTAAAACACAATGTATGCACTGTAATCAACCGGCCTGCGCTTCGGCGTGTCCAACCCAGGCTATGTACAAAACACCGGAAGGCCCGGTCATCTGGCGGGAAGATAAATGCATGGGCTGTCGTTTTTGTATGATTTCCTGCCCCTTCGATATTCCTAAATTCGAATATGACAGTCCCATTCCCAAAATCCAAAAATGTATTATGTGCTGGGATCGTCTGCAGGAAGGTGAAGAACCGGCCTGTACAGAGACTTGTCCCGAAGAGGCTATTATTTTTGGAAAACGGCGCAATCTTCTCGAAGAAGCGCGTTCGCGAATTTACAATAATCCGGATGATTATGTTCATTATATATATGGCGAAAATGAAGCCGGCGGAACCGGATACATATATCTATCTGCCATCCCTTTCGAAGAACTGGGTTTCCGTACAGATATTGATAAAAAAGCATATCCTGAGTTAACCACCGAATTTCTATACAGTGTACCTGTTATTTTAACTCTGTGGCCTGCATTTTTACTGGCCTTGAATAAAGCCACAAAACCCGACGAAGAAAATGAAGAAAGCGAGGATTGACATGGACGGAGGAAACGGTAAATATCATTTGCTCAAATCCGAATCAAAACGGTTTTTCCGCTTTTTCTTAAGCGAGCTTAAACCCAAAGGACCTCTTTTAACTCCATTTAATATTGTCGCTGCGATCATCATATCCGTAGGGATGGTCCTTATTGTTATTCGTTTTGCTACCGGCCTGGGCTCAGTAACCAATTTAAGCCAGGAATTTCCCTGGGGTATCTGGATCGGTTTTGATGTGGTTACGGGAGTTGCCTTTGCCGGCGGCGCTTATGTGCTTACTTTTATGGTTTATATCCTGCGTCTTGAAAAATATCACTCCGTGGTTCGCATCACCGTTGTAAACGGATTTTTAGCTTACGTGTTTTATGCCGGGGCTCTGCTGCTGGATTTGGGACGTCCCTGGAACGTAATCAATCCCATCATCGGTAATAACTTCGGCGTTAGCTCGGTTATGTTTCTGGTGGCTTGGCATTTTATGCTGTATATGATGGCAGAATTTGTTGAGTTTTCGCCGGCGGTTGCCGAATGGCTGGGCTGGAAACGCATTCATAAGGTGCTTAGTTCTCTTACCCTTGCTGCGGTTATATTCGGTATTACGCTTTCCACTTTGCATCAATCCGGTCTTGGCGCATTATTCTTAATGGCCAAAAACAAAATTCATCCGCTATGGTATTCTGAATTCATTCCCATTCTCTTCTTTGTTTCCAGTATTTTTGCCGGGCTGTCCATGGTCATATTCGAAGGAAGCATCAGTCATAAGGTATTTCGTCATCGTTTAAGCAGAGAGGCTCACGAAAAACACGATGATATAGTGTTGGGTCTGGGACGTATTTGCGCCGGAACGATGTTTGTATATTTCTTTTTGAAAGTGCTTGTTTTTCTGCACGGACAACACTGGTCATATCTCGATACGCCCTGGGGTTATTGGTTTTTAGTGGAGATTATAGGTTTTGTTGTTGTGCCCGGGGGATTATACACGCAAGCCGTGCGCACTCGTAATATTTCACTTATAAAAATTGCTTCGGGAATCACACTGGCGGGTATTATCCTTAACCGGCTCAATGTTTCTGTGATCGCTTTTAAATGGTATGCACCGCACCACTATATTCCCCATTGGATGGAAATCTGGATAACACTTACCGTTGTATTTGCCGAACTGATCGTTTTGCGCTGGATTGTTAACCGCATGCCTATCTTGAGTGATCCGCCGGCCTGGGCGCAGAAGAAAAAAGAGCTAAAAAGAACGATAAAATATATCCCATTAGAAGAGGAGAAAGAAGAATGGACAGTTTCCACTATGTAGATCTCTTTGCTACCAAAGGCATTGAGTATATCCTAATATTAGGATTCTTGGCCGTTTTGGTTTGGTATTGGAGGTACCTGAACAAGCCCGTTGTCAGCGGGGCTAAAGCCGTTCGTGAAAAAATAAAAACCACTATGGTAGATTGGTTTGTCCTTGCCAACGATTTCTATTATCACCCGGGGCATACCTGGGCGGTGCCGGAGCAAGAGGGTGTGCTGCGTGTGGGTGTTGACGACTTTGCCCAAAAATTAGTTGGCAAACCGTCTGCCATAGAACTGCCCACGGTAGGTGAGCATCTGGTACAGGGCGATGTGGGCTGGAAGATGAAGGTGGACTCTAAGACAATCGACGTGCTGTCACCAGCCAATGGTGAAGTTATTGCGGTTAACGAACGTGTTCTTCAATCACCGAATCTAATTAATGAAGACCCGTATAAAAACGGATGGCTGTTAAAAATTAAGACTCCGCAAATGAAAGCCAATCTGAAAAATCTGCTTAACGGCAATATGGCTCGTGCCTGGATGGAATATACCACACATCAAATCAGCCGTACACTTTCCAACGATACTGTTCCGGTTTTGCAGGATGGCGGTAAAATTGTTCCGGGGTTTGCCAAAGAAATAGAACCGCAAAACTGGGATAAACTCGCCCGGCATTTTTTACTGACGGATGATTAGTTCTAACTTAAATTCATATACATGGGGTGGAGAGGATATCCACCCTTTTTTAATATAAAATTGAAAACCTTCTTTGCCCGCTATGATTAATTTAGTACATTATGTAAAAAACGACCATAACCTTCTTCGAATTATGCGTATTTTAAAATTGCTTAGCTTTAAAATATTTGTGCTTATCTTTGCTATCCTGGCTCTCTCATCGGTGGGAATTACCTATTTCCAGACCCAATCGCAAGCTGAACATTACAACGACATGCTTACTCTTTGTGCCATACGTACCAGCAATATAATCCGGGCATCTACACGTTATGCCATGCTGTTAAACCGAAGAGAAGACACGGTCAACATTATTCAAACCATCGGTAAGCAACATGGTATTGAACGGATTCGCATTTATAATAAGAGAGGCGAAATAATTTTCTCGACCGATACAAGCGAGGTAAACCAGACAATCGATATGACTATTCCGGAATGTGCGGCTTGTCATGGCCCTGAAGGTGAAATATTGCAAATAAAACAACCCGATCAACTCAAAAGAATCATTACACGGCCTGACGGTTCCCGGGAGCTGGGATTTATCACCCCCATACCTAATGAACAAAGCTGTTATACGGCAGATTGCCACATTCATACCCGGAACGATAAAATTCTCGGCGTACTGGATGTTTCTCTATCCATGAAAGATACGGATGCAATCCTCGATCAGGAAAAGACGATAATGTTTAGATACAACATTGCCGTAACCCTGTCCCTTGCTTTGATCGTCGGGTTGGTTATCTGGGTAGGTGTTCATGTACCCATAACCAAATTCTTAATTGGTACAAGAGAAATTTCGTCGGGAAATTTAAATTATACAATCGACATTAAACGAAACGATGAAATCGGCGTTTTTGCCGAATCTTTTAACAAAATGACCGAAGACCTGCGTAAGGCTAAAAAAGAGATTACGGAATGGTCTTCCGAGCTCGAAAAACGAGTGGAAGAAAAAACAGAAGAACTGAAAAAAACCCAGGAACGCATTCTGCAAATCGAAAAAATGGCCTCATTGGGCAAGCTTTCGGCTACGGTTGCACATGAACTGAACAACCCCATGGCCGGCATTCTCACGTACAGTAAACTTATCCAGCGCAAACTGCAAAACAAGGACCTGCAGCCGGAGGAGAAAGATACCATACTGAAACAACTTAAAATGATCGAAAGCGAAAGCGACCGCTGCGGTAAAATAATAAAAGACCTTTTGCTTTTTTCCAAAAAACAACGTATCGAAATTAAACCAAACTCGCTTAATGACATCGTAAAAATGTCCTTACAACTGGTGAGCCATCACCTGGAGTTGAATAATATTGAAGTGCGCAAGGAACTGCAACCCAACCTGCCCCAGGTTAACGTGGACGAAAATCAGATTAAACAGATGCTGCTGGCGCTTATCGTTAACGCCGTAGAGGCAATGGATGAAAACGGTGTGTTGACGATTTCGACCATCTATAAGGCATCGGAAAAAAAGGTCTATCTCTCCGTAAAAGATAACGGCAGAGGCATCCCGGAAGAGGTAATGCCGCATATCTTTGAACCCTTCTTTACTACTAAAAACGCGGTGAAAGGCTTTGGGTTGGGACTTTCGGTAGTGTACGGTATTGTAGAAAACCACCGGGGAGAAATTAAAGTTGACTCCCGACCAAATGAAGGAACAACTTTTACCATCAAATTGCCAATTAATCTCGAGGTAAACAAGGATCTGCAAATCTGATAAAACAGGATACAATTATGAAAAACGAAGATATCAAAATCCTTGTCGTGGATGACGAAGAAATTGTACGTGAATCACTCACCGGATGGTTCGAAGAAGACGGTTACACGGTAGATAATGCCAAAGATGCCGTAGAGGCTTTGAATAAAATGACTAGGACCCGCTGGGATATTTACTTTGTGGATATCAAAATGCCCGGAATGGACGGATTGGAACTGCAGCGGCGTATCCGGGAAATCGACAATGAGGCCATCGTCATTATAATCACAGCCTATGCCTCGGTCGATACCGCTGTACAGGCACTCAAAGAGGGCGCATTCGATTATATCACCAAGCCGTTTGATCCGGATCAGTTGAGCCGTCTTATCCGCAATGCCGCTAAACAGCGTCGCCTTTCTCTGGAAAATAAAGAGCTCAAAGGAAGTCTGGAACAATTAATTACCCCTCCGGAGATCATCGGTAGCAGCCAACACACCGAAGAGATAAAAAAATCCATAGAAGTTGTGGCGCCAACTAACACAACCGTAATGATCCGTGGTGAGAGCGGTACCGGTAAGGAACTGGTTGCCCGGGCGATACACGCTCACAGTGACCGGCGCTATTTTCCTCTGGTTACCGTAAACTGCGGTGCACTGTCCGACAGTCTGCTGGAGAGTGAGCTGTTCGGTCATGAAAAAGGCGCCTTTACCGGTGCCTTGTACCGACGCAAAGGCAAGCTGGAAATTGCCAATGGAGGCACACTGTTTCTTGATGAAGTGGGCACTATAGGCCCCAAAACGCAGGTGGATTTACTACGGGCTATCGAATCCAAAGAGTTCACCCGTTTGGGCGGCAATGAAACGATTCGCTCCGACTTCCGGATTATCTGCGCCACCAATACCAACCTGGAAGAAGCGGTAAAGGAAATGAAATTTCGGGAAGATCTGTATTATCGCTTGCAGGTTTACGTAATTCAGTTAAAACCTTTACGCGAACGGCCGGAGGATATACCCGAGCTGGTCAACTATTTTATACGCCGCTACAGCCAAAAAATGAACAAACCGATCAAAGGCATTGATCGAGAAGCCCTGGATATGCTGATGGCCTATTCCTGGCCGGGCAACATCCGTGAATTGGAAAATGCCGTGGAAGCCGCTATGGTAGTTACAAAGGGTCCGTCTTTACAGCGGAACAACTTTAAACTGAATCATTCCGACCAACCCCTTGTATTTAGCTCTGATCTTTCTTTGGCAGAAGTGGAAAAAAACCATATCCTCAATGTTTTGCAGGCCCACAACTGGAACATCACCACTGCGGCTAAACTGTTGGGGATAGACCGCGTAACCATCTATAAAAAACTCCGTAAGTACGGCATCCAGCGTCCGAAAAATGCGTAAAATTGTATTGGTACCCTGTCAGTTCGAGCCGAAATCCCTGATGCCGTCTTTGCGAAAACGGCTCGAAGAACTTTTGCAGATTCCCGTTCATATTGAAAATATGTATTGCCAACCGGAACTCTTTTTTGACGCTCAGCGCAGCCAGTATAATGCTCTGCAAATTCTGCAATCACTCCCCGAAATCGAATCTCAAAAAACGCTGATTTGTACCGCAGTGGATTTGTATATTCCTATCTTTACTTTCGTATTCGGTCTGGCCCGTTTAAACGGTTGCCGTGGTATCATTTCCAGCCATCGTTTGAGCCCTCGCTATTATGGACTACCCAACGACGCCGAGATTCTTCTAAAACGATTGATCAAGGAAGCGGTGCACGAGCTCGGCCATCTGGCCGGTTTAAAACATTGCCGGCAGTTCGACTGTGTTATGGCAAATTCCGCTACAGCCGATGAAGTGGATATTAAATCCGAATTTTTTTGCCCCGAATGCCACAGCCGGTTCCTTAGGCATTTTAATACATGATGCAGTTATTTCTTTATTGGTTAGAAGAAAATACAAACCTGCTTATTAAAGTTTAAGATGTTTCCGGTAATTCTCCTTTTGCAAAGTCTTTCATTCCGACTTGCCGTAACTAAAAATAATGTTTAATTTCAATGGTTCATATAATATCTTTGCTAAGGAGTTCTATCATGAAAAGTTTTAAAGTAGCGGCCTGGTTTATTGTTCTGGCGTGGAGCGTTTTGCCGGCCCTGGCGCAAATCGAAGATCATCAGGATATTGAAGGGCCGTTTGAATCTCCGCAGGAAGTAACGGAAACCTGCCTGGAATGCCACGAAGACGCAGCCAAAGAAGTGATGCAAACGATCCACTGGACCTGGGAACGCAAAGTAACCGGTTTGCCCGGACACGAGGATGTTATCGAATTAGGCAAGCGTAACGTATTCAACAATTTTTGTATTGATGTGGAATCCAACTGGCCTCGCTGCACCAGCTGCCACGCCGGTTATGGATGGAAAGACGCAAATTTCGATTTTGACGCTGAGGAAAATGTGGACTGCCTGGTTTGCCACGACCGCACCGGCAAATATAAAAAATCTCCCGCCGGGGCCGGGATGCCGGCTAAGGACGTTAACCTGTTGGAAGTAGCCCGTAATGCCGGTGCGCCCACCCGGGCCGATTGCGGCGCTTGTCATTTTTTTGGTGGCGGCGGTGAAAATGTAAAACACGGCGATCTGGATGCGGGACTAATTCATCCTGACAGCACTTACGATATCCACATGGGTCGGGAAGATATGTCCTGTCAGGAATGCCACGAAACCAAAGCCCACAACATTAAAGGCGAATCCATGGCCATCGTAACCAATCCCGAAAACCGTATTTTGTGCGAGGATTGTCATGATCCGAAGCCGCACGAGTCCAAAAAAATCAACCAGCATACCGATAAAATCGCCTGTCAAACCTGCCATATTCCCGAGTTTGCCAAAAACCGCCCAACCAAAATGTATTGGGACTGGTCCACAGCAGGAAAGGACAGCACGGCGCCAAAAGATGAATACGGTATGGATACCTATAACAAGAAGAAGGGCTCTTTCCGTTGGGGTAAAAATGTCCAACCGGAGTATTACTGGTATAATTTAAGATCCGCCCGTTATGTTAAGGGCGATAAAATTGATCCGACCAAAACGCTTTATCTGAACAAACCGCTTGGTTCGCTCAAAGACAAAGACTCGAAACTCTATCCTTTTAAAGTAATGCGCGGTAAACAGATTTACGATGTTAAAAACAAGTATCTTATCGTTCCCAAACTGTGGGGCGGCTATTGGAAACATTTTGACTGGAACAAAGCGGCTGAAGAAGGTATGAAAATCGCCGGACTTCCGTACAGCGGCGAATACGGGTTCGTGCGGACCGTAATGTTCTGGAAAGTGAACCACATGGTAGCGCCCAAAGAGGACGCCCTCGGTTGTAAAGATTGCCACGGTAAAGGCAAAAACAAACGAATGGACTGGAAAAAACTGGGTTATCGCGGCGACCAGATGTACAAAAAATACCGGGATTAGCAATGATTGCTTTTTATCTGATTATGTTCGTTCTGCCGGCGCTAATCATCGGCGCCGCTTTTGCACTGGCTTACCGTAAAGAGGAATTAGACTGATGGAAAGCGCTGCCAACGTCCAGTTGCACAATAATCTGTACAGCTTGTTCGCTTTTGTCGGCTATTTGCTGATTGTTACTGCAATCGGTATATTCACCACCCGCTTCTCGTCCAAAGGCGTCCGGGAATACTTTATCGGCGGCCGCAATATGAACCGCTTTGTGGTGGCGCTTTCCGCGGTGGTCTCCGGCCGCAGTTCCTGGCTGCTTTTGGGCGTAACCGGCATGGCCTATAAAATGGGCCCTTCGGCTGTGTGGGCGGTTGTGGGATATATTTTGGCTGAGCTGTTACTTTTTCTTTTTTACGCCAAACGTTTGCGCTATTTTAGCGAGAAATACGACTGCATTACTCTTCCCGATTTTTTTGCGGCGCGCTTCGGGGATAAGAACGGGTTGCTGCGATTAACCCTGGCGCTCATCATCCTTGTTTTTATGGTCAGCTATGTTTCCGCTCAGTTTGTCGGCGGTGGAAAAGCCTTTGCGGCCGGTTTTCAGATTGACAACACTACTGGCATCCTGATTACGGCTGCCATTGTTTTGCTATATACCTTGTTGGGAGGATTTCTGGCCGTCAGCCTGACCGATATGATTCAGGCCTTTTTTATGATCTTTGCCCTGATTATCCTGCCGGTTATCGCCATTGCCGATCGCGGGGGACTGAGTATTGTGCTGGAACAATTAAAGGCTCTTCATCCCAGGTTTATCGACCCGTTTGCACTGTCGTTGGGTACCGCCATTGGTTTTTTGGGCATCGGTTTAGGGTCGCCCGGCAATCCACATATTATTGCCCGCTATATGTCTATCGACGACCCGGAACAATTACGCTTTTCCGCGGTGGTGGGAACGGTTTGGAATGTATTGATGGCCTGGGGTGCTTTGTTTATCGGTCTGGCCGGGCGGGTCTATTTCCCCGAGGTTTCTTTATTGCCCGGTAGTGACACGGAA
>DRQG01000055.1 GCA_011369465.1 Caldithrix abyssi
ACTCGTGCTAAATAATGTAGCTAATAAACTGTTAAAAATAATGTGCGCTATCGCGCGTACACAAAACTATTTTGTGGATAACTATGTGCATATCCACTCGAAATTCGCTTGATTTTAGCACTTGACAAAGTCATAGAAATCAGGGTACGTAAGCTAAGACCGTCGAAGCTGACCACTACAAAATTGTAACCCTTCTTCACATTTCCTGCTACTTAGTTAGAACAAAACATCAGCTTTACTCGTCATCCGAGAGCTTTTTCTTCAGGTATTTTTTCAGATCGGCGCCGGTCAATGCTTCCACCACTTCCGGCAACTGCGACAATATTTCCGCTACCTGGCCGGTTATCTTGGAACCGCCCAATTTACCGTCGCTTTCAATCATGGTAATCTTATCCACTTTGGACAATGGTTCGGATATGGCCGAGGCCAGCTCGGGCATTTTTTCCAGTATCATTTCGATCACAGCCGCCTGGTTATAGGACTCATAAGCCTCGGCCTTTTGCTTCAACGCTTCGGCCTCGGCTTCACCGATTTGCCTGATCTGTTCGGCTTGGGCCTGGTCTTCCAGCTTTTTGGCTTTTATTTTGCCCTGCGCTTCGGCGGCGATGCGGTAATTTTCGGCATCGGCTTCCATCTGCACCTGTATTTTACGCGCTTCGGCCGGTTTAATCACGTTAGCTTCCAACTCTTTTTCGCGTTTGGCAATACTCATTTCTTCCAGATTGGTTGCTTCCTGCATTTCCAGCTTCTTTATGGCGTACTCTTCTTTTTTCAGTTCCTGCTGCAATTTGTAGCGTTCCAGCTCGTAAGCCATATCGGCTCGCGCCTTTTTCTGGTTCACTTTAACCTGCGACTCGGCCTTCAGAGCTTCGTTTTCCCAGTTTTTACCGGCAATCTGGGCTTCGGCAGCCAGGCGGGCAATTTCCCCTTCCTTTTTGGCTTCGGCCGATTTAATGGTAATATCGCGGTCTTTCTCGGCCTTATCCACTTCCGCTTCATAGCGGGCTTTGGTAATATGCGGACGGCTCAGCGCTTCGATGTAGCCCTGTGGATCGCCGATTTCTTTTAAGCCGAATGAAAGAACGGTCAATCCCAAATCGGCAAAATCGTCCCGCACGCCTTTTTCCACCATATCGGCAAATTGCGTGCTTTTGGAAATAATGTCTTCCACACTCAATGTCCCGGAAACCTCGCGAATTTTACCTTCGAGAATTGTTTGCGATACTTCCAGGATGCCCGTAGTGCCTTTACTCAGGAAATTGGTGATAGCCAAATAGAGGGCGTAATCGCTGGTATCGATTTTAACCTGCGCCGTGTATTCGAGATTGAGCGGAATACCGGCCCTGGTCAACACATCCGTCGCTTTGCCATGAATGGGCACCACTTCTACAGACATGGTGGAAACGCTTTCCGTAACCGGATTGACGAACGACCCGCCGCCAATTCGATAGCGAAAACCAATCTCCATTTTACTGCCGTCCGGCAAGGTTACAAAATTTTTTCTTCCCCCGGAAATAATCAATACTTCATTAGGCCCAACTTTGTGGAATTGTTTGCGATAATACCACAATCCGGCTATTATTACCACAACAATAACCACAAAAATGATCAGCACACTTATTGCACTCATTTCAGCCTCCTAATGCCCTTCAAAAACGTAGAGTTTTTAAGTAATAATAAAGCCCTAATTTAAGAAGAATATTATTCTTTTTCATCTAAATTTTTCATTTTTACAAAAAAAGAAAAAATGAATTTTTCACGTAATAATTGAGTTTTGTATAGCATCGGAAAGCTGCCGGGTGCATAAGATATTCAACTGAAATGGGAATCGGTTAAGTGATTTTGGATAAATCCGGATTTTGCTAAAAATGTATGTATTACCGGGAGAGAATTAAATGTTTATGTGGATGATTTATATATGGATCTATTTTGAATACACTTTTGATCAGGAATAATTCCAATAGCAACCTTAACAAATGTATGATTTTAAAATCAATCCTCCCCCGTGTATTTAAAAGATATAATTGGTTAGATGGTTCGATTTATTCCTAGCGTTAAAATGTTCAGATAATGATAGATAGACGGTTTCCCTAAAGATTAAATCAGAAGTTATTTTATTCTCGTTCAAGCAGAGGATATAGTTCTTTGTTTTCTTTTTCAATTCGTTTTGAAAGGACATTAAACAGAGTTTTTGTTTCGGATATAAAGTCATTCGGATTTTTCTGTATTGCCATGGCATGGGGCCATTTATTCTTGTAGTTATCGAATGCCTTGGCGATACCGCCCATTTCATCAATAAATTTCTTAGCGGTGGCTTTAACGTCGGGATTAGAGTTCTGCATCAATTTTGGATAAAGACTCTTATCCTCCATTGCCAGATGAATACTTAATTTACCGGCTAAGGTTGACAATAAACTGCGTACTGTTGTGGCATCATTCGATAGTCTGGCAGGATTCAATTCAGCAGCTATCTGATGCGCAATATTCAGTAAATCGCTGTGTTGCCTTCGGTACTGGTCGGTTATGGCCATAGTATAGCTCCTTTCTTATTAATGGACTGTATTCTTATTACGGATCGGCTGATCCATATTAAATATGTGAGAATATAAATAAACCTTATGATGAATAATCGAATTATAATGTGACCACTTAAGTAATATTTTATTTTTTTCACTTTGCGCTTTATAATTTGTAACGGAGAGATTTATTTAATACAGTGTAATTATTTCGAATATATTTTGACACAAGTTTATCCATCGAATTGGCAATTTTCGGATAAACATCGGAAATCATTGAGCAGTGGTTTATTCCGACCAATAACATGTTGGTATAATACGTAGAGAGAGAATTAATCAGATATCCGGCGAAGTGCAAAAAAATATTACAGAAATAAAGAACCGCTTTTTCAAAATAAAATAAAATCCATCGTATTAAAGCGGATTATTTAATTAAAAAAATAGGGGTGATGCGTTTGTGATTCAGAACTAACCGGACAGATCATAGCGCGTTGAGATAAGCAATGCCATAGAAAGAATTATTAATGTTAAGAAATAAAAATATACCGTTTGTCGTTGGTTATACATCTTAGACGGCAAACATTCTTCCATAAAACACCATTTACGGCCACTACCGTTAAACGTGTGCATCATATTATCGTGGAAGCAGCGCACAGGAAGGAATACGGTACCGAAGGTAATGGCACTTTGACTACATATTAAATAATTTAATCGCATCGGGGAGGCGAAATGAACACTACATTTAAAACATTTCTTATTTTACTATTACTATTCTGGCCGCTATTTGCGCAGCCGCAGCGTATTGTTTTTACCGGCGCACATATCATTCCGGTTACAGGCAATGAAATTGAAAACGGATATTTGATTATCAAAGATGGGATAATCATAGAAATCGGCCAATCCGGGAATCTTAAAGTATCGGAAGATATGGAAGTGATCGATGTAAACGGCAAAGTAATCATGCCGGGACTGGTGGACACGCATTCTCATCTTGGTATCGATTGGGGATTTGATTCGGATTCCCCTCTTCATCCGGATATCCGGATACTGGACGCCATCAACCCTTATCAGGATAACCTGAATCGGGCCAGAGCAGGAGGTATTACCACGCTTAACATCATGCCTGGCTCAGGGCATCTGCTAAGCGGGCAAACGGTTTACTTGAAACCTAAAAAAGTACACACCGTGGAAGAAATGCTGTTTTGCAAAGATATTTTGCATGATATTTGCGGCGGTATCAAAATGGCCAATGGCACCAATTCTATCCGTGAAAAACCGTTCCCGGGTACCAGAGGCAAGTCGGCCGCACTGGTACGCGATCTGTTTTACAAGGCAATGGATTACAAAGCAAAGCTGGTAGCGGCCGGTGATGATAAGAGTAAGGCTCCGGATAAAAATATAGGGATGGATGCCTTAGTGGAAGTTTTGAACGGTGAACGAACCGTTCATTTTCATACCCACCGGGCGGATGACATTTTAACCGTCTTAAGACTGCAAAAAGAATTCGGATTCAAGGTTGTCCTGCAGCATGTTAGCGAAGGATGGAAAGTAGCCAAAGAAATTGCAGAAGCCGGGGTTCCTTGTTCCGTTATCCTCATCGACTCGCCGGGTGGAAAACTGGAGACCGTTGATTTGCGTTTCGAAACGGCAAAAATTTTATCCGAGGCCGGCGTTGACGTTGCTTTTCATACCGATGACTGGATAACCGACGCCCGCTTATTCCTACGAAGCGCCGCCCTTGCCGTACGGGCCGGCTTATCCAGAAAAGTAGCGTTGGAAGCGCTTACGATTAACGGGGCCAGGATGCTGGAACTGGACGACCGGATTGGTTCATTGGAAAAAGGAAAATCCGCGGACTTCATCATCTTATCCGGCGATCCTCTAAGTGTGTACACCCATGTGGAACAAACCTGGATTGACGGCAAAAAAGAATTCGACCGGGCCGATAAAGAGGATTATAAATATGCGGTTGGCGGATTCAAGGTTTATCGGGGATACAACCATATTCAATGTTTTGATGGAGGCGATCATTAATGAAAAAGGTTATCGAAGTTCTGATATTTACGCTGTTATTCGGGTTTTCCGGTAGTTTCGGACAAATCGCAATAATCGGCGAAAAAGTATATACAATGGCGGGCGGTCCCATTTCCGACGGTGTGGTCCTGGTTAAAAATTCCAAAGTTGAAAAAGTTGGAACGGCTGCAGAAATCGAGATTCCTGCAGATTATACCGTCATTAAGGGGAAAATTGTAACGCCGGGCCTGATTGACGCTCATTCCGTTGTCGGATTAGCCGGTATCTATAACCAAAAACATGATCAGGATCAATTGGAATTATCCGATCCCGTTCAACCGGAATTACGCGCTCTGGACGCTTTTAACCCCAAAGATGAACTGGTTGCCTGGTTAAACAGTTTTGGCGTAACAACAATCAATACGGGACACGCTCCCGGCGCTTTGAGCAGCGGTCAGAGTTTGATTGTGAAAACGACGGGGCAATTTGAGGATGCCATTATTAATAGAACTTCCGCTGTTACTTTTTCATTAGGCGCGGATGTGTCCAAACAATTTAAATCGCCCGGCACCCGTCCCAAAGGAGTTGCCATGCTGCGCACCGCTTTTGTTAGCGCGCAAAATTATCGAAAGAAAAAAGAAAAAGGAAACGTAGCCAAAAATCTGAAACATGAGATTTTACTGGATGTGCTGAACAAAAAAATCCCGGCAATCATCACAGCCAACACCGCAGTCGATATTCTCAGTGCTTTACGCTTAGCCGATGAATTCGGGTTTGAATTGATCCTTGACGGTGCAGCTGAGGCTTACCTTACAATCGACCGAATAAAAGCGGCCGGTGTTCCGGTAATCCTTCATCCCCAAATGGCCAGAACCAAAAACATTTCATTTGAAACAGCCAAATTGCTGGCGGAAAACGATATTCTTTTCGCCATACAGGGAGGTTACGAGTCGTATGTACCTAAAACACGTAACGTCCTTTTTGAAGCAGCCATTGCCGTGGCTAACGGTCTTGATTATGAAAAAGGATTGGAATGCATTACCCTGGCGCCGGCAAAAATACTAAAGATCGACAATAGAGTGGGAAGTCTTGAAAAAGGAAAAGATGCCGATCTGGTAGTATTTGACGGCGATCCTTTTGAATATACGACGCATGTTTGTAAGGTTATTATTAACGGCAATATTTTAAGATCGGAGTGTAAGTAGGCTGTCCTATTTGAAATATGAGTGCAAAGGAAACGGTACTACTCATTCAGGCATATGGTCAAAGCGGCCTGTAAAACGGTTTCTTCTTCCCTGCTCACCGTGCGCAGGTCGATGTGCACGCAATCGTTATCCACATAAGTAAACACCGGCGTTTTATACAGACGCAACCGTTTGGCCAGGGCAGCGGCGCTGCCTTTGGACGGTTGGATACGAATGGCCCGGGTTTTGAGCGCTAAAACGGGATATGCGCCGCTACCCACTTTGCCGCTGGTTTCCACAATCCGGCACTGTTTTCTCAATGATTCCGGTAACCTGGCTATAAAATCTTCGCAACGTTCTTTCAGACTATCCACGGAGGCTGCTAAAGCTTCGATGGCAGCCAGCTTTTGGATCGGCGGATCGGCAAATAAATACTGCTTAAGTGTGCTTTGTAAAAGTTTTATTATAAATTTATCCAGCCGCAAGGTGCGCAGCAGATGGTTTTTGGCGCATTTTTGCACCCATTTCTTCCTACCTACAATCAAACCGGCCTGCGGACCGCCCAGCAGCTTATCCCCCGAAAAAGAGATCAAATCCACACCGGCAGCTACGACTTCTTCCACCAGCGGTTCGCCTTCTTCCCCGCCGTTCAACGTATCATACAGGGCGCCGCTGCCTAAATCGTACAGTAAAGGCAGGTTGTGTCGATGTGCCAACTCTACCAATTCGTCCAATTCGGGCTTATGTGTAAAACCGGAAATATGATAATTGCTGGGATTACAAATCAGGATGGCGCCAGTTTTTTCGGATATGGCCTCTTCGTAATCGCGCAGGTGGGTTTTGTTGGTAGCGCCGATTTCCTTCAGTTTGCAGCCGCTGGCCTTCATCACTTCCGGCAGACGGAAGGAGCCGCCGATCTCTATCATTTCTCCGCGGGAAATAATTACCTCTTTCCGCTTCGCCACACTGTTGAGCATCAGCATGACCGCCGCAGCGTTGTTGTTTACGGCTAAACCGTCCTCAGCACCGGTGAGCACGCGAAGCAGCGGCGCCAAATGATCGGTTCGTTCCCCGCGCCGGCCGCTTTCCAATTCGATTTCCAGGTTGGCATACCGGCTGACCTGTTTCAAGTCTTCGATCACATCGGGATGAATAGGCGCGCGTCCCAGACCGGTATGCAGCACCACGCCGGTGGCGTTGATGGATTTTTTTAAGGAGCCCGCCTCAATTTGCCGAACCCGTTCAGTGAGCAGTTCTAATAATCTGTTTTCCAGTTCTGGTTTAGTTGAGTTTTGTAATGCAAAACGCTGGGGGTGACTACGAACTTCATCCAATAAATCTAATACAAACCGTTTAAGATACGTCGTTTTAATTCTGGGAAAAGCTGCCTGGAGGTTTTCCAGTAATCGGTTAACCGAAGGAATTCTGGAAAAATCTTGTTTTAAATCCGTCATTAATTAGTAAATTCGTTGATTTGAGTAGAATTAACTATTCATCACCGTATTGCGTATCATAAAACTGAATGTCAGCAACCGGTTCCATGATTCGTTTTAATTGACCAGAGGTTAAAGACGTATCGACGGTGGAAACAATATTTTGTACTATAGCAGAATCTACAGAACGCGTAAAATATTGCAAATTTTGTACACCTCGAAAAGTAAACATAGGCGTACTGTAACCTCCAGAATTGGGCATTTCATTAATTAGCGAATACATTCCCGCCCAAATCGTTTTTGGGGGGTACTGATGTTTTGCCCACTCAAGCAGCTTTATATTTAAATCATAGGTTACGGAATCATAATGCATCATTCTTAATTTTAAATTATATGCATGTAGCAAAAACACCATTTTTTCCTCTTCAAAGGATATATCAATGGCATCGTAGAAAGTCTTAAGCTCTTCCTTACTTCTATTGCCTCCGATCAAAAATCTTGCAGAAGAAGAATCGATAACCAGACTATCTATCCGCTTACCGAATATATCATACTGTTCATAAACAATATTTGTAACAACATCGCCATAATCATTTAAGCGGCCATTGGTAGTATCACCCATATTAAAAATTACAAAAGGATCCGGTTGATTCACAGACCACTGTTTCAGTTTGTTCGCTATATCCAGAGGTCTAATTTCTTCTATTTGAGGAGTAGAGTCAATTACTGAATCTGTTTTCTTGCAAGCAAAAATAAGGACCGTTATAACAGCACGAAGGCTATATTTACTCATCTTATCCTCCCGTTATGTATTTTTTTTTACCATTATTTTTACCAACTGTATCCGTTTTTTGGTGGCTTTTTCAATGATAAATTCATAACCGTTGTAAGAAATTTTATCTTTGGAACGGGGCACGGAACCGAATTGTCCCAACAAAAAACCGGCCAGTGTATCCACGCCTTCCTCGGTAGGCAGTTCCAACCCCAGTTCTTCGTTGATATCATCCAAAGACATACCGCCGTCAACCAGAAAAGTCGTTTCGCTCAGGCGGCGGAATTCGGGCGTTTCGCTGTCGTATTCATCCTGAATTTCGCCCACAATTTCCTCGATAACGTCCTCCAGGGTTACCAGTCCCGAGGTACCGCCATATTCATCCACTACAATAGCCATGTGGATGCGTTTTACCTGAAATTCTCTTAAAAGCTCATTCAGTTTTTTCTGTTCCGGCACATAATAGGGAGGCCGTACCAGCTTTTCCAGATCAAAGGCGTCGAGATTACGCTTTTTTATGAAAGGCAGTAAATCTTTAAGATGCAGTATTCCGATGATATTATCTACCTTATCCGCATAAACGGGAATACGGCTGTGTAATTTATCTTTCACCAGACTGAGAACTTGATTCAATGTGGCCGATTTTTCCACACAAACCATATCCGTGCGGGGTACCATAATTTCGCGGGCGATGGTTTCTCCCATTTCAAAAATGGAATGTATCATCTCTTTTTCATCTTTTTGCAGGGCGCCCTTTTCCTCCCCCACATCAACCAGGGTACGCAGTTCTTCTTCTGACAAAGAGAATTTATCTTTATCGATTCCAAGCGCCGATGTAATCATTCGGGTAATCATTTCAAAAACAACTGCTGCCGGATAAAACATATAATAGAAAAAGGTTAGCGGCAAAGATAACCTAACCGCTACTCTCTTAGCATTTTTAACAGCGGTAACTTTGGGAATGATTTCACTGAAAAAGAGAATTACAAATGTAACAACCAATACATTTAGAAAGAGTAATACAACTTCGTTTTGCAGGCCGTGTTCGCGGCTATAACGGGTGGTCAGTACAGCCGCCAAAGAGGCAATGGCTACATTGGCCAGTGTATTTCCGATAATAATGGAGATGAGTAGTTTTCTTGGCTCTTTAAGAAGTACAGCAACTTGCTTGGAGCTGAGTTTTTTGCTGTGTTCCAGTTTGTTTATCATCGCTTTAGTGAGCGAGAAAAAGGCCGTCTCCGATCCTGAGAAAAATGCGGACAAGATTAAAAGAAGTATAAATGTGAACGCATAAACTATAAACGATGGGTCCAAGTTAAGATTTATTCTCCTGCATTAATAAAACAATAGAAATTATATAACAAACAAGGCACTAAATTTATTCTTTTTACTTTAATTTTCCAAACATTTGTATATTTTTTTCAACCTGCCGCCTTGCCGCTATCCTGTTGTTAAACGCACCAGTTCATCTTCTTTTTGTTTCATAATTCGGCGATCGGTATCCGACAGGTCGTCATAACCTTTCAAATGAAGTAAACCGTGTATGATCAAACGAGTCAACTCTTCCGCCAGAGATACCTTATATACTTTGGCCTGATCCTGTGCCCGCTCTACACTGATATAAATCTCGCCTTCAATCTCATCGTTTTCACCCAAATTAAAGGTGATAATATCCGTGGGAGTCGGGTCGCTAAGATAGTTTTGGTGCAATGCACTGATATCGGCGTCATTTGTAAAAATCACCTGGATACTCAAGGGCTGCAGTTCGATACGTGTACATGTATCCTTTACAACGGATTCAATTTTTTCGCGGCTTAGCCACCAGTCCGAATCAAGCCGGTGTATCTGAATTTCCATTTTTATCTTGTATCTCGTTTTTTGCTTTTGTTTTAGAGGATGTTTTCTTTTTTTCGGAATCGGGATACTCCACCCTGTGTTGAAACACACCGGAAAGGATGGGCATAAAAGCGTCAATAATCATTTTCAGGTCACGCAGGGTCAAATCGCATTCGTCCAGTTCGCCTTCCCTGAAACGTTTATCGACTAATTCTTCTACAAAGGCGCGTATTTTACCGGGGTTCGGATTCTTTATTGTGCGCGTGGCTGCTTCCACCGTATCGGCCAGCATCACGATCCCAGTTTCTTTGGATTGCGGCTTGGGACCCGGATAGCGGAAATCAGCCTCGTTTACTTCCGTTTCGCCCTTGTTTTCCAATGCTTTGTTATAGAAATAGGACATCAGGCTGGTACCGTGGTGTTCCGGAATAAAATCGCGTATCAGCTTGGGGATGCCATACTTCTTCGCCATCTCTATGCCATGTTTAACATGTGAGGCCAAAATAAGGGCGCTCATGTTGGGGGAAAGCAAATTATGACGGTTTTCAGCGTCCATTTGATTTTCCACAAAATATTCGGGTTTTTCCATTTTACCCACGTCGTGATAGTAGCTGCCCACCCTGGCCAGCAGAGGGTTCGCCCCGATGGCTTTCGCGGCGGCTTCCGCCAGGTTTCCCACTACCATACTGTGGTGGAATGTTCCGGGAGATTCCAGTGAAAGACGTTTGAGCAGAACGTGGTTCAAATCCGACAACTCGAGCAAGGTAACATCCGTTGTAATGTCGAATATTTTTTCGAACACGCCCAAAATCATAAAGGTGATAAACGGGGATAAAATGGCGTTGGGCAAAAGAAAGAAGCCGAATGTTTTTATTCCATCCAATAACGGGCTGTAGCGCATCATATAAAGGGCCAATATGACCCAAAAATAAGCCAGAGCGATAAAAGCAATCGCTTTAAATACCTGATTACGGGTACGTATCTGATGGACGGCAAAAATACCGGCCATACCGGAAACAATGGTAAGCAAGGCCACATCGTAACCGGAACCCTGTACTCCGCCTATGATTAAGGCAATAACCACAGTGCCTACAAAACCGATGCCGGCGTCTATAAGAATGGCCAGCAACATGGAAGATAACGTTGTCGGTATGATATAGGGATTCCAGTCTAACGGGCCTGTGACCAGCGCTGCAAATACAATTTGGATAAGCAGGATGATGAGAATCATGAATAATTTTTTATTATCATGAAAAATTTTCTTTCGATAAGAATACAAATACAGCCCAAAGATGAACAGAATGGCGGCCAACAGCATGGTTTTACCCACGTAAGCGGCTGTTTCACGCCAACTGCCTTCCTTACGGCTGCGTTCGGCCAGGGCCACCTGCAACGAATACAATTTCTGGTAGATTTCTTCATCAATCCGCTCATTGGCGTCAACAATACGTTCATTTTCGTAAACAATGTCTTTGGTCAGCGAAACACTGCGGATTGCCGCCTCAACAGCATTTTCCGTAAACTCTTTATCATAAATAAGATTCGGCGCTACAATTTGAGTGAGGAAATAGTTCAAACCGTTTAACTGATTGGCGTTAAAATGCTTCAACAGGGTATCCGCTAACACTTTATGCACGCCGGGCAGGTCTATAAGGGCTCTGATATCCGCCTCTTCTTCAACACCATTGCGAATGATGCTGATATGCGGGCGGGTAATTTCGGACAGACGAATATCGATGATGCCCTTTTTAATATAATTGCGCAAAAGTTTGAGTGCGGCACGTAAATAATCCACCTTTTGCGGCGAATCGAGAATATCATACAAAATATTCAAATTAGTAATTGTGGTCTGGTACCCAAAATTGGTTTCCAACTCCCCGCTTAGCCTGTCCAACGCTTCGTTCCAAATGATTGCGCTGGTATCTTCTTCCACCTTTCCGGGTTTGTGTTCCAGAATATAATCCAGCAAATGGTCGGTTTTATATAGCATCTGACGCGTTAGAGAATCGTTATAATTAAAGTAAAAAGGAACCTGTTGAATACTCTTAAGCCGTTCGCGACGCAATTCATCTTCTGTTTTAAGAACAAAAAAATTGAACGGCGCCACCACCTTTTTTGTGGCGATGCTGCCGATCTTCATATCTGTATAGATGGTGCTGCGTTCCGCTGTAAAAAGCCAGGGGACCGCGATAACCAGAGCCAAAAACAACACCGCTTTTACGGCAACGTCACGAAGCGTAGTTTGTCCGATTTTATGCTCGTCCAGGCGTTCTATAAACCGGGACCAGATTTTTTTTATATCGCTTTCCATTACAATTTATCTAAATTTTTCATTATTTCCCGATAAATGACTATACGCTGAACCTCGGAAGTTCCTTCGCCTATTTCCAGCAATTTGGCATCCCGCCAAAAACGTTCCACTTCAAATTCGCGCATATATCCGTAACCGCCGTGTATCTGAATCGCCTGATTGGCCACTTCGGTTGCGGTTTCGGTAGCGAACAGTTTGGCCATGCCTGCCTGCAGGATGTAGGGTTGTCCGTTTTGCTTTTGCTCGGCGGCGCTATAGATTAATTCTTCCGCCGCTTTAATCTTTGTAGCCATATCGGCAATTTTAAACTGGATTGCCTGAAATTCGCCAATTTTTCTTCCAAACTGCTCCCGTTCCTGGGCATAGATTACGCTGCGTTTCATGGCTTCTTTGGCAATTCCCAGGGCCTGAGCGGCAATCCCGATGCGTCCGCCGTCCAGGATGGTAAGAAACTGTTTGTAGCCCTCGCCTTCATTGCCGAGCAAATTTTGTGCAGGCACCCGGCAATCGCTAAAATGCAGCATATTGGTGGGCGAGGCGCGCATACCGCATTTGTTTTCCTTTTTTCCCACCTCAAAACCCGGCGTTCCTTTTTCTACAATAAAATTAGAGATGCGCCTGTGTTTGGATTCCTTATCGGTTACGGCGGTAATTACAAAAATGTCCGCCACTTCCGCGTTGGTAATAAACATTTTGGAACCGTTAATTACATAAAAATCGCCATCTTTAACCG
>DRQG01000056.1 GCA_011369465.1 Caldithrix abyssi
ACTCGTGCTAAATAATGTAGCTAATAAACTGTTAAAAATAATGTGCGCTATCGCGCGTACACAAAACTATTTTGTGGATAACTATGTGCATATCCACTCGAAATTCGCTTGATTTTAGCACTTGACAAAGTCATAGAAATCAGGGCTGATAGCTGATAGCAGATAGCCGACAGCCAAAAGCCATTAGCCAATAGCTAAATCAACTTCTCTCTATAAATAATATCCTTCCTGTCCGGCCCGGTGGAAATCATACCCAGCGGCACAGCTAAATACTCTTCAATAAAATTGATATAATTACGGCAGCTTTCCGGTAGCTTATTCCACTCGGTAATGCCTTCCACCTCTTCCCGCCAACCGGGCAATTCCTCATACACCGGTTCGCCTGCGGCGTTGTAATCTACCGCCACCTTTAAAGTTTCGAATCCGGACAGACAGCTTATCTTGCTGAGCGAGACATAGTTAAAACCGTTAATAATGAAAGAACGTTTGAGCATCTTCAAATCCAGCCAGCCGCAGCGCCGCGGACGGCCGGTGGTGGCGCCGAATTCATGCCCGTTTTTACGCAAACGCTCGCCGATCTCGTTGTTCTGCTCCGTCGGAAAAGGGCCTTCGCCCACCCGCGTCGTATAGGCTTTGACGATACCGATGCGCTTTTCAAATTCCACAAAGACACCGCCGCCGGTAAAAGCCCCGCCGATGCTGGTGGACGACGAGGTTACAAAGGGATAGGTGCCGTGGTCGATATCGAGGAAGGTACCCTGCGCCCCTTCGTACAAAACATTTTTTCCTCTGCGCACAAATTCGGCAATCCGTTCAACCGAATCGCCTATATACGGTTTCATACGTTCGGCGGCTTCGCCCATCCGACGGACAGCGTCATCCACGTCAATAAAGGGTTCATCATATACCTGCGCGCTTATTTGACGGTAGGTTTCGGCGTGTTCACGAAAGCGGTCGATAAAACTGCCGTCCGGAATATTTTCCAGACGGATACCCGTGCGGTGCACTTTGTCGCCATAAGCCGGGCCGATACCGCGGCCGGTGGTGCCGATCTTCTTATTCAGCACACGATCCAGATATTTGTGCACCGGCGTAACGACATGCGCCTGTGACGAAACAAGCAGTTTCTCCGGGGTTACCTCCACGCCAAGCTTACGCAAATAATCGACTTCTTCGATAAATGTAAGCGGATCGACCACGCAGCCGTTGCCGATCACATTAACGGCCTTACCCGAAACAATGCCGCCGGGTATAAGATGCAGCACATATTCTTTGCCTTCGCATTTAACCGTATGGCCGGCATTGGCTCCGCCCTGAAAACGGACCACCATATCCATTTTGGCGGACAGCATATCCACAATTTTTCCTTTTCCCTCGTCGCCCCATTGCGCGCCGAGTACTATATAATTGGCCATTAGCTGCCCCACTGAATTGCGTTATAATTGCTTTCGCTGCCAGGCAGGTAGATATCGTGCGGCTGCCCTTCGCGGATGGACAAAGCCGAAACCACTTCCAACTCGGCCTTTTCGTGCAGTTCTTTGATATTAGCCGCACCAACCGAGGACATAGACGCCTTTATCTTGGCCAGAGCTTCCGGAAGGTTGTCGCGTAGTTTGCCGGCATATTGCACAAAGCCCTCGACGCCTTCCACAAACAGCATCTGATTGTAGCGGGCTTCCTTCCATTCTCTCGCTCGTGCCGAGCCTTCGCCCCAGTACGGCTTCATTACCTGATTTTTTATGGTCACTTTTTCAGTGGGCGACTCGTCCATACGGGCAAAAAAACGGCCCATCATCACATAGTCAGCCCCCAAAGCCAGGGCAACGACCACATCCTTCGAACTGACAATCCCGCCATCGGCCACGATGGGTATATAGCGCCCGCTGCGCTGGTAATAGCGGTCGCGCGCTTCAGCCACTTTGATAATGGATGTGGCCAATCCGCGGCCGGTGCCCTTCTGTTCCTGCGTAATGCAAATGGAACCGCCGCCCATACCCACTTTGACCGCCCGGGCGCCGTGTTCCACCAGATAATCGAAACCTTCCTCCGTGATGATATTACCGCCGATAACCGGCACATCCGGATAGTTTTTGTGAATCCATTGTAGCGTTCGCGCCTGGAATACCGAATGCCCGTCCGAGGAATCGATGGCCAGCACATCCGCGCCCGCTTCCACCAATGCCGGTACACGCTGTTCATAATCGTGGGTGTTTATGGCCGCCGTGGTGAGCAGACGCTTATGCTCGTCCAGCACTTCGTACGGGTTGTCCAAATGGTTGCGGATATCTTTGCGGAAAACCAGATATAACAGTTTATCGTCATCATCCACAATAGGTAATACGGACTGGTGGGTTTCGCGCAACAGGGTATTGGCTTCCTTGATATTTTCAATATTTACGCCTACCGTAAGTTCGCTGCGCGGGACCATACGCTCCTGTACTTGCAGGTCGCCGTGCGGCTTCACATCGTAATCATTTTTGGTGATGATGCCCAGCAAGCGTCCTTTTTCATCCACCACGGGAAAGGTGTTATAGCCCCGTTTGCGCGTCAACTCATAAAGCTGACGAATGGGCATATCCGGGCTCACCGTTTCCGGGGGCACAAATCCGGCTTTGTGTTTTTTGATTTGGCGAATCATATCCGCCTGCTGCCCCACCGACTGGGAGCAATAGATGAAGGCCACACCGCCCAGTCGTGCCAGCTCAATCCCCATTCGCACGCCCGACACCGACTGCATAGCGGCGGAAACAATGGGAATATTGAGAAAGTATTTGGAATTTTCATCCGAACTGTAAACCAGAGGGGTGCGCAAAGAAATGTTGTAGATTGCCGATTCTTCCGTGGTCAATCCCGGCAGCAAACGGAATTCCATTAAGGTGCGCGAAGGTTCGTAATAAACCTTTTTTGGCATATATTCTCCCGTTTAATTTTTCTTGCGTCGCGTTAATATACAGAAAATTGCAGCGGTTTCTAAAAGAAAAATGGAAGGAAATCAAGGAAATTTACCGGATTTTTACATAAATAAATTTTTTATGTGGATTAGGGGCTAAAATTTTGAAATCGAGCTATTTTTATTTAAATTATTTTCCCCATTCCCTAAATTATTTACAAAAAGAGGATTGCTTGAGAATAAAAATAGGTTGATTTCACCCGCTTTATCAAGTATATTTCATTAACAGTTTTGTTAACTAACTATACTTGATGAATCTCAGACGATTAAAAAATATCCGCAAACCGGTGTTCTCTTACACCGATATTTCCCGATGCCTTGATATTTCAACGGAATCGGCAAAGGTAACGGCTGCCCGCTATATTAAGGCAGGGTATCTGTTGCGTCTTAAAAAAGGGTTATATGTTTTTCCGGATCAATGGGATAACTTTACCATTGAAAAAAAATTCGAGATCGCTAACCTATTGCAAACACCATCATATATTTCATTGACCACGGCGCTTTCATATTATGATATAAGCACACAGATGCAGCAAGACTACTTTGAATCAATCGCCCTTAAACGCACAAAGACGGTCTATATTAAATCATCCGTATTTACCTATACCCGGATTAAAGATAACTTATATTTCGGATTTAAAAAATATCGTTCCTTTTTTATAGCCGAACCGGAAAAAGCATTTTTGGATGCGCTGTATCTAACGAGTTTGGGAAGGTACCATCTGGATTTATCTGCTATTTATAAAGAAAAACTTGCCCCGGATAAACTTAACAACTTTCTGGAACGCTTTCCCCTTTCCATACAAAAACGGTTAAAACAATATGAATTTATTTGAGCTTCATGAACAATTCGAAATAGAGACTCTGAACACACTGAAAAGCGGCCGCATTCTGGATATGTTTATCTTTGGCGGCGGTACCATGCTGCGTTTATGCCATGATTTAAACCGCTATTCGGCCGATCTCGATTTTTGGAAAATTCGTCCTTCTGACGATAAGGATATTTTTGTAAGACTTAAGAAGATTTTGGAATCCAAATATGAAATAACCGATGGGCAGATTAAGCGGTTTACCATTTTGCTGGAAATCAGGTCTTCTCATTTCCCA
>DRQG01000057.1 GCA_011369465.1 Caldithrix abyssi
ATTGCCATAATGGTAATTATTTTTGCCGTGGCCATCTCCATAAGCGGGTACTATGTATATCAGGCATATCGCGATTTAAACAACGAGCTGATTCGCAGAACGGCGTTGCTGCTGGGAAAAGCGGTTGAGGAAACCTTGCTGAACGCTGCCGATAAAAATCTGGAAAAACTCAGCTATCGGGAGAAAAAACGTCTGCGTACGCTGATGAATTCGATGACCACCGAATCGGGCAGTATCATCCATATTCTGCTGATAAACGACAAGATGCGTATCCTGCTCAGCAGCGATAAATCCATCGAGGGGCATGAATATAAATCGGCGCAGGAACTGGCCAACCTGAGCAGTCAGGAACCCCGGGTGATTTCGAAAACCTGGGAAGGGGGCATCAATGTAGTGGACGTTATTATTCCTTTACGTAATGCCGAAGGACATATTTTCAGCTATCTCAGGCTGGTGCTGTCACAGGAGGAAATAGTTAATTTTTATGACGATCTCGGTAATGTTTTTATACCGATTACCATTATTTTTGTTCTTCTTTTCTTTTTCGCCATTTATTTCGTCTCGCGTTCCTACCGCCAGCCGCTGGAATCCATTAAAAAAATGGCTGCCAGTCTGAACGAAGGGGACTATTCCTACCGCATCAACTATGAGCAGAATGATGAATTTACGGACACATTTTTACGATTGAACAAGACCATCGAACGCGTGGGTGTAATGAGCGAAAGCTACAAAAAAGCTGAAAAGAAAATCGCTTCATTGCTCAAAGTGGTGGAAGAATCCATTATTTTGTTGGATAGCGAAGGTAACATCAGCAGCTATAACGAAGCTACCGCCAAACTGTTGCATTGTCCGGATGATAATGATTTCAATAATTATTTTCGTCATCTGCAATCCGAAAATCAGGAATTTCGGCTAATGATCGAGCGCGCCGTAAAGGATGAGCAGGAATATAAAAATAAGGAAACGGTCATTTGCCTGCCGGATGGCGAGGATTTGCTGGTGCGTGTTTCCAACCAGGTATTTAAAGAAGAAGGACGAACAACCGGCATTTTATTCACTTTTAAAGATGTAAGTCTTTTCAACGAGCTGGAAAGAAATCTGCAACGCTCCATGAAATTCAGCGTAATAGCCAATCTGGCTTCATCGATCAGTCACGAAATAAAAAATCCGCTTTCCGCCATGGCCATTCATACGGAAATTTTAAATACGCGACTGAAAAACGCGCCGATTGAAGACAGTGAAAAAGTACGGCGGTCACTGACTGTCTTGCAAAATGAAGTGCGCAGACTCAACCGCATCATCAACCAGTTTCTCAATTTAGCGCGTGTAAAAAAGACCGATCTTTCCCTGATAAATATAAATTCCGTGGTGCGGGATGTGCTGTTTCTGATCCAGCAGCAGGCTATTGAACGACACATTCGTATAGAGGCCACCCTGGATAAAAATATCGATTTCATTTACGGCGATCCGGATCAGTTAAAACAGGTGATATTAAATATTATATTGAATGCCTTCCATGCTATCGACAAAGAGGGCGTTGTTTATGTACGCACGCGGGAAATGAATAAGCGTATTTTTGTAGAGATACAGGATACCGGCAAGGGAATGCCGCCCGAAGTGCAGCGGCGCATTTTTGAACCCTATTTTACCACCCGCGAGGACGGCGGCGGTATCGGTCTTTCGGTAAGTAAAAGCATTATGGAAGCCCACGAAGGACGGATCAGTTTCGAATCTTTTTTGGGGGAAGGCACAAAATTTATTCTGGATTTTCCGCGAAAAGATAAAACCACGCAGCTGCACATCCAAACCCTGCGCCAGGCGCGCACCGTTAAACGCGGTTAAAAGCAGGTAAAATGACGAACGACAGAAAGAATCAATCCGGATTATTTATCCATAGCGGCGGCAAAGTATCCTATTATTATTTTCGGGATGAAGTAGTCCGCCGTGTAAGCCTCGGCCAAAACGATTATCTCTATTTTATGCCGGTTAACCGCGCCGTACGCCGCTTAAAAAGACAGTTGGTGAATGAGGCGCCGGGACAGGCGCTGATAGACCCGCCCGTGTTCACTTTTGACGACTTTTTACTGCGTTTGTATAACTTGCTGCCCCGCCCGCGTAAAGTCCTGCAACCGGAAGTCGTTTTATTTTTTATCGAAGATATTTTGCAAAAAGAAGCGCCGGAATTCGGCTATTTATTACCGGATAAAACAGTAACGCCCGGTCTGGTCAAAAAAACGGCGGATATGGTGGCCGAGTTTCGCCGTTTCGGTTACGACAGTGAAAAATTTGACGCCAAAACGGAAGAAACGCCGCAGGCGGAACGGCAAAAATATCACGATTTCAAAATGCTGATCTCCCGCCTGGAAGATCGCTTTGGCGACGAGTTCATCGACGAGCCTTTTGCCCGTCACAGAGCTTCTCTGATGTTAAACAAAGAGCTGTTTGAATCCCGCTTTCCTGAGGTGAAAGAAATTTTCATCAACGGCTACGGCTTGTTCACCCCGGCGATGTATCTGTTTATCGAAAAAACGGCGCAATGGCTGCCCGTGCATATCAAACTGGAATACTGTGCGGACAACCCGGCGCTTTTTCAGCAAACGGCCGAAGCGGCGGAACGCTTTAAGGAAATGGGCGCGCAGTTTAGGCAGGAAGAAAAGCACAGCCTGCTGGCGCGGCGATTGTTTAACAGAGAAGAAATCGTTAGTGCGTCTTCCTTGCCTGCTCAGTCTTATATCATTCGCGGCTTAACCAATCGCAGAGAAGAAACGGAATATATCGCCCGGCGTATTTTGGATTTGCACCGTCGTGAAGCTGCACCCCTGCACCGTATTGCCGTCACTTTTCCCAATTTGGAAAAATACATTCCCATATTACGCCGCACATTTGAGGCCTACGGTATTCCCTATAACCTGTCCACCGGTTTGCGTCTGCATCAATCGCCGCTTATCCGGACTTTTCTGCGCTGCTTGCAGGTAGTGGAAAGCCGCTTTGAATACAGGAAAACACTGGAGCTGCTCAATTCGCCCTTTTTGCGTTTGCAGGGCAAA
>DRQG01000058.1 GCA_011369465.1 Caldithrix abyssi
AAAAGGTACGGAAATATAAAACAGTGATTTGTAATCTGTAATTATTGAAGGAGAAAACTTTCTTATGATGACCAAAATGCGGGAAATGAGTAAAATCTTTATCATTATTATAGCTGTAGCCTTTATTGCGCTTATGGTGTTTGAATGGGGTATGGATATTACCGGACGTTCCAAAGTGGATAATGTGGTGGGTATTGTGAACGGGAAAGAACTCACATACCAGATGTTTTCCGAAATGTACCAGCAATTATATGAGAATTACCGTGCCCAGACCGGCCGCAGCGATTTCAGCGAAGTGGATTTGCAGCGTCTGCGCGATCAGGTTTGGGAACAATTCATTCAGCGCACCCTGCTTACGGAACAGATGGATAAATTCGGCATCACGGTAAGTGACTCCGAGGTGGTCTATCAGGTGTATAATTATCCGCTGGAAGAGTTGAAGCAGCATCCGGCATTTAAGACAAACGGTATTTTTGATATAAAAAAATACCGCGCTTCCTTTACAAATCCGGAAATCCCCTGGCGGCAAATCGAAGATATTTATCGTCAGCAGATTCCTTTCATCAAACTGCAAAATATCATCACCAATACGGTACGTGTTACCGAAGAAGAGGTTCTGGAAGAATTTAAAAAACGTAATTTGCAGGCCAAAGCCGAATATCTGAGTGTATTGCCGGGTAGTTTTAACCAGGATTTGCAGGCCAGCGATGAAGAAATCAAGAATTTTTACGAAGAGCACAAAGACGAGTATAAACAGGAAGAAATGCGCAATCTTTCCTATGTACTCTTCCCTATCAAAACAACGGCCAGAGATACGGCGCACCTGATGCAGGACTTCGAACAGATCCGCGAACGATTGAAGAACGGGGAGGATTTCGAACAGCTAGCTCTGGAATATTCGGAAGACCCCTCTGTAAAAAACAACAAAGGCGATTTGGGTTATTTTACACGCGGTTCCATGGTCAAACCGTTTGAGGATGCCGCCTTTAGCGCCAAAAAGGGCGAGATTGTAGGACCGATCGAAACCGCTTATGGTTTTCATCTTATTTATGTTGAGGACAAACGCATCAAAGATGGCAAAGAAGAAGTAAAAGCACGCCATATATTGATGAAAGTAACGCCGGCGCCGTCCTATCTGGAAGAACAGGAAAGCAAAGCCCGTTTCTTTGCGGAAGACGCCAAGGAAAAAGGCTTTGAGATCATGGCCAAAGAAGAAGGGCTTAGCGTAAAACAAACCGGCTTTTTTGAGGAAGAAGCAGGATTTATCCCCGGTATCGGCAATAATCCGGCCGTAATGAATTTTGCCTTTTCATCCGATTTAAACGAAGTCTCCGGGATCTATAGTCTTGAGAACAAAGGCTATGCTGTTTTTTCGGTATCCGCTATCAAACCGGCGGGTTACCGTCCGTTGGAGGAAGTACGCACCTTAGTGGAAAACAGAGTGAAGCTGGAGAAGGCTAAAAGTCTGGCCCGTGAGTACGCCCTGAGCCTGCAGGATGAAGTGAAAAGCGGAAAGCCGTTTAAAGAAATATATGAGGCCCATAAAGACGGTAAATTGTTCTATGATGTAACGCCGATGTTCACCATGGAAAGTTCCATTCCCCGTGTAGGCCGTTCGGTTGAATTTGCGGCCACTGCATTCGCGCTGAATGTTGGCGACATTTCCGACCTGGTTGAAAGTGAACGCGGCTTTTACTATATAAAACTGCTGGAAAAAACAGCATTCGACAGTGCCGCTTTTGAGGCTCAAAAGAAATCCATCCATGACACGCTGCTCACACAAAAGAAGAATCAGATTTTTGCCAAATGGTATGAAGATTTAAAAGCCCACGCGGATATTGTGGATCGACGTAAAAAGTTCGGATTATAAAATTAGCCTAATAAAAAACCCCGCATAGACGGGGTTTTTTTATTTATATTCGGATTGAAGTTTTCACCCTTTTTCTATGGCTCTGCGGGCAATTTTATCGACCAGAGCCGGAGCTATGAGTTTGAGCCAGACACCGATTTTACCTCGGGTTGTCATTACCACCTCCCGTTTACGGTTTTCCATCGCTTCTACAATAATGTTGGCGCACTTTTCCACCGGCATCATTTCCTCTTCCGGCAAAGGGCTTTTCTCCAGCGGGTTACCTTTGCCGTCAATGGCTCTTTCGCGAATGTCCGTAGCAACAAAACCCGGGAAAACCATGGTTACGCTTACGCCGCTACCGGATAATTCGATGCGCAGCGAATCAAAAAAACCGGCCATGGCGTGCTTGGACGCCGCATAGCCGCTGCGGGTGGGGACGCCGGTTTTCCCGGTTAAACTTGCCACACCCACAATGCGCCCCTTATTCTTTTTAATGTAAGGCAGAGCATAATAGGTGCAGTACACGCTACCAAAAAAATTAACCTGCATGATATTTTCCAATAAAGAAAGGTCTTCAATATCTTCAAACAGAGCCCACATGGTGATGCCGGCATTATTAACCAGCGTGTCGATACGACCGTATTCCTGCACTGTACGCTCGATCAGTTGTTCGCATTGCTTTTTGTCCGCAACATCGGTTGGAACGGTGATGGCCTTAGCGCCCAATTGACGGCATTGTTCGCCAACTTCTTCCAGCCTATCGGCATGACGCGCCGCCAGGCTTAAACAGGCGCCTTGTCTGGCCAGCTGCATGGCCAGTTCTTTTCCGATACCAGCCGAAGCGCCGGTAAGTACAACAACATTTTCCGAAAAAACCGGTTTGTTCATACCCCCTCCATTTTTTTCTTTTTACCGGAATACCTGTATCGGTTTCAGCAATCGGAATCGGTTAATGATCTGTTGACTTTTTCTTATCCGAATTTGAATCACCCAGCAGTTCACGGATTTCGTGATAATCGAGCACCTCCTGCTGCAACAATTTATTGGCCATAGCGTCCAGTAAAGCTCTTTTTTTAGTGAGCAGATCCTTCGTCTCTTTATAACAGGTGCTGATAATTTCCAGTACTTCGTCATCAATCATTTGCTCAAGTTTTTCGGAACGCCGCTCGGCTGCCGGGCCCTGCCCCAAAAAGCCCGGACCGGATTGTTGCACCAGAGAAAGATTGGGCATGCGCTCGCTCATCCCGTAAACGACAATCATATTACGGGCAATCTGCGCCACCTTTTCCAGGTCGTTGGAAGCACCGGTAGATATCTCGCCGAATACAATCTCTTCAGCGGCGCGTCCGCCCAACAAGCCTTTAATCTTGCCGATCAATTCCGCTTTGCTCATCAGATAGCGGTCTTCCAGCGGCATTTGAAGGGTGTACCCCAACGCGCCAATACCCCGTGGGACGATAGACACTTTTTGCACGGATTCGGCGCCGGGTGTAAAATATCCCACAATGGCATGTCCCGATTCATGATAGGCTACAATCTTGCGCTCTTTTTCATTAATCAGTTTGTTCTTCTTTTCCAAGCCGGCGATAATGCGTTCGATAGCTTCTTCAAATTCACGCATAGACACCTTTTTCTTCTTTTTACGAGCCGCCAGCAAAGCCGCCTCGTTGCAGACATTGGCAATCTCCGCGCCGGCGAAACCCGGTGTCTGCGCAGCCAGGCGATCCAGTTCCACATCATTGTCCAGCACAATCTGTCGGGTATGTACTTTGAAAATAGCCGCGCGTCCTTTCATATCCGGACGATCCACCAAAACCTGCCGGTCAAAACGTCCGGGACGCAACAAGGCCGGATCGAGCACTTCGGGACGGTTGGTTGCGCCCATGATGATTACACCTGCGCCGGGATCAAAGCCATCCATTTCTACCAGAAGCTGGTTCAATGTATTTTCCCGTTCGTCATAACCGCCGCCCATGGCAGCCACTTTTCCGCGGCTCTTACCGATGGCGTCAATTTCATCAATAAAAATAATACACGGTGCCTTTTCTTTGGCCTGTTTAAACAAATCGCGCACCCGGGCGGCGCCCACCCCCACAAACATTTCCACAAAATCGGAACCGCTCAGGCTAAAGAAGGGGACGTCGGCCTCCCCCGCTACGGCCCGGGCTAGCAGTGTTTTTCCCGTTCCCGGCGGTCCGACCAGCAACACACCTTTGGGCAGTTTACCGCCCAGACTGGTGTAGTGCTGCGGGTTTTTCAGGAAATCCACCAGTTCTTTTACTTCTTCCACCGCTTCATCCACACCGGCAACGTCTTTAAAGGTTACCCTGTTTTTATCGGATTCCACCTGTATTTTGGCCTTACTTGTGCCGAAAGTCATCATATTTTTACCGGTCATGTTCATCCGGCGGAAGATAAAACCCCAGATGAGGATCATAAACCCGATAGGCAGTATCCAGTTTATAAAGAAATTTTCCAGGAAATTGGATTCGATACGCCCGCTGTAGTCCACACCGGCCGAGTCCAACAGAGCAATCAGGTTCTCATCGGGCATATTGGGCAGGCGGGTCACCGAAAACTGCCTGGCCATGCGCTTTTCCACTTCCTCGAAGTGCAGACGCCAGGGCGCCGAGGGCACCGCTTTAATATGCGACGAGGTTGTATCCGTATCCCCGGTTTTGTATTCTCCGATGTAACGGTCCGGCAGAATAACCAGTTTGGCCACCTTTCCTTCCCGCACCTTTTCTCTGAATGTATTATAGGATATTTCCTTCCGGGCTCCGGTACCGGGGAAAAAAATTATTTGTAATAACATCAAACCGATGAATAAAGCAATATAATACCAGATGGAAAACTTGGTTTCTTTCTTCATCCTTCCTCTCCGTGTGTCGGTTTCAATTAAAGATTGACCTTTAACTTAGATTTAACAGGAGAACCCTTATTTAAAAGTATTAGATTTATTCTAATTTACTGATTAAAGGAAATGAATTCCATAAAAGAAATGGAAACTGTCTGTTTGAGAGATTTTTGTTCCGGCTGATGGCTGCAGGAAAGACCTTCCGGGTTTAGTTACGTTATTCCGAACTTGATTCGGAATATAATGTTGGTTTTGTGGATGCTGAGACAAGTTCAGCATGACGGGTGAGGGAATGTAGAAGCCTACAGATGACATCCCGGCGGGGCGGGCAACCCACCCCGATTCGTAAGAACCACACGGCCGCCACGCTACGCCCCTCCCTTCGCCGGCGAAGGGAGGGTACGGGGGTGGATTGTGGGGAGGGTTTGCCGAGATGGCATCGTTTTTTCCATCTCTGAGCAGCTGATCGGTTGAAAAAAAACCTTCCGGGTTTTCAAAACCTGGAAGGTCTAAGAAAAAGTCGTCTATTCAAAAAAAATCATACAGTTTAATAGGTCTAATAAACAAAAAAGCCTCAGGATAAAATCAGGAAGCTGGCAGAGATATTAAAGTTATTTGGAAGGATCATATGGCATCATACCATTAGGTATAAAATCCCAGTCAAGCCCGGGTTCCACTTCATGGGCAAGTTCGGGATGCGGCCCGCCGTCCAGTGTAAAAGAACGCACAGCAATGTGACGTAACCATAAGACCTTTGTCGGATGTTTGCTGCCGTCAGCTACGGTTACGAATTCATGATAATGGACAAACCCTTTTTTAGCATATTTTTTAGCCTTTTCCATGGACCATGTATCAATTACAGCGCTTACAATGAAAAGTAATGAGCCGTCAGGCGCATCCGAAGACCACCATTTTGCTTTCCCAAAAGGACCCGTGTTGAAATGTCTGCCCTGCAGGCGGTTAAAGCTCAACTGTTTCCAGTAATGACCCGGTATGTCTGTAGCGCCGTTGGGACCGTCCGGAGCTCCCGGAGCCAGGTAATATTCTACGCCGTCGATAATTACGATCGGACCATGTTCATATCCTGCGGTAAGAAAGTCTTCTTCGGAGGCAAGATTTTGTGCTTCGGCTTCTGCCTGCTGTACACTTACCTCATTAACACTGCTATTATCTTCCACTCCATCCACACCCATATTCGATTGCTGACAGGCCATAAAAATGAATAATCCGGCTACAACGAGAATACTGTTCTTAAAAAACTGTGATAACATCGGTTACCCTCCTAAAAATAGTTAAAAATTAGATTTAATAATATAACAACCGGGGTCCTTTACTGGTTAATAGGTTATTGATTTTAGATTGATTATTCTTAATTGGTGGATACAACATATAAACCGGAGCGGAATAAATAATCACAATTTGCTGTTATTTTGTGTATAAAATGTTATTTTTATCTCACATAATTATTTTTCCGATTTATATATAAAGTATTGTCTTACTATTTTAAAGGACTTTCCAAAATGAACAGGATGCTTTTACAAAAAATCATATTCTTATTTTTAACCGGGCCGAGCGTAATTTTTTTGAATGCTCAGACTCTTCCGACTCAGACATCCACTATCTTTAGCGGTTCCGGTAATTGCGCCACCTGTCATCAACCCGGCTCACCCAACACCGGTGCCCTGCGCGATGCCCATGGTAACGATGTTTCGCCGGTTACACTCTGGCGATCCACTATGATGGGTAACGCCGCCCGCGATCCTTTTTGGAGAGCCAAGGTTTCTGCCGAAGTTGCCGCTAATCCCCATTTGCAAAGTATCATAGAGGACAAGTGCACTACCTGCCATGCGCCTCTGGGGCGTACCGAGGCCATTTATAACGGTTCTTCCGCTTATACCATCGCCGAAATGGAAGCGGATCCATTAGCTCTGGACGGTGTGAGTTGTACGGGGTGTCATCAAATAAAGGCAGACAACCTGGGCACTTCGGCCAGTTTTAGCGGACATTACATTATCGAAAACGACCGTATTATTTACGGTCCCTTCACGGATCCGTTGACCACTCCCATGCAGAATTCGGTGAATTATACCCCAAAATTTGGCGAACAGACACACAAGTCCGAGTTGTGCGCCACCTGTCATACCCTGTTCACCCCGTATGTAGATAACGACGGAAATATTGCCGGTGAAGCTCCGGAACAAACCCCTTATCTGGAGTGGCAGAACAGCATATATCCGGATCAAAACATAGAGTGCCAAACCTGCCACATGCCCAAACTGGACGAAGCTGTAGTCATTTCCAATCGGCCGACTTCACTGGCGGCACGCAGTGAATTTGCCCGGCATTATTTTGTGGGCGGCAATGTGTATATGCTGAACCTGCTCAAAATGTTTGGCAGCGAAATCGGTGTTACGGCCTCAGCGGCGCATTTCGACAGCACCATAGCCCGGACAAAACGTTTGTTGCGCAATGAAACGGCTGAACTACAAGTGAGCTATAGCTGGATTGGGAAAGACACCCTTATGGCCAGGGTTGCAATAAAAAACAAAAGCGGCCATAAATTTCCCACCGCATATCCCAGCCGCCGCGCCTGGCTGCATCTGAAATTGCAGGATGACCGGAGTACTACCGTATTTGAGTCCGGCGCCTGGGATGAGGCTATGGGCGATATATCCGGTCTTGACAGCGCGTACGAACCCCATTATGCTTTGATTACTCATCCCGATGAGGTGCAAGTTTATCAGGCGGTAATGAAAGACGTGGATAACAATGTTAATTATACCCTGCTGCGGGCGGCCGGATACCTGAAGGATAACCGTATTCCACCGGAGGGCTTTAGCGTTAACGGCCCGGCGTATGATTCCACCGCGGTGGAAGGTCTGGCTGTTTCGGACGCCACGTTTAACCACAACGCTTCCGGTACCGATACAGTGTATTATATGATTGGCGGGTTAAATCAGAACCAAACGTATTCGTTGGAGGTGCGTCTGCTCTATCAAACGCTCAGTCCGAGGTTTGTTCAGAATTTACTGGAATACGACACACCGGAAGTAAAAACTTTTAAATCCTATTATGAGCAGCTACCCAATTTACCGTTTACCATAGATTCTCTGAATGTGCAAATCACCGGCACCGGTCTCGGAGATCATCCCACCGAGCTACCCCGGGCGCCTTTGCTGGTTTATGCCTATCCGAACCCCTTTAATCCGCAGACCACGCTGCAAATTCATCTGGCTACAGCGGCTTTTGTGGAAATTGATGTTTATGACGCTCTGGGAAAGAAAGTGGATCGTATCGTAAACCGAAAGTTATCCGCTGGACAGCACCGCTTTATATTCAATGCTGCTTCTCTGCCCAGCGGCGTTTATTACTACAAAGTGAAGGCGGGTAACCATACAGAAACTGGTAAGATTACGTTGATTAAATAGAGTCAACGGATTCAACCGCTTCCATCGCTTGGAATGAGAGAAGCGGATTTTCAATACATTCCGCTAAGAATGCGCCAGACCTGAGTAACAAAGAAGGTTAAGGCAAAGCCCATCAAAAGCGGCAGCAGCGTGGCTACGGCCGTCCATTTTTTACTGCCGGTTTCTTTATAGATGGTATAAATGGTGGTTGAGCAGGGATTGTGCACCAGACTAAAAAGCATCACGTTTACCGCGGTTAAGAGCGTCCAGCCTCCGGCCTGAAGAACCTGTATGTAAGCGTCCGCCGATTCCAATTCGAACAAGACGCCGGCACCCTCTCCCACACCGCTAAGACCGCTGCTGAGCACGGTTAACATCAATACCGTCGGAATAATGATTTCATTGGCAGGAATGGCGATCACATAGGCCAGTAAAATTACGCCGTTCAATCCGATCAGCAGACCGAACGGATCAAGCCAGTTTATCAGATGCGTTGCCAACGGTTGGCCGCTGATAGTGACATTGGCAATCAACCAGATGACCGCCCCGGCCGGCGCGGCAAAGATGATGGCCCGCCACAATACATAAATAGTACGGTCGATCAGCGAAGTGTACAGCGTTTGAAGAATGCGCGGCGGTCTGTAAGGCGGCAATTCCAGACTAAAGGAAGACGGCTCTCCTTTTAAAACAGTGCGCGATAAAAACCATGAGGTAATAAAAGTGAGCGCCACACCCAACAGTACTATTGCCACCACGGCCGATGCGGAAATAACGCCTGCCAAGGCCGGTGGAGCCAGCGCTCCGATAAACAAAGAGGCCAATAAAATTTGAGTTGGCCAACGGCCGTTACACAGCGCAAAATTATTGGTGATAATGGCAATGAGCCTTTCACGGGGGCTGTCGATAATCCGCGTTGCGATTACGCCGGCAGCATTACAGCCGTATCCCATGGCCATGGTTAAGGCCTGTTTACCGTGGGCGCCCGATTTGCGAAACAATCCGTCCAGATTAAACGCCACCCGCGGTAAATATCCGAAATCCTCCAAAATAGTAAACAATGGGAAAAAGATCGCCATGGGCGGCAGCATGACGCTGATTACCCAGGCAGCGGAGAGATAAACCCCATCTATCAAGAAACCGCTTAACCACCAGGGCGTCCCAATCTGCGCCGCCCATTCTTTTAGTAACGGATGTAAAAAACCCATAAAAAAATCGGCTAACAGGCTTGAGGGAACGTTAGCGCCGGCTATGGTGATCCAAAAAACGACCATCAGCATAACCAGCATCATGGGAAAGCCGGTCCATTTACTGGTTAATATTTTATCCAGCCACTGATCCCAATAGAGGCGTTTTTTTTCGGAAGGATAGGTTACCACTTTGCGCACAATGGCGCCGGCGTCTTTGTAAACGGCTTCCATCAGCACATCGTGCAATCCGTCGCCAAAATCCAGACGATAATCCGATGCTTTTTGCAGAACATCATGTATATTTTTTGGGTCGGGCGCGGCGGGCGTTTCTGTTTCATCCTCGTTTCCTTCAGCCGCAAACTTAGCCAGCTCTTCTATTTCACCATCCTTCAAAGCCTTTATAATAACCGGATCACCTTCGAGCAGACGCAGAGCAACCCAGCGGCTGTTATTCAGAGCGGGATAAAGCTGTTCGATATCGCGTACCACATCGTTCAGGGCCTTTTGCATTTTTTTTGAACCGCTTTGGATACGATGCGGTTTGGTTCTGATTTTCCCCCGGGCCACATCGCCTATTACCTTTAACAATTCATCCAATCCTTCCCGTTGGCGCGCCGTTGTAGGCACAACAGGAATTCCAAGAGCGCGGCTCAAAGCCCTCTCGTCGATCTGAATGCCGTGTCTGCGCGCTTCATCCATTAAATTTAAACACAGCACCACCCGGTCGGTGATTTCCAGAATTTGCAGTACCAAATTCAAATTGCGTTCCAGACGAGTGGCATCTACCACTACCACGGTGACGTCCGGTCGTCCAAAAAGTATAAAATTACGGGCAATATCCTCGTCCGTGCTGGCCGATAGCAAAGAATATGTACCGGGTAAATCGACAATTTTAAAGCGATTACCTTCGCTGATAAACCCGCCTTCAGCTCGCGAAACGGTTTTACCCGGCCAGTTGCCGGTATGCTGTTTAAGCCCGGTCAAGGCGTTAAAAACCGTGCTTTTACCCGTATTGGGATTTCCGGCCAACGCAACCACATAATCCCATTCATCCATTTCCACACCCAGCTTTTGCAAATTAACCAGATGATGAGCCGCTGCCGGACATTCTTCACAGGGATTGTTCTGATCTATCATATTATTTTGTTTCCTCTTGCCCTATCTTTCGTATCTGTATCATTTTAGCCTGATCGCTGCGCAGGGCGATTAGCGTATCTTTAATATTATAGGCCACCGGGTCGCCGCCCAGGCTGCTCAGCTCACGGCTGATGATGCTGCCTGGCACTACACCCAGGTCCATAAGCCGCCGGCGCTGCGGCCCGCGACAGGCCCGCGATATACCGACAACCTGACCTTTTTCCCCCGTTTTAAGGGACAACAATGTGGTTATATTACCAGCCTCTGTTTCCGAAGGATCCAAAGGCTGCACATACACTGCCAGGGCATGCCAGAGCTGAAGTTCCGCTTCCTGCCCGTCCACAAGCAGTAAAAGACGCTGGTCTTCCTTCTTTTTTAGGGTGATAAGCGTCCCCAAAGCCACTCCCCTGGAGCGCAGAGCGGTATATCGTTCGGCCGGCTCGTCTTCCAGTTGAACCACCCGTCCTGTTTGCGCCTCTTCCATCCGGTTGAGGGTAATTCCTCTAAAAGGCGGCACAAGGCCGTCTTCCGTTGGAATCGGATCACCGTGCGGATCGTACAAAGGATTTCCCAGCGCTTTGCTCAGGCGTTTGGCATCATCCAGACCAAGCTGGTGCTCTTTAAGTTCAGCGGCAGCATGCCATTTGTCTTCCGGAATGCTGGTTTGCTCGGCCAGATAGTGTTCCCACAACCGGTGCAGGCGAATCACTCGCAGAGCATATTCCAATCCTTTATCCGTAAGACGGATTCCCTCCCCGGTTTTCTCGGCAAGCTGCAAAACAAGCAGCTCATCGATCAATTGTTCCAGATGTCCCGCCGTTATATCGAGCGCTTGCATCAAAACCTTCTGTTCACAAAAGTCCTGAATGCGCTGACACTCGTACAAAACTTTTAAGGCGTCTTCTATTTCGGCCCGTTTTGTATGCATCAGAAAACGGCGGATACGCCGTACGACCGGTGAATCGGGCCAGAATAAAAAATACAATACGACCAGCCCTATTATGGCGATGGTCAGGGCATAAAACGGATTAACATACATTCAGGTAAAATCCCATATATGATTTTATTTATGTTAAAAGAGGCTTCAACCATTCTTTTACAGCGACCCTTTTTCAGCTCTTCACCGTAACCAAAATCGCTTTGGCTACCTCGGCCGATATGGCGATGTAACGCCGTCCGTTGCTCAGTAAAAAACTGGATTGATCCGGAGCCCGAGCGCTCATCGTCCAGACACTCCCCCTGATGAATTCATTTTTTTCGTAGTATTCTCTTAAATTATGCGTCAGGGTGATATCTTTTATAATAAACGTGCGTTCTTCATTTACCTGGTGAAGGGGAACGGTATTATTATCCTCAGTCAGAAGCGGAATGGGAGACCCGTGCGGGTCTTTTTCCGGGAAACCGAGATAGGCGTCAATCCGGTGCATCAGTTGATCGGATACCACATGTTCCAGTTTCTCCGCTTCATCATGCAAAATGCCGCCATCCATCTGCAGTACCTGTTCCAGAAATGTTTCGATAAGACGGTGTTTACGTACCAGTTTGCGGGCAGTTTGTTCGCCTTTTCCGGTTAAACAGGCGCCTTCCGTTTTATTATAGGTGATCAATTCTCTCTGCGCCAAAATCCGAAACATAGATAGCACGGTGGGCGGCCGCACGCCGCAGGCATCGGCTACCGACTTGGCTGTAGCCCGCTTGTGTTCCCTTTCCAGATACCAAATCGTTTTTAAATAATCTTCCTGGCTGCCTGAAAGTTTCATAACGCAAAACCATAATTAGATATTTCTATTATTTTATAAGATTACTCTAATCATACATAATTTATCCAAAGATTGCAAGGGGAATCATACTTTTCCAAAATAGAAATTATAACACTATCCTGCTTGAAGGAAATGGCAACTCACCCTCTTTTCCGCCACGGCGGACAAACATTTCACCCTCTCTTTCGAACAGGCTGTTGCAGTTTCTATATAAAGGCGCTAAAGCGCCTAAAAAATAGGGAAATAATTTTTTGACCCCGACTTAAAAGTCGGGGCTATTTAATTATTTTTAATAGGGGACAGTAATCCAACAAATCATGGGGCTTCAGCCCCAAATTCCCTATTCTGCAACAGCCTGTCGAAAAGAGAGGGGGACCAAGGGGGAGAGTTGGCGGATGGGCAAATTTGACAATGAAGATAATTATTGTTGTAACTCCTTAAAAAACAATGCCTGCATTTGTCATAATAATTTATTTTGGACAGCAATGAAGGGTAATACAATTATTTTTGAACTGAACAGGCCGGACGCATTCCTTCCCGGTATGATTCCAAAGGTAAATTCCTTCCTCATTTAAAAAACTCTTGACATTGAAGAGTTTGTACAAGTATATTAATACCGACCGGTCGGTCAATTATAAATAACAACATTTTTCGGATATTTTTATGACGCCGCGAGTTGTTGATAAAGATACGAAAAAACAGGAAATCCTGTTAGCCGCGCTGGAAGTATTTTCCCGCAAAGGTTTCGCTAAAACCAAGATGATTGACGTGGCCGAAACGGCCGGTATCGGCAAAGGCACCATTTATGAATATTTCCGCAGCAAGGAACAAGTCTTTGCCGAAACTTTCCATTTTTTTATGCAAAAATCCGAACTTCTACTGCAAGATGCCTTCTCCAAAACCGACGACCCCGTAGAAAAACTGAGGATATTCATCGAAATCGGATTAGTCCAGTTATTGGAGGACAGCGGAGAATTCATGAGTATTACCATGGATTTCTGGGCCGAAGGTATTCGCGCAAAAAGTACAAAAATTATGGACCTGTTCAATTTAAAAGAATTGTATGATCATTATCGTACATTGATAAATGATGTGTTGCAGGAAGGGATACAATCCGGCGTATTTAAACCTATAAATACCCTCAATACGGCATCGGCCATTATTGCCGCTATGGATGGTTTAATGTTGCAATGGATTTTAGACCCCACTTTATTCGATTTGAAGGAAGTGGCGGAAGATTTTACTACGGGCCTTTTAAACGGCATTAAAAGACTTTGATCATTTCTCATCTTACAAATTTGTAAGGAGATAACATCATGTCTGTAAATCATCATAAGGAAACAATCCAGGCCTTGCTCTCTCCGCTGGGCATTACTCTGAACGGCGATCAGCCGTGGGATATTCAGGTACACAATGAGCGGTTTTACAAGCGTGTGATGAGCGACGGCGCCCTGGGTTTAGGGGAATCCTATATGGACGGCTGGTGGGATAGTCCCTCATTGGATCAATTTTTAACCCGTATCCTGCGTTCCGACCTGCCGCAAAAATTTCGCAGCAATTTTAAATACGCCCTACTGGCCCTACAAGCCCGCCTGTTTAATATGCAAAAACTCAAAAGAGCCTTTCAGGTAGGCAAAGAACATTACGATGTGGGTAACGATTTATATGTACGCATGCTGGATAAACGATTGCTGTACACATGCGCTTATTGGAAAAACGCCAAGAATCTGGATGAAGCGCAGGAGGCCAAACTGGATCTGGTTTGCCGCAAAATCGGTTTGAGAGAAGGAATGACCGTTTTGGACCTCGGTTGCGGCTGGGGCGGTTTTGCCATCTATGCGGCCGAAAAATACGGTGCTAAAGTTACCGGTGTTACCGTATCCAAACGGCAGGTAGAACTGGCTCGGGAACGAGCCAAAGGTTTACCTGTGGATATCCGCCTGCAGGATTATCGCACCGTAGAAGGCCAATACGACCGGGTTGTTTCCATCGGGATTATGGAACATGTGGGGTACAAAAACTACCGTACCTATATGCAGGTGGCTGACCGCTGCCTCAAAGAGGACGGTATTGCATTTATCCACACCATCGGAGGGAATAACAGTGAGAAATCTTCCAATCCCTGGACCAATAAATATATTTTCCCCAACGGTATGATTCCATCCATTACCCAATTGGGTAAAGCCATGGAAAATATTTTTGTGATGGAAGACTGGCACAACTTCGGCCCCGATTATGATACAACCTTGATGGCCTGGCACGAGAATTTTGAAAAGGCCTGGCCGGAGTTAAAAGACAAATACGGCGAGCGTTTCTACCGGATGTGGCGGTATTATTTATTAAGTTCTGCCGCCGGTTTTCGGGCGCGGTACACCCAGCTTTGGCAGATTGTGATGACCAAACCCGGCAGAGAACAGCCGGATTGCCGGTTGAACTGAGCGGTTGGACGTTCTTTGAACTTTATAATTTAATACATTGGTTTGAACAAAGCAGCCGGATAAATGATGCAGACTTAACCCGGCGTCAACCACGCGCAGGTAACGGAGGCTGAGCTTGTCGAAGCCAAATCTCGTTCCCTTTGACCTTGCTCCGGATGACGCTAAGATAAGTTCAGGAAGGCGCAAACAAAGAAAACATCAAACAATTAAGAACTGAAATAAAATGCACTGGGACGTCATTATCATCGGCGCAGGTCCGGCGGGTTCTGCTTGCGCCTGGGAGTTACAACGGAAAGGGAAAAATGTTATCCTTTTGGATAAGGCTTCTTTTCCCCGCGTAAAGCTCTGTGCCGGATGGATAACGCCGTATGTATTTAAATTACTGGAGCTGAGTCCGGATGACTATCCCTTTGGTCTGCTAAAATTCAATCGGCTCATTTTCCATTTTAAGGGGCGGCGCTTTCCCCTGCCCACCCGTCAGTATTCGGTGCGGCGTTATGAATTTGACCGCTTCCTGGTGGAACGGAGCAGGGTGAAAATGATTCAACATGAAGTTAAAAAGATAGAACGAACAGACAACGGGTTCGTAATTGACGAAACATACCGGTCAAAATATATCATAGGCGCCGCAGGAACACATTGTCCTGTATATCGTACCTTTTTTAAAACCGGTACGCCGCGAGACGAGGCAAAACACATTGTCACCATAGAAGAAGAATTTGAATACAAGTATCGCGATTCCAACTGTTATTTGTGGTTTTTTGAAAATAATCTGCCGGGTTACGCCTGGTATGTGCCCAAAGCAAACGGCTATCTCAATATCGGTATTGGAGGGGGGGCGGCTGCCCTAAAAAAAAGAAGCCAGAGCATTCAGGAACAATGGCAACAATTTATAAACAAACTGGATAAATTGAATCTGGTGCGCGGGCATACTTTTTCGAGGCGTGGATACAGTTATTATCTGCGATCGAAAGAACACACCGTTTACAATGACGGCGCCTTTTTGGTGGGCGACGCCGCCGGTCTGGCCACGCTGGATATGGGCGAAGGGATTTCCGCCGCCATCCAGAGCGGTCTTTTGGCCGCACGGGCAATCATCCGCGGGCATCCAGTTTCATATACTGTGGACAAGATTGCAAAATTAAGTTTTTTTAAACTATTGTTCCCCTTTTGACTGAAGTAAATGTTTAACAAAGGAAAAATCATGTTTTCATTTAGCAAGTACATCTACTTTATTTTTCTCACAGTTATTTTTCTTCTGAGTACCGTTCTATGTGCGCAAGACGCCCGTCACATTGTACAGAAATCCGATGAACTACTGCGCGCCAAAAGCAGCTACAGCGAAATGACCATGAAAATCGTGAAACCCGATTGGTCGCGTGAACTGACTATGAAAATATGGGCGCTGGAACCCGACTATGCCCTGGTTCTGATTACCAAACCGGCCAAAGACAAAGGCGTCGTAACTTTAAAACGTAAAATGGAAGTCTGGAACTGGATACCCTCGGTTCACCGTATCATTAAAATTCCGCCGTCCATGATGCTTCAATCGTGGATGGGTTCCGACTTCACCAATGACGATCTGGTACGTCAATCATCGATTGTACAGGATTACAACCACTCTATTGCCGGGCAAGACACAATTGACGGATATCCCTGCTATAAAATATTGATGATACCCAAACCCGAAGCGGGGGTGGTGTGGGGAAAAATATTTTTATGGGTATCCAAAAAGGAGTATCTACAGCTTAAGGCCAATTACTACGACGAAGACGGCGTTCTGGTCAAAACCATGACAGGCAGTAACGTGCAAAAGATGGGCGGCCGCTTAATACCCGCCCACTGGGAAATGATACCTGTGGATAAACCCGGCCAAAAAACCGTAATGGACTACCTTAAGATAAAATTCAATATCAAAATAGACGAATCGTTCTTTTCGCAGCAAAATATGAAAAGGGTAAGGTAAACAATGTATCTTTCATTAAGCTGGCGTAACATCTGGCGTAACAAAAAGCGCACGCTCATACTGGCAGCCTCTGTATTTTTCGCCGTATTGTTAGCCATTGTGATGCGTTCCGGGCAATTAGGTTCTTACGCCTATATGATTCACTCTTCGGCTAAATTGCTCACCGGATATTTGCAGGTACAAGGTAAGGGTTATTGGGAAAACCGGTCTCTGGATAAGGGTATTCATATCAGCCCGGAAGATATAGAGCGGATCCGGAAAATTGAGAATGTGACCAATGTTACTCCACGATTGGAAGCATTTGCCCTGATCTCACACCTGAATCATACCAAAGTAGGGCAAATCATCGGCATAGTTCCGGAGAGTGAAACCAGAATGACCGGGCTGAGGGACAAGCTGATCGAAGGTGAATATCTCAGCTCAGATTCTCTTGCCCTGCTCATAGGAAAGGGATTGGCAGAAGTATTCCAGGCCAATATCGGCGACAGTCTGGTCATATACGGACAAGGCGCTTACGGGCAAATGGCCGTGGCTTTAATGCCCATAGGCGGAATTGTGGATTTGCCTTTTGAAATACTGGATAATTCATTGGTATTCATGGTATTACCACGGGCTCAGGAGATATTTTCCATGGAAAACCGAATCACTTCCCTGCCTATTATGATTGACGACATACGTCATCTGGACCATGTTCTTGAGGACGTATCTGTTATTGCCGACGACCACTGGGCTATTATGACCTGGGATGAGATGATGCCCGACCTTAAAGAAAACATTGAAGTGGATAATGTAAGCGGAATGATTATGCTGGCTATTTTGTACGTGGTTATCGCTTTTGGCGTTTTAGGCACGGTGATGATGATGGTTTCGGAGCGCACGCGCGAATTCGGTATTCTTATTTCTGTGGGTATGCGCAAAAGTCGCCTCATTGTGGTAACTTTTCTGGAAAGTATTTTTGTTTCCTTTTTGGGTGCCGTAGCAGGAATGATAGCCAGCGTGCCTATCATCATGTACCTGATCGAACACCCCATCCACATCAGCGGCGAAGGAGCCAAAATATATGAAAATATGGGTATAGAACCGATCATGAACTTTAGCGGTGACCCGACCATTTTCGTTTCTCAGGCATTGGTTGTTTTAGCCATCGCCCTCGTAACGACGGTCTATCCCTATCTTTTTATACGTCGATTAGATCCGGTGAGGGCGTTGCACGGATAAGAGAGAAAGGAATGGACGAATGGATGAATGGATGAATGGATGAATTGTTGAATTATTGGATTATTGGAGTGATAGATCGATGCGTTTTTCAACAATTCAACAATTCAATAATTCATTAATTCATTAATTCATTAATTCTCTTCAACTCAATGAAATATATTTTTTCGGGAGAAACCGACTATGCTATTGTCATTAGCCTGGCGAAATGTCTGGCGGAACCATAAACGCAGTATGATTATTGTGTTATCCATCGCCTTTGGTTTGTGGGGCGGCTTATTTTCGGATGCCATCATGCTGGGCATGATGGACTCTGTGGTAGAAACAGCCATCAAGCGCGATTTGGCGCATATTCAGATTCATAAAGTGGATTATTCCAAAGAAAAGAATATAAATAACTATATCCCCGATGGTGAAAAGGTTCTCCTGCAGTGCAAAGAGATACCCGGCGTTGCGGCTGTTTCCGCCCGTACATTGATTGAGGGCATGGCCGCTTCTCCATCCTCTTCTTTCGGCGTGCGGATTATCGGGATTGATCCGGCTGCAGCCCGCCGAGTAACCAACATTTACTCCAGCGTGCAGGAGGGCAGCTATTTTGAATCGGATAAACGAAATCCCATCGTCATCGGCAAAAAACTGGCCGAACGACTCAATTTAAAAATTCATTCCAAAGTAATACTTAGTTTTCAGGATTTACAAGGAAATATAACCTATATTGCCTGCCGGGTTTCGGGTATATTCAAAACATCTTCGTCCCAGTTTGACGGCATGAATGTCTATTTACGCCAGAAAGATATTTTTCGCATTTTGGACAGCCCGCCCATTTTCCATGAAATTGCCATCCGGGTTGAATCCACACAACAATTCAAATCGATTGCCCGGAAATTAAAAGAACGATTTGCTCTATTGGACGTGAAAGACTGGCAGGAAATCGCTCCCGAGCTGGCCTATCTCTCGGATATGACCATTACGTATTCCTATGTTTTTGTAGCCATTATTTTACTGGCGCTTCTATTTGGAATTACGAATACCATGCTTATGTCGGTAGTGGATCGCATACGTGAATTTGGGGTGCTCATTGCCATTGGAATGAAAAAAACAAGAGTCTTTATTATGATTATTTTGGAAACAATCTTTCTCTCTCTTACGGGAGGATTGCTTGGCATTTTGCTTGGTGTGGCCAGTATATCCGTCTTTGCTCACACCGGCATTGATCTGAGCGCCATCGCCTATAGTCTGGAAAGTTTCGGCGCCAGCACGATGCTTTATCCGTATCTGCCTGTGGCTATGTATGTCATTTTAACGGTAATGATCATTATTGCGGCTAACATAGCAGCCCTGTTTCCGGCCTGGAAGGCCACGCATCTGGTACCCTCGGAAGCGATACGAAGTTATTAAATATATATTGTACCGTAAGATTTATCTTGCATAATAGTACATAGTACCGAGTACTTAGTACAGAGTAGTGAGTGACTGGTGACAGGTGACGCGTGACGAGGAATCAATTACGAATCATTCAATTACTTGTCTGCCGCAGGCACGGCGAATTACGAATTAAAAGCCAATAGCTAAGAGCTAACAGCCCAAAGCCAAAAGACCGGATTTTCGATTTTCGATTTACGATTTAAGAACTTATAACTTTCGAAGCGAAGCGAAGAACCCGCCGTGACGGGGGAAACCGGGAATTGGGAACTGGGAACTAATAACTTTATAACTGAGAACTAAAAACTAACAGCCGATAGCCAATAGCCGAGAGCTGACAGCTAATAGCCAATAGCCAAAAAAATACATAATCATCCATTTAAGAAGGAATAAATCCATGGCGCTTATCGAACTGATTGATTTGAATAAAATTTACAACACAACCGCCGTACCCGTGCATGCGGTTAAAGATGTAAATTTGTCGATCGAAAAAAAAGAATTTACCGCCATAGTCGGTCCTTCCGGATCCGGCAAAACGACGCTGCTTAATATTGTGGGCGGATTGGATAAACCCACCAACGGAAAAGTTATCATCGACGGTGTGGATTTGTCAACGCTGTCTGAAAGCAAATTAGTGGAATACCGCCTGCACCACATCGGTTTTGTTTTCCAGGCCTATAATCTGATTCCTGTTTTAACGGCGCGTGAAAACGTGGAATTTATCATGTTACTGCAAAACGTACCCAAAGCCGAGCGCCGGCAACGGGCTGTAGAGGTGTTAAATGCAGTGGGATTGAGTGACAAATTGGATATTCGTCCGGCTCAACTATCCGGAGGGCAGCAACAACGGGTAGCCGTAGCCCGGGCGCTGGCTTCGCGGCCCAATTTTGTGCTGGCAGACGAGCCTACGGCCAATCTGGATTCAACTTCGGCCGAAGCGTTGCTCGACTTAATGGAGGAATTGAATGAAAAATTTGATATGACTTTCATCTTCTCCACACACGATGCCAAAGTGATGAAACGGGCGCGGCGTATTGTTACGCTGGTGGATGGTAAAGTGGATAAGGATGAACGCACCCGATGAAGACCGTTTTTTTTACCTGGCCCGAAGAGCCCCCGGTGCTTGTCCCTCTTTCCCCGGCAAGGAATTGCTTTGTTACATTCTGCTTCGCTCGCAATGACGAAACAGAGCTTGCATCGTTGCAAGGGGGCTTGCCACCCAAGCAATATCCAAAGGCAGGTTACACACAGCGGAAGATTAACCCGGAGCCGGGGCAGTCTTTTTTATGGCTGTATTCCTTATTGTCTCTCTTTTTAGCCATTTTGTTCTCCCCGGCTAAAGCGCAATTATCCGATTGGGAAGTGGGCGGTTATGTAAAAAATCTGTTCACGTATAATGAGAATCTAAACAATATTTTTCCCGGTCTGGTTACCGATTTCGGACAATTCCAGAATACCTTTCAAGGTCGTCTGAATATATTCTGGTATCCGTTTGATAATCTATATTTTTCTCTTCAATCACGTCATCTGCTTATTTATCAGAAAAATATCAAAACCCTGAACAGTTTTACCGATATATTCAGTGATAACACCTATTATTTCGATCTGAAATATGAGTATGCGGATAAAAATGACTTTTACGCGTATTCGGAAATCGACCGTTTATATCTGGACTGGACTATAGACGCCCTTCAGGTTACCATCGGACGGCAGCGTATCGCCTGGGGTACCTGCCTGGTATGGAATCCCAGTGACCTGTTTAACCCATTCAATTTTTTGGATTTCGACTATGAGGAAAGGCCGGGAACGGACGCCTTGTTGCTGCAATACTACACCGGTCCGGTTTCGCAAATCGCGCTGGCCGTTTCGCCGGGTAAAACCAAAGAGCAGGTGGTGTACACCCTGCGCTATCAAACCAACTACGAAAATTACGATTTCAGCCTGCAGGGCGGCTGGCAAAAACAAACCCTGCGTCTCTCGTTTACCTGGGCCGGGCAGTTGTGGGACGCCGGTTTCCGCGGGGAAATCCTGTACAGCGACCCCGATTTGGAGTACACGCGTTTTGACCCTGCCCTGCCGCCATTCTTTTTTAAGCAAAAAACAGATAAGCCTTACTGGACAGGAGCGCTTTCATTGGATTATACCTTTTCCAACAGTTTGTACCTGCACGGGGAATATTTATATAATGGATTGGGAACGCGGGAAAATGCCGCCTTGCGCCGTTGGGATATCTTATACACTGGTGAATTAACTCCTGCCCGGCAATCTGCTTTTCTGCACACGGCTTATGATATTACCCCGTTGTTGCGCGGCGATATTTTTTTAATGGCCAATCCGGATGACCGGTCGGGTATTGTCGGCCCTTCATTGCAATATTCTCTGGCTACCAATTGGGATCTGTATGCACTGGCTTTCCTGACTTACGGTGCAACCGGAACGGAATTCGGCGGTTTTCCCAATCAATATTTTCTGCGCATCAAATTCTCTTTTTAATAATAAAGATTCTAAAATCAAATAACGATTTTGTTTTTTAAATAGAGCTGTTTAATTTATGCTATCAATATTAAGACAGTTAAACCAGTAAAGCTTCATAATGAACCCAACACTCCGGTACTCCATCACTCCCTTAATCCAACAATTCATAAATTCAACAATCCATTAACTTATCACGGGAATTTTTATGAAAAAAGTTCAAATCTATACCGACGGCGCTTGTTCCGGAAATCCTGGTCCGGGAGGTTACGGAGTCATCCTGCAATATGGAAATAAACGCAAAGAGTTATCAAAGGGCTATAAAAACACAACCAACAACCGCATGGAATTAATGGCTATTATTGCCGGGCTTTCGGCTTTAAAGGAACCGTGTGAAGTTGATCTTTACACGGATTCTCAATACATCGTAAATGCCGTTACAAAAGGCTGGGCGGAACGCTGGCAAAAAAACGGCTGGAAACGCAATAAGAAAGAAAAAGCAAAAAACCCGGATTTATGGCAGCAGATACTCGATTTGTTAAAAAAGCACAAAGTCACTTTTCACTGGGTTCGCGGTCATGCGGGTCATCCGGAAAATGAGCGTTGTGACCAATTGGCTGTTAAGGCAGCAGGGGGCACAAATTTGGCGGAGGACGAATGATACGGTCTTATTTTTTTAAATGGATTAGTCCCAAATTTTCAAGCACTTCCAACAGCTCATGCACGTTAAAAGGTTTTTTCAGGCGTCCTTTAAAACCATATTCTTTAAAATTAGCCATAATAGGATCCGTTGAATAGCCGCTGCTTACTATGGCTAAAGCTTCAGGATCAATTTGCAGTAATTTTTCTATCGCCCTTTTACCTCCCATTCCACCAGGGATGGTTAAATCCATTATAACCAGATCGTAGCGATGGTTATTGTTAAAAAGCTGTCGGTATTTTTCCAAAGCCGTCTTACCATCTTTAGCAAAATCCACTTCAAATCCCAGATGACCAAGCAAGGCTCTTGATGTTTCCAGCACCATACCATCATCATCCATGATTAAAATTCGGCCTTTGCCAACAAACTGCGAACTGTCCACCGTTTCGCTTTGAACCTTCTTCTTCCTTTTAGCGGAAGCGGGAAGGAAAATAGAGAAAACACTGCCCTTGCCAATTTCCGATTGCACAAAGATAAAGCCGTTGTGTTTTTGCAAGATGGAATAAGACGTGGCCAGTCCCAATCCGCTTCCTGTTTGTTTAGTGGAAAAGAAAGGATCGAAGATTTTATCCAAATACTCTTTCTTAATTCCTATACCATCATCTTTTACATCAATGCGAACATATTCTCCGGGTGTCAAAGGCAGCGACTGGTTTTTACGCACTTGCACGTTCTTGACCGAAATTGTGATCGTTCCGCCTTCGGGCATAGCCTGATCGGCATTGATAACCAGATTTTGAATGACCTGGCTTATTTGTCCTTCGTCAATTTCCACTGCTTTAATATCATCTTTAATGTCCAGAACGCATTTTACATTAGAACCTTTAAGAACAAAATCCACGGATTCTTCAATAACCGATTCCACAGAAGACGTTTTCAGTACCGGCGTTCCGCCTTTGGAAAAAGTGAGTAATTGTTGGGTTAAGTCCTGCGCACGACCGGTAGCTTTTTCCGCTTTGTCCAATAAATCAATCACTTTGGAGCTGCTATCCTGGTGCATTTTTGCCAATGAGATATTGCCCATAATTGCTGTCATAATATTGTTAAAATCGTGGGCGATTCCCCCGGCCAGAAGCCCGATCGATTCTAACTTCTGGGCTTTGAAAAGTTCTTCTTCCATTTGTTTTTTTTCGGTAATATCCCGGAAGGCGATTACGGCTCCAACCATTTCACTACTCTGGTCTCTCAACGGCACTACGCTATAATTTATAACCTTCCTTTTATCACCGTTGCGCGGTTCCAAATAAACAACCCGGTCTTCGAGGGGACTGCTATGATCTGCTTGCAACTCTGCAAGAGGATCTATCGTGGAATTGGAGCGTTCCGTTTGATAAACTTTGAATACTTCCCCAACCAATTTACCCCGAGCTTCCTTCTCAGACCAACCTGTTACTTTTTCGGCCATGTTATTAAAAATAGTAATTTCACCATTTATTGCAGTCGTAATTACACCGTCACCAATGGAAGAAAGGGTCACAGCTAAGCGTTCTTTTTCTTCCGTAAGTGCTTTTTCAGCCGTTTTTCGTTCGGTAATGTCAAAAACTGTAGCCAGTACGGCTGGTTTTCCTTCAAATTCAATAATTCTGCCTGAAAAATCCAGCCATTTGATCTCTTTTTGTTTTGTAATCATCCGAAACTCATATCGTTCGGGTACCTGTTCACCGGCCAGCCGTGCTTTAAAATATCCCAACACCATATCAAGGTCATCCGGATGCAGCAATTTCCAGATATTCATTTGCCGTAATTCTTCCAGGCTATAACCGGAAATGGCTTCGCCTGCTTTGTTTACGAATTTAAAGCGATCGTCCTGATGAATATAAATGGCCGAGCTGGCTAATTGTGTATAACTGCGGAATTTTGTTTCGCTTTCATGCAAAGCCTTCATGGCTTTTTCCGCCTCTTCTTTTTCTTTTAGAAGCTCATTGGTACGTTCCCTTACTTTTTGCTCAAGAAATTTGCGCTGCTTTTCAATAGCAAAGATGCGTATTTTTACGATAATAACTATTATTAGTGAAATCAGAATCAAACTAAGGGCAATAAACCACCAGGTCATCCAGAATGGGGTTAAGATGGTAAAATTGTATTGTGCTGCTCTTTCGGTCCATACTTCTTCTCCGTTGGAAGCAACCACCTTAAACTGATAATCGCCCGGAGGCAGGTTGGAATAAGTCGCCTTTGGTATATCTGTGGGAGGAGACCATTCCGTATCAAAACCTTCCAGTTTATATCGATAACGCACCAATTTCGGTTTTGTAAAACTCAGTGCCTGAAAATAAAAAGTGAGGTGATTCTTTTCCGTAGCGAACTGATGATTAGCCGGAAACGGATAATTTTTGTAAAAGACTTGCAGGGACGAAATTTGAATTTTGGGAGCAACAAGGTTTTTCTTTATTCTGTGCGGATTAAAGGCTACCGCTCCTTCTATCGTGCCAAACCACATATAGCCATCATCATCCCGGAATACAGCCCGTTCATTCGTTTCGTTAATTGGGTAGCCTTCTTTGTAGCCGTATTGAATAAAGCTTGAGTCTGTGGGATTGAACCGAGCAATGCCTTGCGTAGTGCCTACCCAGATAGTGTTGCCATCGGCAATAACAGAATATAGTCCGGAACTGTGCAGTCCTCTATTAGTAGTAATTTTAAAAAATTTATGTCCGTCAAATTTATATAGCTGATTTTGTACGGTTGTGAACCAATAATTTCCGTCTTCATCTTCCGTCATGGAGATTGCCGTATAAATCGGGCATCCTTTTTCTTTTGAATATTTTATCCATTTATTTCCCTGCAAGCGCATTAATCCGTGTAATTCTGTGCTAAACCACAAATCGCCTTGTTTATCTTTATGTATGAACCGGAATCTGTTTGATAACAGTCCGTCATTTTCTGAGGTTAGCTTTTGGTAAGATCTCGATTTGATGTCGTATTTCAGTAAACCATATTTATTAACGGAAATAAACCAATAATTTCCTTCCGAATCCTCAATTACCTGACTAATAATATCATCAAAACGTTCGGGAAATTCTACCTTAGTAATTCTTCCATTTTTTTTATGCCATTTATACATTCCTATATCGGCAACATAAAACCATACATCTCCCTTTTTGTCTTCATACAAGCTTGTAATATATTTATATTCAGATGTAATAAAAGAATCGAAATTCTGTGTTTTGGTTTTGCCTTTAGATTTATAAATTCTCGTCAGGCCTTTGTTTGTTCCTATCCACAAATCTGCCGTGGAAGTTTTAAGTATTGCCCAAACCGAATTACCGCTCAAACCTTCTTTGAGACCAAGTAGAAGGATACTGTCATCGCGATATTTTATAACACCGCCTCCATCGGTACCAAGCCAATAGTTTTCTTCTCTGTCCTGAAAAACGGTCGTTATCCGTTTTTCGGTTAAACCCGTAGTTTTTTCAGGCGTCCAAAGAGCGGCATCTTTCCTGGTGTATTTGGGGTTATATTTGGTTACGTTTCCATATTGATACACAAACCAGACGTTGTCAGAGTGATCCACATATATTTCAGTAATTATGTCATTCACAAGTCCTGTGTTTTCATTCAAATGTTCGATAATTTTACCGGTACGCAAATCAACTAAATAAGCGCCCTCTTCAAATATTGTGAACCATGCCTGTTTAAAGTCCGGATAAATGAAACAGTTATCTATTTTTTCAGGAGCAATAGTGGGATTCATTTGTATCCCGCTTTCTTCAACAATGCCTTGCAGAAGCATGCTGCGATCATAAACATGAAATCCGGTTGTATCAATTATACTAATCTGATTGCTATCCGTTTGGCAGATCTTTATGATATCATTACTTTGCAGTCCCTGCCGGGTGGTAATATGAAGTGTCGTATCTTTATTAAAAACGAAAAGCCCGCAGCCGTAAGTTGCTATCCAGACAATTCCTTCATTATCCTCGAAAATCTTCAGAATGGAACATAGCCTTTCTTCAGAAACCGGAAAATGAAATGGTTCAAACTTTTGCTTTGTCCTATTAAAGATGCTGATAGTGCCATTCAAAAATCCAAACCAAATATTGCCATTTTTATCCTTTAGTCCGGTAGTTACATCCGTACCCGTCAGGCCCTTATCCCGGTTGAAAATGGTAAAATCCCTTCCGTTAAAGCGATTTATTCCATCCCGGGTAGCAAACCACATATAGCCGTCGTCATCCTGTGTTACAAAAACAATCTGAGACTGTGAAAGCCCGTCCCGTGTATTATAGGTTTCAAAATTAAAGCGTTGCGCAAACGTTAGTTGGGAAAGAATAACTACAGAGAGGAAAAGTTTTATAGTAAGGTTTATTTTTGTATTAGCCATGTACTTTATTAAATAAGTTGATTAATTTTTCGGACAACCTTCCCTAATGCC
>DRQG01000059.1 GCA_011369465.1 Caldithrix abyssi
TACAGTTCAACGCAGCATCCCTCGGAAACTCAAGCGGTCGTGGCTGAGGTGCTGGGTATCCGCCGCAGTGATGTAACCGTGGAAGTGCGGCGTCTGGGCGGCGGTTTCGGCGGTAAGGAAACGCAGGCCAATCACATTGCCGTATGGACGGCTTTGCTGACCAGAGCCTGCGATCGGCCGGTGAAAATTCGTCTTAATCGGGATGATGATCAAATAATGACGGGAAAGCGGCATCCTTATTTAATTCGTTACAAAGCCGGTTTTGACGATGAAGGAAAAATTCTGGCCCTGGATATGGAATTGAACAGCAACGGCGGGGCGACCACCGATTTGTCCTTCGCTATTCTGGAAAGAGCCATGCTTCACGCCGATAACGCCTATTTTATCCCCAATATGCGGGTTATTGGCCGGGTGTGGAAAACCAATCTACCGCCCAATACGGCCATGCGCGGTTTCGGCGGGCCGCAGGCCATGGCTGCCATAGAAACGGTAGTGGACCGGATTGCCCGGCAATTGGGTAAAGACAGTACCGACGTGCGAAAGATGAACTTTTACGGGCTGGAGCGCCATAATATCACCCATTATGGCGAGATGGTGGAACGCAACCACCTGCACATGTTGTTCGAACAGTTGATGGAATCTTCATCGTACCGCAAACGCCGGCAGGCCATAGATCGGTTCAATAAAGACAACGAGTTTTATAAAAAGGGTCTGGCTTTAACCCCAGTTAAATTCGGCATATCGTTTACCACCTCTTTTCTCAATCAGGCTGGCGCCCTGGTGCATATTTATCAGGACGGCACGGTATTGGTTAATCATGGCGGCGTGGAAATGGGGCAGGGATTGCATTCCAAAATCTGGCGCATTGCCAGCGCCGAACTGGGCATTAGTGCGGACAAAATTAAACTGAGCGCTACCGACACCTCAAAGGTGCCCAATACATCGGCCACAGCCGCCTCGTCCGGCGCCGATTTAAACGGTATGGCTGTGCTGAATGCAATAAACAAGTTAAAGGAACGCATTGCCTATTGTATCGCGGATTATTTTAATAAGGAATTTCCCGGCAACGGGACGCATCCCCGGCATATTGTTTTTCGCGATGACCGCGTGTTCGATCCGACCATCGAAGCGCGTAATATTTCCTTTAGCGAAGCTGTTAAAATTTGTTATCTGCGCCAAACGCCATTAAGCTGTACGGGCTTCTATCGCACGCCCAGTATCGGCTTTGACCGGGAGAAGGGAAAGGGAAGGCCGTTTCATTATTATGCTTTCGGTATGGCGGTAAGCGAAGTACTGGTGGATACCCTGACCGGCTATCACGAAATTTTACGCACGGATATTCTGCATGATGTGGGTGATTCGCTCCACCCGGCTATCGATATCGGCCAGATTGAGGGCGGATTCATTCAGGGGGTTGGCTGGGTGACTACGGAAGAGTGCAAATGGGACGCTGAAGGGCATTTACTCAATCATTCGCCGGATACTTATAAGATTCCGACCATAAGCGATATTCCCAAAGAGTTTAATGTGAAATTGTTGGAAGGGGTGCCCAATCCCGGCGCTGTGCGCAAAAGCAAGGCCGTGGGCGAGCCGCCTTTTATGCTGGCGCTTTCGGTCTGGTTAGCTATAAAAGACGCCGTATCCGCCGTGGCCAATCATAGAACAGAACCGGAATTCTCACTCCCGGCCACAAATGAAGTGATCCTTCTGGCAATAGAAAAATTAAAGGAGTAGTATTAGTTACCGCAGAGGGCACAGAGAACACAGAGGACTTAAGCTAATTTTATTTTTCTCTGCGTTCTCGGCGTGCTCTGTGGTTTAACCCTAAGGTAGATATTTAAAGATTAGCCAAACTTGTTATCATATCCACATAGATTTGTTCAAAGGTTTTGTTCTGTTTTTTCTCCAGTGCGGCAATATCGTTTTGGGAATAGTTTCGGATAATTTTTCCCTCGTGCATCAGCGTGATGGGGTCGCACCATTGCATGACCAGTTGAATAACATGCGATGAAATGACGATATGCTTTTTATCCTCCGCCAGTTCCGTTAAATGGTTTTTAAGATGATACAAAGCCAGCGAATCCAGCCCGTTGAGCGCTTCATCCAAGAAAATGTATTGGGGCTGACCCAATAATGCCGCGACAACGGAGAGCTTCTGGCGCATACCGTGGGAGTAATTAATGATCAGTTGATCCTGTACGCCTTCCAAACCAAGCATTTTCAGATAACGCTCGATCTCCTGCCCGGGATTTCGGGGTTGACGCAGATCGGCAATCAACTGTAAAAATTCCCTGCCGCTTAAATAGGGCATAAGCGTAACGTCTTCGGGGGCGTAACCGATGCGTTCTCTCAGCCGGCGGCGATTTTTTCCCGCGTCCTGTCCGTCAAATACAATGGCGCCGCCAAATTCGTTGATTATTCCCACACAAGCTTTGAGCAAGGTGCTTTTGCCGGCGCCGTTAGGGCCGATGATGCCGCAGATTTTTCCCTCGTCAAAGTGCAGCGAAACCGCATCTACCGCTGGGGAGTCTTCGTAACGTATGGTTAAATCATTTATTTTTATCATATTGATTTCATCTTTTAAGCATAAAAATATTTTCGGGTCTTGTAAAAAACCAAAACCATCATAAACAGGGTAATCACAGGGCCGACAAAACGGTAATTGATGGACATTACCGTGAAAAAGAGTACCGTAAAATGATAAGCATACCCGGCCAGTCGTGGGTTATCGTAAAACAGCAGTTGGAAATTAATCATGGTTGTCAGAACCAGAAGCGAAAAAAGCAGCAACAGGCCAAGGATATTTACCTGCACCGAGGATTCCGCGCCAGCGGCCAGCAAAACACCCCATTGAGCAGCTAATAAAAACAGCACATAGAGAAACTCGACAGACAGCTTAGCCAGCCATAGCGAAAAAAAACGCACCGGCAAGGTACGTACAAACCAGTCCGCCTCGGGTAAAACGTATTTATCGCTGAAATGCTGGGCATAATGCAGCCAGATGATGAGCATTGCTGTTAATATCATTTCATCATAGCGGGGAGCGGCATCGTACAAAGCAAAATACCCCAGCGCGCCGGTATAAACGAGAACGGTTATCCCTTTCAAACGCCGGTACGAGGGATTGCGCCATAAGGTTAACGCTTCTTTGCGCAGCAGCGCGTCCCAGGATTTTGAAATCCACGATAAAGAAAACGACCATCGAATGGAGGATGTATAAAAACGCTCGGTCGGAGGCCAGAGCCTCTCCAATGCGGGTGGGAGCAGCTTATGCCAGAAAAAGACCGACAACGCGCCGGCAAGTAAAATCAATACAGCGCTTGCCACCCAGACGAGCGGCCGGTTATTGTAGAGTAATAACCATCCCCATATCATTATAAAAAACAACGCGGCCAGTAAATTGATAATCCAAAATCCTTTTGTCCGATTCTTATAAGCAAACAAGAGAAAATGCCACAAAAATATGATTAACGAAATCAGCAAAATGAATATGAGCAAGCCCGTTCCGATGAGCCATTGACGGATAAATAAAGCCGTCAAAACAGGAAGGAGACCAACAAAAAAAATCAGTTGATATTTAACATAGTAATAGCCGGTTAATTTTAGCAGGGTCGTTTTATCCAGCGGTTGGGCATAGAACACCTTCAACCCCTCCTGACGCGGCAGGGCAAAACGCAGCACAAAAGTTCCGTTCAGCAGTAAAAGCAGGGCATATATTCCTGCGGAAAAAATGGCGGTTTGCATAATAACGGAATCATCCGCTAAATAGGGCTGAATGCGTGTGACCAGATAAATATAAATAAGCGCAAGCAGCAAAACGATTTCTATGCGGTAGAGCAGCCCCAACTGCCGCCACAGATTACGGGGTTGACACAACAGCAAATGCAGCATACCCTTATTCCCCGATTTTTTCCGTGATCGTTGGTACGGCGTCTCGGTGAACCACATAGGCCAGTACTTTCAGCTTTATGTAATCACCATGGAAAAAATAGTAGCCCTTAAATTGTCCCAGCCAGGCCGAGCGCCAGGAATCCTTGACCAGAAACCAGTCCTGTCCGTCGATTTGTTTGTAGCCGATGATGTGCATCAGGTGATCATCGGTGGTGGAGTGATTGTTAAAACGGAATTCCCGCGCCTCCTGATTAATAAATGGCGATGGTATATCAAAAGGCGGTACGAAAACGGCGTCCACTTCGCCGATTCGCCCCGGCTCCCCCGTATCGCTGTCAAAACCGACCGTGTAGCCCTTTTGCACGGCCATTTTTAACGCTTCATAAAAGACATCCAGTGGTACATTGAAATAGCGGTTGTTATGGCCCCAGTTATCCGGCACTTTGAGCTCGGTGAATTGATAAAAGGGCGCATACATAAATGATGTAACCATCAGGTATTCATCCCAGGGCAGGTTAACGACTTCATTGCGGAAGGAAACAGGCGTGTATTTCTTGCCTTCAAATTCAAAGGTTTGCGGTGGTGCGCCCAGATGTTTATCCAATATTTGGCGGATTTTAGCGACGACAAGGTCTTCATCCCAGATTTGTAGTTCTTTTACCTGCCGCATGAGTTGCTGCAATTCTTTTTCCAATAGTGTGTGATTAAAGGTGCTGCAAGTACGGGTTTGCCCCTTATAGGCCTGCATAGGCACAATACCGTATTGTTTGATAATTCCCAGCACGCCGGTAAACAGGTCGCCGGGGGCGAAGCGGCTTTCGCCTCTGGTTTGTACAAAGCGGCGCGCCTTTTCCACAAAGGCGAAATAGACCGGGTACATCACAGCCAGTCTGACAGCAGGCCGGCCCAGTCGCAGCATTTCCGATTCCACAAAAGAGAGGGTGGAAAAGCTCCAGCAGGCGTTGGTGGTATCCTGATTTATAGGGGGCAGGTGCGGCAGGGGATTAAATATCTTGATGCTTTGCGGTTTGTTAAGCTGGTTTAGATAATCCAGGGCGGGTTGTTTCAGATTTTGTGCCGGGCTGATTAAAAAACTAAAAAAGCAGAACATTATAAAAAAAAGTGATTTCTTTTTCATTTTTTAAACTCCATAAGCTACTACAAAATCAATATACTGATTGTGTTTCTAAATTTGGGTAAAAAGTAAAATTCAAAACGTATCATTTCCTTCCCCACTTAACCTTAATTATACAAAAATAAAAGGATGCGTATAAAGCAAAAATTGTAAGTAAAGATATTGGATTCAGTGTGAAAATCCAAAAAAGTTTTATTAAGAGATTTCGATTTTCTTATTCACTCTCCGCTTTGGGCAGAGAAAATTCCACGCGCGTAACCGAGTTTAAGAGATTAAAGTACATGGGAAACAAAGCGTATTCTTTAGGAATTTCTATCTTGTCTACTTTTATGGAAGTTGGCGTGCTAGCATTGCCCGTGTTGCGGTTATCATGGTGGTATTTGGGCCAGGGGCTGTCCGTTAAACCTATGCTCTCTCTATAGATGGCATGGAGATTACCTTCAGCTTAGTTTGCCGGACGGTCGGGCATAAAAAGTTTGAGCAAATAAAAAACGGATGAAAGGAAAAGTATCTTTTTCATGATAGCCGCCTTTCATTTGTGAAATACTTCTGTCAAAATAAAGACGCATTCTCATTGCTGTGGAATACCGTGATCAGGATATGATTTAATATAAAATAACCATTTTGAGAAATACCGGTTATTTCAAAATAACAAGCTTGCGGGTTTGGATAAAATCCTGCTCTGTTTTCAGCCGATAATAATATATACCACTTGCAAATCCGCTGGCATTCCATTCCACTTTATAACTCCCCGGCTGCTGTTTTTCGGAAACCAGTACGGCCACCTTCTGCCCTAAAACGTTGTAAATATTCAACTCAACGTAATTTGTAATTGATAATTCGTAATTAATCGTTGTTTTGGGATTAAAGGGATTAGGGTAGTTTTGGGACAGATGCGAATTTTGCGTCATAGAGGCTGTCACGTGTGGAATTGCAGTGGGTGTAGCATAAGTATTAATTGTAAAACAACTGTCCGGGCCGGGCCAGTCCGAATTAGGATCAAGGTCGGCAATCAGCTCATCTTTGTAACAAATCTTATCCTGTATCAAATCATAAAAACGCAGTGCTCCGCCTCTCAAATCCTTAAAACCAACGGAAGCGCCGTTGCCGCTGTAAGTTCCTTCACTCAATGTTCCATAATGGAATTCAATTTCATTCGCAGATTCATGCAAATGGACCTGAAAGTTTAGTTGGGCTGTAGCAGCACTGGAATAGGCTTGCATGTTCTTCCACTGGACAATAACTTTTCGTTCCGGGGAGACACCCTCTGTTTTGATACCAATTTCGCCTTCAGCGCTTGTCATTAAATCATCCCACCAGGGAGCCAGCGCTTTTGTGGGGTGGTCGGTTGTGGCCAGCCGTTCATTATTTACCGCTCCCACATACGCAAGTTGGGCAGATGTGGAAAGCCCGCTGTCCGAGCCCGCTTCCCCTTTGCCAAATTCCAGCCAGCCGTTGGTGCTGACCTGAATTTTATCGTATTTGATTCCATCGTATTCAAATAAGAAGGGAAGCTGAATCGTTGATTGCGTGTCATCGCCTGAAGCCAGAACAGAATCCGGAACGATTTCCGAATAGGGCGAAAAAGACTTGCTGACCAAAATATTTGTCCGGTTAAACGTTAGAAAATTATCATGTACGGTACGCAATTTAGTATAGGCATATTGCGCAAATTCAGATTCTGCCGCCAACATTTCTTCAATGGAAAATGATCCGCTGCGCCATTGTTGCAATTTGGCTTCCGCAGCGATGCGAATTGAGTCTTCCGCCGGAAAGGTTGTAAACCATAAACCATTGTCATCTTCATCCCGCAGTTTGTATGTATCGATATAGTTTTCATTTTGGGGATAATCAAATAGAAATTTTTTTATAGCGAGCGAAATGTTGCAAAGTCTGGCCGTTGGTGAATTATATACTAATTCCGGGGTTTTACCAACCGGCCAGTAAGGTACGGCAATCGTCGAAGCCGGCTGCCCCAATACTTCCCACATGGTACTCAATTTAGCCGGTTCGCCCGGAAGCACACCCTGAAAAACAGCGGATGATAGTGATGGAAAGCGGCAAATACTGTTACCGGTATAGATATAACCAAACGGTGTTTCAGAATTCCATTGGTCAGTATAAGGAATTTGAATAGGATTACTTTCCCAATCGGAAAAGTCACGCATTTGATAACGTAAAATACTTTTATAGCTAAGAGAATCGCCTGAATAAAAATCAGCAATTAACTCCGTTGAGCGGTTGAAGCGATCAAGACCAGCGCCCCCGCCTCCGTTAATAGAAAAGTTTGTACGTATGATATAACCATCAGGCGCAATGGTCGAATCATTGGCGTCAAACTTCCAATATTGGTCGCCGCTAACTTCATAGATCGCGACTGCGCCGGTGCTGTCAAGAGTGGCAAAATTAGTGGTTGTCCTTCTGCCGGTCACATTTGTACTATCAAGAAAATGTTCCAGATCGGATAAGGTGGCACATTTGCCCAATGCCGCCCACATAAACGCAGTATTTCCATATCCTGAATTTCCGCCGGGCAGATCACCGGATTGCGAATTGAGTATGGCAAATCCTTTTTCATTTATACCCATAGATGTTGTCCCGAGCCTGCCAGGTAAATTATCACAAATAAAATAGTACTTTTCATTAGTTACAGAAGTTATTTCCCGATCACTCCCCGGCCCATCCGTGGTTTTCCAGATCAACGGCCGGCCGTCGGAAGTGGCCTTGCCAGCGGCGGCTCCTATGGTACAGCCTTCATAGTTTTTTAAATTTTGAGCCATAATTGAAGTGGAAAAAAGAATTACAGAAAAAGCAACAATCATTTGTTGAACAGGAGTAAAACATTTCATTTTTTACCTTCTTTTTTGTGAAAAGAAGACCTTCCGGGTTTTAAAAACCTGGAAGGTGTTGGCTATCAGCTGATATTATCTCAAAACAATCATCTTCTTTGTTTGTATCATTCTTTGTCCTGAACCTGCTGAAAGGGCATTCTTTACTCTTAGTGTATAAAAGTAGATTCCACTGGAAACATTAGCGGCATCCCACTCAACTTTATAAGTACCGGCCTGCTGCCTTTCAGATACAAGAATGGCAACCTTCTGCCCTAATACATTAAAAATCCTCAGTTCCACTTCACTAGAAACGGACAACTGATAACGGATCACTGTTTTGGGATTGAAGGGATTGGGATAATTTTGGAACAATGTATACCCTTCAGGAAGAGAACCTTCGGCAGAAGGGTTATCCTTAATGGCGGTAATAACAGCATCCGGGCCTCCATAAACACCCATATCATTTGGTGTCCCGTTTAAATCGTTGTAAGCCGGATCAGGATTACCGGCGTCGATACAAGGACTGGAAGCTGAAAGATTGAAAAGCGAATCCCCGGTTATAAACAAAGGATCATTGTCCATATTATTTTTATAGGCACCGGTAAAGGTGTAACTATCCGAACCAAATCCAAAAGCAGCGCTGCCGCCTTCTATATCGCAATAAGTGAACGTGGGATTGGAATTATCATCCCAAAACCAAACCTGGTTGCCACTGGAATCGGCGCTGTTGCTGTATATAATCGTATTCATAAATACCGGATCACAGTTTTTGTTAAAAGCCAGCGCCCCGCCAAATGTGGCTACATTTTCAACAATCGTATTATTGACCAGATTGGGATTTGACTTATCATAGATATCAATGCCACCGCCGTCCTGTCCGGCAGTGTTATAAGCAATCAGGTTGTTTTTTATTGAAGGATTGGATGTTTCGTAGCAACCAATACCGCCACCGGAAAAGGTGGCATAATTATTTATAATCGTGTTATTGATTAATTCCGGACTAGAGCCATTTATTTCAATTCCTCCCCCCTGCAAACCGGCTTCATTATTTGAAATAATGTTATCCGATAAAAGAACTGCTGTTCCATAGTAACAGCACAGGCCGCCCCCTTTATACGATGAATAGTTTTCATAAATTTCATTATTTTTTACTTGAGGCATATACAGAGAACCGCTGATAAAAATTCCGCCGGCGTAGCCATTATTTCCGTATTCGGAAATGGATTTATTCTGCCTGATTATATTATTATGCACGGTAAAGGATTTATCTGTAAATTCTGTTCCGTTATGGATACCCCCGCCAACTGCATAACCACCCGATGACGTTACCAGATTATGGTGAATGTCATTAATTTCAATCAGGCCGCTTGAATGCAGGTAGATTGCGCCTCCCCATGCCCCCTTTTTTCCTGATGCCGAATTATTATTAATTTCATTGTTTCTGATAACAACAAGTTTGCTGCTTCCCGGAGGCCCGGAAGTGATGGCGCCGCCTTGTACCTCGTAATCCGAAATTACATGATTATCTCGAATAATATTCCGGATAATTTTTCCGCCGGAAGACGCACATGTTATTGCGCCTCCTACACGAAGATCAGCTAATACCTGGGTACCGGTACCTCCGGTTATTGTAAAACCGCATAAAACGGACGTAGTATCATTTGCTGAACTGAAATATACCACCGAACCGCTGTCCGGATTGCTGGGCTGGCTGCCGTCGATGATCGTTTTGGAAATATGCGCCGTATCGCCATCCATTAAATAATAGCTGGCCACGGTAATGGCTTTGCCTTTTAAATTGATGTTTTCATAGTAGGTGTTGTCGGCAACAAGTACCGTATCGCCATTGCTTGCCGCATTAATGCCGGCCTGGATGGATGGCTGGTCGGTAGGGACGTGGATAACGGTGGCCTGAACAGTTAACGGCACAATCGCTAACAGACATAAAAAAGCTTTAAACATGTGCTTCATTTTAAGTTTCCTTCCGGTTGGTTAATAAAAAACATCTATTGAGATGAGAATTAGAATGATCGTTCTCAGCTAAAAGTTTATAATGAAAATAATCAGGAATAATCAGCAGGTAAATACCGTGATCAGGGTATTTTTTGGAAGAATTTATAGCAGATGTTCTTTTAAAGTTTTGGAAATCAGATCAATTTGCGAATGTATAAATAATGAAACCCAGCTTGAAACGGTTGTTATTAAGAGCGTTTTGCCTTAATTTGTACTTATAAATGAAGAACCGATTATTAAATTCACGATTCCAATTGGGTCTCCAGTTTCATCATAAAAACTAACTCAGCTTTATCAATAGTAAGAATGCAATCTCCGTTTGTAATACCTTCAAAATTTAAGATACAAATAGTACCTGTTCTTTTTGTTGTGGAGGAAACCTGTGTTTGCAAAATTGAGAGATGAAGCCTTCTGATTAAAAAAATCGTCCATTGACAAACCACTGTTTTCATCAAAATTTAATTATAGATTGATAGCAATAATATCTATAGTAAAATCTGATATATTTATCATAGTGGCGGTCTTGGAATTATTTTACATGGTTATATTTTCAGGAGAAAAGAAATTTTAAGGTCGGGTATCGGTTCCGTTCCTTTATCGAACAACTATAGAGCTGAATGAATAGAATAAGCAATATAAATATTTTTCATAATTATTCTCCAGAATAAAGCAAGATATTTCATCCGCATAGCCGTCTCTTACAAATTTCATCCAATAGCACTTGTAAGATTTGTATATTTAGTATTTTATCTAATATTGATTTTAATTATTTCAAAATGCAAATAAATTGTTACAGATCAGTTCATTATAATCGTCTGACAACAACCGCTGCAAAACCCACAGCAAATGGGTAGATTTTGGGATTGAATGCATGACCTTATTAAGCGATGGTCATATTTGGAAGTATATTCCTGACCTATTTTTTTTCCAATTTCAGGTAAACATCATAAATCCCATCATCATCACCTCCATCGAAATGCAACGGAGGGAAGATATAGGGATTGACAGAGTTTGTTCTGGAATCAGCCTCGGCTTCTGTAAGGGATAATGCAATGGAACTACCGATAAGGTCATCTGCACCAATCAAATCAATCAAGTAGGTCACGCCAATGACCAGGACGGATACGCCGGCAACGATCCAACCTGCAACCCCGCCAGCAGATGCGCCTGCCTTGGTTACGGCCGTCAGTGCTGTTCGCACAGCTTCAGTTGTATCACTAACATCACCCAGATCGTTCTCCATGCATACCGCGGTGATCAGCACAGACGAATCAATATTCTTCGGGCCAGTGTAACCAAAGAGCCGTAAGTTCTCATCCCCACTTTTAGGGCGTCTATCCCCATCATCCACGTTTTCGTAAACCGGGGTATGGAATCCCCATGCAGGAGTTCCACTTTCCGCCATCTCCTCGGTAATTACGCCAAAAAACCACATAGGGCTCATCACTACCCCACCATTCGGGGTCACTTTCATCAACACAGTAAAGATGAGAGAAAGTGATTTCATACTTGTTTGCAGGTGCAGGATTAGGTTGAGGAGTTGATGCTGCTTCGCTTGTCTCCTTGCAACAGCAATAACAGCATTCTTGCTCTTTTACAGTTGTAGTTATCTTTCCAACTAACCTACCTGTGGCTATAGCACGCGTTATATCTCTTACTGTCCGATTTTGAAGACTTCTTGCTCGATGTAGAATGTTGCCCATCTCCTCGTTCTCTATTGCTTGATCAACTTCTAGTCCAATGTACTTTGGAGAAAATACGCGACGCTTTAACTCACTGGGTATCTTATCGTGTTTTTTTACGGCATCTTCCAATATTTTCCTGGCCGATGGGATTGCATTCAGGGCCTTGGCAACTTCTGCATCCAGTTTACTCATTTTGTTCTCGGGGATAACTTCGCAATACCGCTTGAGCAGATGCATCAAAGCAGGAATGAATTCATAGCCTTCTGCCCTAACCTCATACTTTCTCAATTTCTCTGAAATGGATCGATGAAACCTTTTCTTCCCCTCTCCCCTTTCGTACCTGTGCACCATAACCCTTTTTAAAGAAATGCGCTTTCTTTCTCGCCCTTCCTTCTCTTTTGACATGAGTAATTGCCTCCTTAATATCTCTTTTAACAATAGTTTCTTAATGAAGTGTTTTTCTCTTCTTAATTTATATCCCAACAATGCTCGCATTTATCAATAATATCACCTCCTTTCAATCCAGCAAGCCAATATAGCTGAACATTAAGCTTAAAAGTTGGGTTTTATTATTTTTCCCCGGAATTTGTTACAGCTTGTTGGATGGTTTGCTCGATTGAGTTATTAATCATTTGGTCAACTACCATTTCCAAAAACGAGAACACAAAAGTTCATATTGCACCGTTTAAATATGGTAAAAAATTTTTATACCGTGTCATTAATTATATTGACAAACAATTTTATGGTTTTAATTTAAAACCTTTGTATGAGTGCGCAATACCGTGATCAGGGTATTTTTAGGGGAAATTTACAACAGATGTTCTTTTAAGGTTTTGGAAATCAGATCAATTTGCGAATGTACATGCAGTTTGGCGTAGATGTTTTTTAAATGGGTGTCCAGCGTGTACTGGCTGATATTCAATTCAGACGCGGTCTGTTTTTTATTTTTACCTTCCACTAATAATTTCAGGATTTCCTTTTCACGTTCGGTCAACCCGTAGTCTTTATTCGGTTGATTATATTCGGAGAACATTTTCAGGATTTTGGCGGCAATGGCCGGACTCATAACGGCGCCGCCGCAAACCACTTGCATAACTGCTTTCTGAATCTCTTCGCCGCCGGAGGTTTTTAATAAATATCCGTTGGCTCCCTGGCAGATAGCGTTAAACACCTTATCGTCATCGTCAAACACGGTGAGCATGATGATTTGTGTGGATGGAGAAATGGCTTTGATTTTACTGATACCTTCTATACCGCTGATTCCGGGCAGTTGAATATCCAAAAGAATAACCTGCGGAGCATCCTGTTTATCAAGAATCTCAAAGGCTTCTTCGCAGGAGACACAGGCATGATCGCAAATTAGGGTCTCGCTATCATTAATTAAATCCGCTATGGACTCGCGGTAAATGGCGTCGTCCTCGATGATCATGATATGGATTTTGTCGGATGGGGGACTAGAATACATTTTTCATTCCCTAAAAGATTAAATTGCGCTGATTTATCGCCGCTTCTGCCCCTCCCTGATGCATCAGGGAGGGGTTGGGGTGGGTCAGCTAATTGCACCGTGAGAACAAGATAATGCTCAAATTATCTCTCGCAATACCGTGATCAGGGTATATTTTTTATCAATAAAACTGACGTCCCTGCACCCTGTTGGGTTGTAAGTACATATTCGGCCTTCATTTCTTTGGCCCGGTGTTTGAAGTTTTTTAAGCCGTTGCCCGCATATTGGGTCTTTGCCTCAAAACCGATACCGTTGTCTTGTATCTCCAGCCGAAACATCTGTTTGTTTTGCCTGATGGATATAACCACTTCGGTTGCCCGGGAATGACGTACAATATTTTGCAACGCTTCTTTGAACAGTAAAAATAAATTGCGACGAAAGTTCAGGTCACCCTGCCAACCGGAATCTTTAGAGCGCTCTATGTCAACACGTAATTTTACCTGACTTAACATGGTATTGGCCGTTTCGCGCATTTTGGCTAACAATTTATCCATATCATCATTCAACGGATTAACAAACCAGACTATATCGCGCATGGATTCGGCTGTGGCCATGGCAATTTGCCGGATTTGTTTTAAGCGCTGTTTCTCTTTGCCTGTGGGTTTTAAACGGTGTTCCAAAGTTTCGCTCAGCAGAACAATACTGCTTAAATTACTGCCGATATCGTCATGCAGGTCGCCGGCGATGCGGCCGCGCATCTGCTCCTGTTCGGCATGTTTTCGAGCTTCAAATGTTTCTGCTTGCAGTTCGGCGACAACAGCCCGATGCTCCATTACCCGGCGATTGGTTTCAAAACGAAAACCGCCAAACAGAACGGCAGCAGTCAGAATAAAATATAGCGCGTAGGCCCACCAGGTACGCCACCAGGGCGGCAAGATGATGATTTTTACGGCAGCACCTTGTTCATTCCAAACGCCGTCACTATTTCGTCCCTTCACCTGGAATATATATTCTCCGGCAGGTAGATTACTGTAAGCGGCTACACGTCGTCTGCCCACATAATTCCATTCTTTGTCCACGCCATTGAGTAAATATTTGTAGTTATTAAGCCGACTGTTTGTAAAGTTGAGCAGAACATATTTAAAAGTAAGCATATTTTGATTATAGGGCAGAATGAGCTGGGAATATCCCTTTGCCGGAATTTCCGGGTTGATGTCCTGGTTAAAGATTGAAATTCCGGTAATGATGATTTGAGATTCGTTAGGATTATCTTTGATTCGGGATGGATCAAATTCGGTATAACCGGAATTTTGGCCGAAATACATTCTGTCGTATTTATCCTTACTGGCGCTGCGCAGTTGAAAATAATTGTAAGTCAACCCGTCTTTGAGACCATAATTTTTGAACGTTCCCGAAACCGGGTCAACTTTAGACAGGCCCATGTAGGTGCTTACCCATAAGAAACCCTGTTTGTCTTCAAGGATGGCCATAACATAATCACCGGCAAAACCGTTATTCTCGGTGAGCTGCAGAGACGGCCCGTGTTCGCTTAAGCGATACAATCCGGCGCCGCTTGTGCCTATCCATAAGCTACCGCGCCTGTCTTCATAAATGGTGCTGACCATTTCATTGATCCATAATAACGTACCGGCTTGTTGATGAAAATAGGGTTTAATTTTATTCTCTTCCGGATAAAACCGGAACAACCCTCTGCCGCCAATCCAGTATTGCTTTTTACTATCCTGATAAACGGTGCCTAAATAATAACCCGTTTTTCGTAATTGCCGCGAAGAACCGTACAAGTAATGTACAAAATGGTCTTTACTCCGGTCTAACCGAGAGACGCCCGCAGATGTGCAAACCCACAGCCGACCGTCCCGGTCTTCATAAATATCATTGATAAGATCGTCCGGCAAAAAGCGGGTGGCACCGGCCTGCTGTGGATCATCTGAATAATGGATAAAAGTCCCGTTTTTTTCTTCAAAACGATCGAGACCGTTCTGCGTACCCACCCAGATCGTACCTAAATGATCTTCTAACATGACCTGTATAAAATCATTACACAAGGATTGAGGGTCTGTTTCGTCATGCCGGTAATTAATTATGTTGTTGTTGGCGCTGTTGATATAAATAAGACCGAAGCCATACTTCCCCAGCCACAATTTATCTTTGCCGGATTTCAAAATTTCCGGCGTTTTCCGTGAATGATAATATTTTTTATGCATCGCAGGCAAAGCAACCGATTGCCTGAATTTTTTCCTACCGGGATCAAAACGGCTTAACGAATTAGCGGTACCCACCCATAATATTCCGGAACAATCCTGATAGAGCGCAGTGATAAAATTATTGATCAGACTATTTGGGATGGAAGGATCATTCAGAAAATTAGTGTATTCGCCACTATCTGTATTAAAGCGAATTAAACCGCCTTCGTTACCAGCGTCTAACCAGAGATGGGTACTATCGGCGTCAGAAATGTGATTGATCATCCTGTTCGCAGAAACCGCATAATCATAAAATGTGATTGCGCCGGTCGCTTTTTCCGATAAAAGGGAAATAAACCCGTTTGCCGTGCCAACCCAGATACGCTTCCTTTTATCCTGATGAATAACCTTCAGTTCATCGGAAGCCGGGCTTTTTGCCTGATGGGATAAGCGGTCATATTTTCCAGACTTTTTTTCGAATCGTATCAGGCCCTCAGCAGTTGCGATCCACAGTAAATCTTTATCGAGTCGCTGGTCTCCTATCAATCCGTACAGCGAGTTCCAGCCGGATTTTGCATAAGAACCGGAGTCGAATGTGTAATGAAAAAAATGGATCGGTTCTCCACCTGTATTGAGGGCCAGTTTATTCAACCCACCGCCTTGTGTGCCGAACCAAATCGTTTCTTTATCAACGAAAAGAGAGGTGATAAAATCGTGACTGGGCGAATTGGGATTAAGGGCATCATGCCGGTAAGTGCGGGTAGCTCCGTTAAACGGATCCAGACGTATCAAGCCCTGCATGGTTCCAATCCATATAAAACCGTTTTTATCTTCAGCCAATGCTGTTACATTATTACTGGAAACAAAGCGGGGGTGTGCCGGAAAAATCTTATAAAAACGGAAATCTGTCCCGTCATAGCGGGTAAGTCCCTTCCATGTGCCAAACCACATAAAGCCAAAACTATCCTGGAAGATACATTCCACGGTAGTGTTCAAAAGCCCATCGTCTTCGGTTATGCGCTCAAATTCCGGCACAATATCCTGTGCCAATACAGCGCCAAAAACAAAAATAGCCAGAATAATTTTTTTGATAAAAGCCATAATTATTTCAATTATTTAAATTCTTTTATCTGCATAACCCGAAAACGCGCCTGCTGACGCGGGCCGCCACCAATATAGAAACCGATTCTTCCTGTGGAATATCGGTTATTCTTTAGTGATGTTATCAGGTAATCATTTATAAAAACCGAAAAAGCATTTCCTTTTGCCAGCACTTTAACTTTATTCCAGGCGTTTACAGCCCGTTTAAATTTTTTAATAGGTTCATTGATCAAAACCTCTCGGACCCCCAAATAATATGTGCCGAAAACAAAACCGCCGTGAGGATAAATTTCCAGTATATATCCGTTGTCTGTGTGTTCGTTATAGCGAAAAAGTAATCCGAAGGAACCGTCTTCGGTAAGTTTCGTCATTTTCACTTCGAAGATAAAATCACCGAAATCCGTTTTATTATAATAGGCCTTATTGTTAATCTGCGTTCCCTGCCCATAGTAAATACTGTCTGAAAAATCCCATATTCCGCCGCGGGGCGTCCAGTCGGCCGTGCTGAGTTTTAATCCGTTGTTTAGAATAAAGGACGTCTCCCGGATTCTTTCTAATAAAATATTATCTAACTCAGAACGGTTTTCGATATTGATTTGCTGTTTCTGACGGTCTGTTATAATTTTTTTGTTCTCCGAAACAGGTGATGTATCCGCACAGGTTAGAATCAAAAGGGAGAGAATTATTTGTGTTAAAATCTTAAACGTTTTAAGCATGGTGTGATCTCTAATTTGCTGTTTTAAGAATTGAGCGAGGACAGGAAAGATCGCAAGATAGGAGCAGCAAAGTGGGGTAGTAAGATTATCGATGAGTTTTAGCTAAATAGATTCTCAATCTAAATCAGTTTAATATAAACATATGCATAAATGGTTCGGATGCGGGAAAAACCGCACCATTTTACCCTACCTTTTCAAGGTCGCCTGATTCTTATCTTTTTTGCTGAATAATCAACAATTCGAGAAATCAATACTTCATCACGTTTGTATAGAATGACGGGAATTAATGCATCTGCACCGTAAAGTTGATAATCTTCGGCTGTACCAATTCTTCGTATTCCTTATAAGGTAAACGGATCAGCTCGCGATGCGTTCCGGCATTGAACGAAATATGTTCGTCACGGGCCAGACATTCGGCCACATACGTATCCATCCCAAAAAGATTGCCGAAGGGCGGCATGGCGCCGATTTCGCATTCGGGAAAGAGATATTTAAATTCTTCTTCGCGGGCCATTTCCACATCATCGGTACCCAGCGCGTGTTTGAGCTGGTCAAAATCCACTTTAAAATTAGCCGGCAGAACAGCCATGGCCATTTTTCCATCGATTTTTATTATAACGGTTTTGGCCAGTTCCTGCCCCGGAATATGCGCCCGGGCGGCAATTTCCTGCGCTGTGTAAGCCGGCGTGTGAGTAACCGCTACATAATGAGCCTGCCGGCTATCCAACAATTCCTTCAATTTACGCATAGGCATGACAGCCTCCTCTCTGCTAAATATTATTAAAACTTTACTATGGATGTAATTAATCTGTCATCCCTGGCAGGAATCATTGGATATTCAGAATAATAACCGGAAAGTGAAACAGAAGTCGCTGTCCTACTGCACTAATAATAAAATATTCATTGGGAGAATGCAAGAATTTTAGTTTGAAAAACTGTGGTTGCTATTTCTTTTGCAGAATGATTGAGAAATGGGCTACATATCAAAAGCAAACATTCGCGGTAAGTCTATTTTGAATCCCTTTAAGACGGAGGAATGTAATGCGCCCTCTTTTTCCCGGTGCTGAACCAGTTCGAAGTTTTTTTCTTTCAAAACATACACATCGGCCCACTGGCGCAGGGGATCCACCAGCCAGTATTCTTTTACGCCGTGTTGCTCGTACAATTCCTTCTTATCGAACAGGTCGTAA
>DRQG01000060.1 GCA_011369465.1 Caldithrix abyssi
AAGTGGTTGGGATATATTTCTTTAAGATATCAACATTAAATTCACTTAGATTTAGAAACCATACCACGTCATAAATTGGATCATAAGAATCCACTTTTCTTTTCTTTGAGAATGAATATTCTCTTAAGGATTCAAATCCAAGTTTATTACCAATCTCTACCAGAAAACTTTGGATATTCTTTGTTTTTTCTTTCGGCATTTTAGGTTTTATCTTTCAAAGATTCTGAATATATCATTAGATAAAAACCAAAAAACATTGTGTACACCCAATAAAAAATAATTATATTATCCTGCCAATCAGCTATTACAATTTGGTCTGAAGGAAATATCGTATTAATAATATCAGGATTCATTTTTTCACTCGTACTCTGCGTGTAAGCAGAATAAACGATTGAAAAAACTGAAATATAAAAGGAAACTATAATCCAAAACCATTTACCTACAAAACCTGAGAGTATTAAGATTATTATTAATAGAATAATATGCAAAATTGGTAATACTATATTTGCATAAGGAAAATTAACATTAAATTCTGGTGTCAGACTATAATACAAAAGTACTAGTCCAATAATTACTAATAATGAAATTTTCAGTTTCATATATGTACTCATAGATATTAAAATCAAAATATATTACACATTAGCTAATGTATCTATTTTATACAATAATTTAATAAATGAATCAATAATCACCGTATTTTTAAAAAAAATATCGAAATGATTAATACTAAATATGTTATTTAGTTCGTTTTCCCGCAATGAATTCTTCCACCATAGTTACATCTTCTTCAGACCCAATAAAGAGAGGTACCCGTTGGTGCAGCTTTTCCGGTTTAATATCCAGAATTCGGTTTTTTCCGTCACTGGCTTTACCGCCGGCTGCTTCTACAATAAAGGCCATCGGATTTGCCTCATAAATAAGACGCAGCTTACCCTGCGGGGCTTTGGAACTGGCCGGATAAAGGAAAATGCCGCCATAGAGCAGGTTTCTGTGCACATCACTCACCATAGAACCGATGTATCGGGAATTCATGGGGCGTCCGGTGGCCTTGTCGATTTGTTTTATGTAATGCACATAGTTTTTTATGGATTGATCCCAAAAGTCAAAATTGCTTTCGTTAACACTGTAGATTTTTGCTTTTTTGGGTATCTGAATATTGGGATGAGATAAGATAAACTCGCCATAACTGGGATCCAGAGTAAAGCCGTGTACGCCATGCCCGTTACCGGTGGTATATACCAGCATGGTGCTGGATCCGTAAATAACATAACCAGCGCAAACCTGTTTTACACCCGGCTGCAGGCAGTCTTCTACGGTTCCCGGCCGTCCGTCGGGGGTAACCCGTGTATAAATCGAGAAAATTGTTCCCACGCTTACATTGGCATCGATATTGGATGAACCGTCCAGCGGATCGAATAATACCACATATTTTCCGAGCGGGTATTGATCGGGAATGGGAATAATATCCTCTTCTTCTTCGCAGGCCATTACGCACGTATGGCCGCCGTGGTCCAAAGCATTGATCATGGTTTCATTGGCAAAGGCATCCAGTTTTTTAACGACTTCTCCCTGTACATTCGTTTCCGCAGTTTCACCTAAAATATCCATCAAGCCGGCTTTATTGGTATGGTAGGAGATCAGCTTTGCGGCAAAAGCGATGTCGTTCATCAGATCCGTAAATTTTCCGGTGGCTTCGGGGAATTTTCGTTGTTCTTCAATAATGTGACGGGTTAAGGTGATAATTTTTTTGCTCATACATCCTCCTGAGGAACCATATTTTTCTGCATTCAACTTTAATTCGCAACACGTCTTAAATTATCAATAGGAAAGGACATACATCTGTGACGAAACATAAAAAAACAAATTTATTTTGCTAATAATACCGGGCTGGCCTTGCGCATTACCTCAACCGTCGTGCTGCCGATAATGGCCTCCCGAAAGCGGGAGTGCCCGTAACTGCCGATGATCATTAATGCCGAATGCGGCGCGTTTTTTTGCGCCGACACCAATGCTTCGGCAGCATCACCGGTTTCGTGGCGCAGTTTGTATTGCACCTTATACGGTTCCAGATATCGTTCGGCTTCTCTCAGGATCGCTTTTCGTTCCTCTTCCCCATCAAACACAGAAATTACTTCAATCGGTAAGGACATACTAACCGCCAGTTCGGCGGATATTTCCAACGCTTTATTCGCGGTGTCACTACCGTCATATCCCAGTTGAATTGCTTCTATGGGCATAAAGTCTTTGTCAACCAGCATGACCGACTTATTTATTTGGCGGGTGACCGCTTCAACGGTTACGCCCAGCAGTTTATCCGACCATCTTTCATATTCACCGCGTATGCCCATAATCACCATATCGTTTTCACGAGCCATTGAGCAAATTTCATCTACGGGAATGCCGGCTCTTTTATAAGCATCAAAACTCAGGTCGGAATCTCGAAGCATTTCCCCTGCTTTTTTGATGATCTGTTCGGCTTTTTCCTGCTGAATTTTTTGCGATTCCTCCTGAAATTCCGGCGTCGGCATGATCGGTACAAAACTATCGGCGCCGGCCGACATACTCCAATCAAACAATCGGATATCAACGACGGTAAGCACGCGTAGCACGGCATCCAGTTTTTTGGCCAGAAAAATCCCATATTCCAAAACAGCATCCGTATAGGGTGATCCGTCGATGGGTAGTAAAATGGATTTTATCATTTTATCCCTCCCGATTGATTGGACATTTAAGGACTAATAATGTTCAACTTTTGATTCCCGCGTCATCAGATCAATCATAGCCTGATGGGGAGATTTATCCTTAAACAGCGTCAGATAAATTTGTTCGGTAATGGGCATTTCCACCCGGTATTTTTGGGCCAACTCATAAGCCGAAAGCGTGGTTTTAACACCTTCGGCAACCATAACCATTTCATCAAGCACTTCCTGCAGTTTACGTCCCTTGCCAATTTGCTCTCCCACGTGCCGGTTGCGGGAATGACGGCTCATACAGGTAACGATCAAATCACCGATGCCGCTCAATCCGGAGAATGTTTCTCTTTTGGCTCCCATTTTCATACCCAGCCGTTGAATTTCTACCAGCCCGCGCGTCATCAAGGCGGCTTTTGTATTATCGCCAAAACCGGCGCCGTCGCAGATTCCCGCGGCCAGGGCAATGATGTTTTTAAGCGCACCTCCCAACTCAACGCCAATCACGTCATCGCTGGCGTAAACCCGGAAATAAGGTGTCATAAAAGCATTTTGCACCAGTTTGGCCGATTCCAAATTTGTTGACGCGGTTACCACGGCAGTGGGAATTTTTTTACCGACTTCTTCGGCGTGGCTGGGCCCGGACAGGGCAACTATCTTATCCGTCGGGATGCCGCCCACTTCGTTTATCACCTGTGAAATGCGTAAATAGGTATTGTTTTCAATTCCTTTGGAAACCGTTACCCATACCGCCTGTTTGGCTTCCTCAAAGCGGACAACATCCGGCAAGGCCTTGCGGGTAACCTGTGAGGGAACGGCGTTGACGATGAGATCGGCTCCGTGTACTACTTCAGAAAGATCGGTACTGAAAAGGATATTTTCCGGAATGGCAATGCCTGGCAGATATTTACTGTTTTCTTTTTTGGTACGTACATCTTTTACGGTGTCTTCATCTATGGTAAAGCAGGATACTTCATGTCCGTTGTCATTTAAAACCAGGGCCAGCGCAGTGCCCCAGCTCCCGGCGCCTATCATGGCTACTCGCATACGTCCTCCTCATTATTTTGAACTACTGAAACTGATTTTATTTTCCGTTCCCTGTAAAAGTCGTTTAATGTTGGATCTGTGAGCATACCAGATTAGAATAACTGCCGCCGCGCCGAGATAAACCAGTACATCCGGTACGGGCGTCATCCAAACGTACTTTTGCATAAGTAAAACAATGATAAAAACCAGCGCAGCCAGTAACGAACCCAACGATACATACCGCGTGGCAGCAACAACAATGATAAAAACTACAAGCGCAATTACCAAAGGTACTGGCGCTAATCCCATAAAAACACCGGCGGAAGTACCAACCCCTTTGCCGCCTTTAAAACCGGCAAAAATTGTCCACACATGCCCGGCTATGGCGCCTACAGCAGCCAAAATCTGAAAGTAGATCAAATACTGCCCGTCCCCTCCGTAAATTAAAGCGGCCAGCCAAAAGACGGGAATAAAACCTTTGAGCATATCTATTAACAAAACGGTTAATCCGGCCTTCCAGCCCAATACACGAAATACATTGGTAGCGCCGGCATTTCCGCTGCCGTGTTCGCGGATGTCTATATTTTTTAACAATTTACCGGCTATAATTGCCGTCGGAAACGAACCGAACAGATAACTAACCAACAAAATTCCCAAAGCTTCTAACATTTAGCCTCCCATATATATCCTAAAATCAACACAGATTAAACCAATCATAATTAAATAAATCTAATACAAACAATCAAGTAAGTATGTAATTCTTTTTCTTGCTTTCTAGCACATCCGTTCTAAATAGATAGAAAAGATTACGTAAAAAATCAGTGTTTACAAGTTTCCCCCTAATAAGGCTCGTGCGCCGTGGCGTGGGGATTAAGGGGGTGTTTGGCGCAAAGGATTATTGCCGCTTTTGCTCCCGGTATTTCTTACGGACGGAATCAAAAAAATCCCTGGCCAGCGGCTGATTATAATCCGGATACGTCCACGGTTGGGCCTGGTAGTGTCTGTTTTGATAAATGAGATGTACATCTCCGAAAATACCTTGTCCCAAATAGAGACGATGGCTGTAGTCCTTTGTAGTGGCCAGAACCACCTTAGCTTCGGTAAGATACCCCGGGTCAATGTTAATACGTCGTTTACCGTTTTCCAGAGCGTATTCTTCCTCCAGTCGGTTTGATTGCAATTTAAATTCTACAAGTTGCTCCGCCGGATGAGGCGGTTCGAAGGATACGAATATTTTTTTTAAGTGTGTGCCCATTTCCGATGAATAGTAATCCGTGAATAGATCAAACTCGAATACGGGACTTTGTAAATCCGTATGGCCATACATTGTTTCGAGGCGTGACAGAATGGATTCGAGATCAATATCCCGGACAAAACAAACAGCCGCGAAATACTTTACCGGAGGGTGAATCTTTGCAATCCCCATAATTCCCTAAATAAAAAGAGGCTGCCTAAAAAAGACAGCCTCCGTTGAAGAATTTCTATCGTTAAACTTCGTACATCTTCTCAATATCATCGTGATATTTTTGCTCGATTATCCTTCTTTTAACCTTTAATGATGGTGTCAGTTCCCCTGTCTCAATACTGAAGGGCGCTCTGGCCAGAACAAAATTTTTGATCGTTTCGTAAGAAGCCAGATGAGGCGTCAGACGGTCAATTTCATTTTTAATCAATTCCCGCACTTCAGGCAGAGCCACCAGCTCCTCGTAATTGCTAAAAGAAAGTCCCTTTTCTTTGGCCCAACGGCTTACCGGGTCTTCCGCGGCTACAATAACTGCTGTGCAGAATTTTCGTTTATCGCCAATCATTACCGCCTGTTCGATAAACTGGCTGGTCACCAGAGCATTCTCGATTGGCGCGGGAGCTATATTTTTACCGCCGGCGGTTACGATAATATTCTTTTTGCGGTCGGTAATTTTCAGGAATCCGTCTTCCATTATACCGATATCCCCGGTATGGAACCATCCGTCTTCATCTATAGCCTCTTTGGTTTCGGCTTCTTTCTTAAAATAACCGACCATAACATGGTCACCGCGAGTGAGTATTTCACCGTCTTCGGCAAATTTAACTTCCACATTGGGCAGGATCGGCCCAACGGTGCCGAAACGGAAATTTTCCAGCTGGTTTACCGATATCACGGGCGAAGTTTCGGTAAGTCCGTACCCTTCGAGAATGCGGATCCCCACAGCGCCAAAAAATTCTGCAATCTCCGGTGCCAACGGCGCGCCTCCACTCACCATAAAACGGTTGCGTCCGCCCAGAGCCTCGTGTAACTTGTGATAAACCAGCTTATAGGCCAGGTTACGTTTAAATTGAAGGCCGCCCGGAATGGATTCTTTCATCATCTCCTTATAAACATATTTTTTACCGACATTGATAGCCCAGTAAAAGATTTTTCTTTTAAGAGGCGGACCGGATTCAACCTGATCAATAATTTTGGCGTAAATTTTCTCGTATAACCGCGGTACGGAAATCATCAGTGTCGGTTTTACTTCCTTTAAATTATCGGCAACCGTATCGATACTTTCTGCGTAAGCCACCGTTGTACCCTGATAGCAGCTTAAAAAATGCCCGGCCATTCGTTCAAATACATGGCTGAGCGGCAGGAAAGACAACATCGAATCATCCGGGCGGATATCTACTACCTGCAAAACACCGGTTAAATTGGAAATGAAATTCTTGTGTGTCAGAACAGCGCCTTTGGGTTCACCGGTTGTTCCGGAAGTGTAGATAATGGTCGCCCAGTCTTCCAGTCCGATTTTATCGATGGAATCGGTAACATAATTTGAATTATCTTTTAAAAATTTTCCGCCCAATTCTTCCAAATCGTTATATGTCTTCCAGTTCTCGCCCAATTCTACGCCTTCCGGATCCATGACAAAAAAGTTTTTGGCAAAATTCAAATGCTTACGCACGGACTCTATCTTTTTCTGGTGGACTTCATGGGAAGCGATCACAGCAACAGCTTCGGAATCCTCTAGGATATATCTTACCTGATCCGGTAAAAGGGATGGATAGATGGGTACGGTGATAGCTCCGAGCGAGAGAATGGCATAGTCGGACAAAGCCCATTCCAGGCGGTTTTCCGACATTATCGCTACTTTGTCACCCTTTTTTACTCCCAGGGAGGCAAGACCTCCGGCGACACGTTCGGCGCGGTCAACGGCCTCTTTAAAACTCACAGAGACCCACTCACCGTCTTGCTTATACATGTAACCGGTTTTATCGCCGAACATCTCACGTTTCTTAAAAAACATGTCTGCCAGGTTTTTGTATTCCATATTTCCTCCGTTTATGTGGCATTAATTAAAGGCGGGAATCGTTGGATACCAAATATAGGTTCAGACGATAAAACAGTCAAGATAATTTTCGTTTTAGCCGCTGTTGGCGGTATTCAAATTCTTCTTTTATATCCGATAAATTGTTTGTACCATATCCGTTTAATTCGTTAAGAATATCCAGATGATACAAAGCCTGCTCGGTAATCCTAAGAGCTTCGTTATAATCTTTACGAATATGCTCCTGGTATTTGGCCAGTTCTTCCAAAACAACATAACGCTGCTCTGCCCTTTCCCGCAGTTCCAGCCAAATGGCTTCCGCTTCCGTCCATTTCTTATTTTTTTTATGAAGCAGGCTCAGCCAAAAACGACTGGTGACGTATTCCGGCGATTTCAACCTGAAGCCGGCCGAAAGACGTGACAAAAGGGTCTCATCCTGCTGTTCAAAGGCCAGCCGGGCCAAATTGAGACGTGCCCGTGGATCAGTAAGCGTGTGCGGTTGTTGTTCGATATGATCCAGAGTAAGCAGCAGCTCGGCCAGAGACACGATATCGCGATAATTATGCTCGATAATGCGGATCACATCGTGTATTACGCCGGTGCGGATAAAGTTGAAATAGGCCTGGGGAATGTAATAACCGGGAATATCATTTTGGCGATGATGATTCAGCACGTTTGACTCGATGGTAGCCAAATCGCAGGCGTAGAAGCTGTCTTTCCAAATCCGACGTACCACGTGCAATAAATCCAGATGGGGCCATCGATCAAACACCGGCTGCAGGCGGTTCAGGATAAAGCGGTTTTTGAGCAGCGGAAAGTCATAACTTTTTCCGTTATAGGAAGCCAGTATCTCGAAGGAAGGAAAAAATTCTTCCTGAAGATGATGATACAAACCGTATTCCCGTCCGTAATCCGGCAAGAAGAATTGTCGTACGACTAAAGAGTTGTTTTCAACCCAGCCGAAGCCGAATAAAAAAGGATAGGTGCCGGCGCCGCCTGCCAGACCGGTGGTTTCCAAATCGAAAAACAAGACCGATGACAGAGGGAAAGGTCTCTCTAATTGATTTCGGGACAGAAAGGATAACTTTATTTGGGGATTGCCTCCGGCTGCCAATTCCTGCGCGTATGCGAGTGGATGCCTTCGTTCAATTTGCAGGAAGGGAGCGGACGGATTTTGAATGATTCCACAAAAATGTTCGGCCAAAGCGCTTAAAGCGGGGTTATCCGCTGTACTCTTTTCCGGCTTCTTTTTCCTTTGTTGAGATTTGTAGTATTTTAATTTTGAGTGCAGGTCCATTGTTTTCAATCAGTTTTTCAGAAACTCATTACAAAGCGCTTAAAATTTAAACTTTTTTCGCCAAAATTGATCAATAAGCCAACTTCAAAACGATATGCTTTTAAATAATTCAATATTTGCGCTTTGTGAACATCTTCTAACCGCGTCAAAGCCTTTATTTCTACCAATACTTTATTTTCTACAACAAAATCAGCACGGCGAGTCCCTATCGGTTGACTATAATCTCTATAATATATATCCTGTTCTACTTCTCTATTGAAATCCAATCCCGCGTTTCGCAGTTCCAACGCCAAAGCGCGTTGATAAATCACCTCCTGGAAACCGTTACCCAGGAAGCTATGTACCCGCATAGCACAACCAATAATTTTTTTTGTAATATCACTATATTTATACTCTTCTGTCATTTGCTTCCATCACAGTCAGAATCACAGATTATTATGATTTACAGATGTCACTGATTTAGATTTATCCGGTTAGTCTGTGTAATTAGCGCAATCATTAAAATCAGCGATTCTGACTTCTTTTACTTTACTCTTCCAAATTTAATTGGTTTAGAATCTTCAGAGCGCTTTGTTTGCCAAACAAATTACCTTCCAGAGTCGGGCCTGTACAGCTCGGACAGCCGTGCTTACAGGAACAATCTTTAATGTGCCGCCGTACGGCGGCAAAAACGGCGCGATCCATTGCGAATAGCTTTTTACTCAGTCCGATACCGCCCTGGTATTTGTCAAAAACATAGATGGTAGGTTTGCCGCTAAAGGGCGCGCGCACCATAGGAATAACCGAAATATCGGTTATGTCGCACATAATGTACACCGGGATCAGGTTATGCAGGGTGTAAGCGATGCCCTGCAAGCCCTCGCCAATAACCGATTCCTTAAAATAGGGATCGACAAACAAGGCGTCGTTAAACTCCCACCAGACGGCGCTGGTCTGCATTTCGATTTCCGGCAGATACACCTTACCCAAACCAATGTTTTCGTGGGTATGAAACTTGATCTTCTTAAAACCTGTGGTGGCCCGGCTGACGGCCACTTCGCCAAAATACTTTTTGAAATCGTCCGCTTCCCCGCTGTCTTCCTGCAAAATATCCAGCACTTTCAAATCGGTTTTGGTGATGGCGTCCGTATAATGGTCGCTTTTGACAACGTGCACATACGCTTTCTTTTCGTCCCAATCCAGATCATCCACGTGATATTGGACGCTGTCGTGGATATATATGGCGTCTTTATGCACCATTTCCGGCGCGGAAAAAAGGTCAATCTCTCCGATAACGCGGTTATTACTGGTGGTGTCGATAATGACCACATTTTCGGAGGCAATATTGCGCAGCCCCACTTCATCTGCCGGATAGATTTCGCTCATCCAGAAATATTTCCCGTCGGTTTTGCGCAAAACGTTTTCCTGCACCAGAAAATCCAAAAGCTGGCCGGTAATGTCTTTGGTAAAATTTTCATCTTCCGTAAAAGGCAGTTCAAAAGCGGCACATTTGAGATGACTCATCAAAATGGCCAGGTTTTCCCGGTCAATCTGGGCGGTTTCGGGATTTTTGCGGAAGAAATAATAGGGATGTTCCATAATATATTGATCCAGGGGCGAACTGCTGGCCACCAGAATGGTTAGCGATGTACTTTGTCGCCGCCCTGCCCTGCCAGCCTGCTGCCAGGTGCTGGCTACCGATCCCGGATAACCGGCCATAATCGAAACATCCAACTGCCCGATATCAATGCCCAATTCCAGCGCGTTGGTGCTTACCACCACCTGAATGGAACCGTTTTTCAGGCCGCGTTCGATTTCGCGGCGCTCTTTGGGTAAATAGCCGCCCCTATAGCCGCGTACTTTATTGGCCGGTATTTTCATCTGCACGGCCAATTCCCGCAGGTACGTGGCCAAAACTTCCACCCGCTGTCTGCTGCGGGCGAAGACGATCATTTGGGCGCCAGTGGGCATAATTTTACGCACCACCTGCTTTACTTCGCTCACCACTCCGCGACGCAAGCCCAATTCCGGATTAACCACCGGCGGATTATAAAAGAGAAAATGTTTTTTTCCCCGCGGGGCGCCGTTTTCATCCACGAGAACGACGTCTTCTTCCAAAAGATTCTCGGCCAGTTCTTTGGGATTGGCGATCGTGGCGCTGGAACAGATAAACTGGGGTTTTGAACCGTAAAAATGGCAAATCCGTTTTAAACGCCGCAGCAAATTGGCCACGTGGCTGCCAAATACCCCGCGATAGGTGTGAATTTCGTCCAGAACCACGTATTTGAGATTTTCAAATAGTTTTATCCACAACGTATGATGCGGCAGGATGCCCTGGTGCAGCATATCGGGATTGGTGATAACGATATGTCCAGCCCGACGAATAGTGCGCCGTACATCGGCCGGCGTATCGCCGTCGAAGGTGTAGGTTTTTATATCCACGCCCAAACGTTTGACCAGATCTTCGCTTTCGCGGGTTTGGTCCTGTGAGAGCGCTTTGGTAGGGAACAGATAAACAGCCCGGCTTTCCGGGTTGTGCAGGATCTCTTCGAAAACGGGAAGGTTGTAGCTTAACGTTTTACCGGAAGCGGTGGGCGTAACCACTACCACATTCTTCCCCGCCCGTGCCTGCCGGTAGGCTTGCAACTGATGGGTGTACAAAGCCGAAATATTTTTCTCTTGCAGGGCTTCCTGTAATTTGGGATGCAAATCTTCCGGAAAAGGAACCGTGCGGGCGGGTTGGGCATCAAAAACCAGCCATTTGGACAACCGTTTGTTGAATTCCTCGTCACGCGAGAGATAATCGATCAACTGTTCCAGATTCATACGTAAAAATTACACACAAGCGGGAATCTTTACAAATAAAAAGGGATGGACGCTACGGATAATAAAAAATCCGGGAAGACAATGGAATAATAATTGTTATTACCTGTACATTCCCGGATAAACAGTATGTCTCTTCTCTGCGAAGGACATTAGAAAAGCATTATAATTTAAACTGTCCGCTTTCCACTATTTCTGTAATTTAATAATAGCGTTATCGATATTGCGTATCACATCCGGTGCGGAAGCCGTGCTGGATTGCTGGGTCAAATCCAGTAAAAACAAATCGTAATTACCGTCGCGATTGGAATGGAACAGAATTTTGGTTCCATCCGGCGAAAAGACCGGGTTAAGATCGTCTGCCGGGTTGGAGGTTAATCTCTGTTGAGCCGATCCGTCCGTATTCATAAGATAAATTTCGTAATTACCGTCACGATCGGAAAAGAAAACGATTTTATCGCCACGATCGGAAATATCCGGTCCCACATCGTTGGCGTCGGGGTTAAAGGTAATTTGCTGGGCTTCTGAGCCTTTCATATCCGTTTTGTAAATTTCATAGTTACCGCTGCGGTCGGAATCGAAGTAAATCGTACCTTTGTCTTCCGTACTGCCCGGAGCAATGCACGGACTGCCGTTATTCGCTTCCACATTCGTCAAGGCCAGTTGAAAACGGCCGTCATTTTCCATAATAAAAATATTGCCGAACATCTCATAAAAAGGCACATCACGCAGATCGTTCCGTTCGGAAACAAAAACAATATATTTTCCATCGGGCGAATATCGGGGCCGCCAGTCGTTAGAACCGTTGGTTGTAAGATTCCATTCTTTTTGATTGTCAAAGCGGTAAATAAAGATATCGCGTAGTTTTTGGTTGTAATCCACATCGCGGTGATCGTCGCGGGTGGAAGAATACACAAAAGCCGATCCGTCGGGCGCGAAATCCGGATTTTCTTCGTGGGCAGGGGTAGTGAGCAAGGGTTTGTTGGTTTGCGTGGTCAAATCGTATTCATAAATATCCCAGTTTCCATTACGGTCGGTCTGATAAATAATTTTATTTCCGTCACCGGAAAAATTTCCAAAGGCTTCATTATCCGGCCCGCCTACTATTTTGGTTACCTGAAAAGCATCCATGAACATTGGCGCAATCCTGTCCAGATAAGCGCTTCCCTCAGGCGTTTGCAGCACATCTTTGTAAGCGCGGTATGCTTTTAGTTTATCTCCCATACTCAAAGCAATTTCGGCATACATATACTTCATTTCCGCGTCGCTGGGATCGATTACAAAGGCCTTTTCCAACTGGTTCATCGCTTCCAGTTTTTCGCCGTTTTCGTAATATACCGTGGCCAGTTGTTTGCGGAAGATAACGCTGTTGGGGTTCTCCTCAATTTTATCTTTTAAATCTTCCACCCGCTGCTGAACCTGTTCGTCGGCAAACACAATTTCCTTTTCCCCTTCCGGTTTGGAACCTGAACAGGAAAATACGGCCGTTAACAAGACCGCGCCTAAAAGGATGTAAAGAAAACGTCTCATAATCACTCCTGTGATTTTATCCCCGGATTTGTTTTATTCTCTTTTCTGCTTCTTTTTTCAGGGTAAGATCGATACCCGGTCGTTTAATAATTTCCTGATACATACGCACCGCATCGGGAATTCTGCCCAATTTTTCGTAAGCCTGCCCGGAATAGTACAGAGCACTGGCTTCCCATTGCAGCTTTGTTTTTTTAGAAAGTAAAGGAATTTTTACGAATTCGGCAATAGCATTTTCATATTCGCCGGCTTTTAAATACGCGTCGCCAATGTAAAATTGTATTTCCGGTTCCGTATCACTGTCGGCTTCCCGCTTAATCTTGCGTAGATATTCGACAGCATTTTGAAATTGATTAAGATTTATGTACGAACGCCCTATAATTATTTTTTTAACGATGATATCATCGGCATCGGGAAATTCTTCCACGTATTGCCGGGCGGTGGCCTGCGCCGCATCCCAGAAACCGGTAAAAGTATAGGTTTTGATCAGATTGGACAGAATATTTTTTTTCAGTTCACGTGTTTTGCAAATCTTAAGCGCATTGCGGAACATATTGATGGCGTCATCAAATTTTTCGGAACGAAAATAGAGACTGCCCAGACTGTTTAACACTTCCGGCAAACGGTCGCTTTTGGGATAATTGGTATAAAAATTACTCAATATTTTAAAGGCTTCTTCGTTCTTATTCAGAGTAAGATAGGTTAAGGCCAGAAAGTACTCCGCATCGTCAGCATATTCGGAAGATCCGTATTTATTCTTGACCTGATTAAAAAATTTAATGGCTTTATTGAATTCCTTTTGGGAACGATAATATTTCCCATATTCCAGGACGAACCAGGCCGTGTACTTTTTATCCTCTTTGTACATGCGTTTGTACGCCTTTATAAGCGGCGACGCCTCTTTAAGTTTACCCACCCTCAGCAAAGCCACAATCTGCTTACCGAAAATTTCCTGAGCTTTGTCTTTGTCCTTTACCGTTTTGCGCAATTTGCCGAAAGCCTGTGCCGCTTTATCGTATTCCTGCAAATCAAAATAAATAGTGGCTATATACAAACCGGCGTCGGTGGTCAAAGCGGAATCGGGGCCGGACACGGTTTTAAAAAAATCCAAAGCAACCCGTTTCTGATCCTTATCAAAATAGATTTTGCCCATATTGAATTTGGTCTGCTCTGTATGTTGACCGGAAACAGCCACATTGAGATACAGACGATACATATCCAATGCCTGTTTATCGCGGTCCAATCCGTGATAGGCTCTTGCTAAAAAGTAGATTTCGTCATAGAGGTCTGCGGGCATATATTCCCGGGTTAAAAGATAGTCGTGAAGGAATGGCGATGTAAGGCGCGGCAACAAGAATTCTATGGCCTGTTCATATTCACCGGCCAATACATAGATGCGTCCCAGACTTTTCTTTGTTCTCTCGGCTACATCCGAGTAGTAATACCTGTTAATCAACCGTGAGTACAACTGCTTTGCTTCGGTGTACATTTTTTGTTCTTCATAATAGCTGGCCACTTCGAATAATGCGCTCACCGCTGCATGAGCATTGGCGTATTCCAGGGCAATCTTTTTAAAAATATCCAACGCTTTGTCGGTATCGGTCGATTTTATCAATTTGGCATAATTAAGCAGATACTCAGGATATTTGGGACTGTCCTTGTATTCATTTACCAAAATTTCAAAATATTGACGCGATTCTTTTTGATAACGCTCATCAAAAGCAAGAGTAAAGGCCAGATTCTCATACCATTCCTCCCGGTATTTACTTTGGGGATATTTAGTCAGCAACATGGTTAAAAATTTCTTTTCCCTGTCCACGGAGAGCGAATCCGGCTGCATACCGGTTTTTACCAGGCACCAGGCAGCGCCGTCCGGTTCGCTGCAGGTGTTCTTATTTTGCAGAGCTTCCTTAAAATACTTTGACGCCTGTTCCAAAAACTCCGTTGTGGTTTCATCCACATCCTGACGTCGTTGCGCCAGTTTGAGATAAGCCCGGCCAAGATACAGATAAATATCGCCCGGCCTGCGAGGGTCATTTTGCAGGGCAGCGCTGAACTGCTCGATCGCCCGTCGGTAATCCTTCAGGTCGGAATAATATATTTTTCCCAGTTCAAACTGTAAAGAAGCTTTCTCGTCGGAAATAAGCAGCTGCGACACCATATTGGCCAGGCGGTTCACCGCTTTATCCTTATCCACCACTTCATACGCTTCCAGGTATTCCAACCGTTCTTTGGCCGTTTGGTAATATTCCGAAGCGGCAAAATCGGTAATTATTTTCCGATAGAATGCGGCGCTTTCTTCAAACCGGTTTGTCTTTTCATACGCGTTGGCCAGTTCAAAATAAACGTCGTCTTTCTGCGGATAAGGATTCTGAATCAGTAAAAAATCTTCCAGCTCGCGAATAATATCCTGCCACTGTCCCATTTTCTTTAGAATTTTTACCAGGCGTAAGGTGGGCGCAACCCGACCTACAGGATCATCGGCATGGATAATTTGTCGATGCAATGAATTAATAGCCTGCGCATAGTTGCCGTTTTCCACCAGCCACCCAAGGTAAATTTCATGTATATCCGAATACAAAGGTCCCCTGTTGTTTTTATAGGCGTCCAGGGCTTTTTGCAGGACGGAAACCGCCTCCTGAGCTAAATTTTGTTTTTTAAACGATAAGGCGTATTTCAACTGCAAAGCAAGCCAGAGTGAATCGCCCGGTTGGTAGAGGACTTTTTCGTATTCCGCCTGAGCCAGGGCATATTTACCGTCCAGAAAATATACATCGGCCAAAATTTGATGCATACGGTTCAGGGCGCTGCTATCTTTGACCTGGCTGATATGCTGGGTCAGATACTGGCGTGCTCTGTCAAAGGCATTTTCCCGGATATACATATCGCTTAAAGCAAGCAGCGCTTCGTAAGAGTAAGCAGACTGGGGATATGTTTTTAATAAATCCGAATAGGTTTGCTTGGCCCGATTATAGTCCCCCTGGAAGGTGAATATTTGAGCCTGTACCAGCAAACCTTCTGCCGCGGTATCCCCTTGCGGATTGGATGCCAGAGCTTTTTCAACCAGCAGGCGGGCTTTTTGTGTATCGGTTTGAAGCAGGTTGGCCCGGGCCGCTTTGATCAAAGCATTTACATAGTATGGAGACGCAGGATACCGATCCAGAATCACATTAAACGACTCTATGGCCGATCCGGTGTCATCCAATTCCAGATAAATGACTCCGGCCCGGTAAATTCCTTCCGCAGCCAAAGGCGATTGCGGATAAATAAGGCGGATGGTTTTAAAGGCCTTCACCGCTTCCTTTTTATCGCCCATATTTAAATAGCACAGCCCTGTCCTGAACCAGCCTTCCGCCGCTTTGGGATGACCGGGATTTTCTATAGCCAGCGACTGGAACTCAACCCGGGCCTGCGGATACTTTTTTAGATTGAAATAGGCCATTCCGGCATAGTACCGGGCATCACCTGCTTTGGCGCTGTTGGGATATTTGTTATAAAACTTGATAAACTGACTGGCCGCCAGATCATAAAATTTTTCGTTATACAGCTTTAAGGGATAAGAGAAGTCGCTGCTCTCGGAATTGGATTGAGCTAACGAAAGCGAGCCGGTAATAAGTAAAAGGACCGTTATTTTTCTGAACATAGAAAACCCGTTTTTACAGTTTATGTCGCTTCTATGGGCGAAAGATTGGCATACTGCTTAATCAGCTTCTTTGTTATATCTTCATCGGTAAAATAAACAGTAATTTTCATATTTTCGCCCCGGCCTTCCAGGCTCACTATTTTTCCTTTACCAAATGTGGCATGATAGACAGGCTGCCCTACTTTGAATTCGCTATCTTCATCAATCTGCGAACCGGCATGTTCAAAATAGGCCTGAATTTTTTTACTGCGTGATTTTTTTCTACCCCTTCCGACGGAAGTTTTGCCCTTTCCCGACGTTATCATTTCGATAAGTTCCGAAGGAATTTCATCGAGGAACAACGAGGGAGTGTTCACCACCGAACTGCTATAGCGTCGTCTCTGGCGCGTATAGCTCAGATACAGATTTTCTTCTGCGCGGGTCATTCCCACGTATAGAAGCCGTCGCTCTTCTTCCAGCTCGGCAAGCTGGGCCATGGTGCGCTGTAACGGCAGTAAACCCATCTCCAGTCCGGTAATATACACGACAGGAAATTCCAGCCCCTTGGCTGCATGTAGGGTCATTAACGTAACCGCACTGTTGGCCTGGTTCCAGGTGTCCACATCGGTTAACAGGCTTACTTCTTCCAGAAATGCGGCCAGATCCGCAGGCTGTTTATCCCGCTTACGTTCTTCTGTAAACTGTTCTATACTGTTAAAAAGTTCCCGAATGTTTTCTACACGGCTTTCGCTCTCGTATTGGTCGTATTCGGTTTGATAGTGGTGCATAATTCCCGTTTCCGATGTGAGCGTGGAAACCAGTTCCACAAGAGACAGTTCCGAGCTAAGCCCTATAAAATTCTTAATCAGCTTGTAAAATTCCAGAACACGGGCGCTCATAGCAGGCGAAATAGAAGCAATTTCCTCCACCCTGCCAAGGGCTTCAAAAAGAATAATTTGCTCTATCTCGGCAAATTTTTCGATTTTGGAGATGGTTGTTTCGCCAATTCCCCGCAACGGAAAATTAACAATACGTTTAAGCGAAATGCTGTCTGCAGGATTTACAATAATTTTTAAGTAAGCTAAAATGTCTTTTATTTCCTTGCGGTCATAAAAGCGGGTGCCGCCCACGATGGTATAATTGATATCATTTTTTCTTAAAGCATCTTCAATCACGCGGCTCTGGGCATTGGTACGGTACAAAACAGCGATATCCCGGAAGTTACGCTTTTTGGTAAACATTTCGTCGTGGATGACCTCCACAATGTGTTTGGCTTCATCCAGTTCATCATCGGCCTCATATAATCTGATTTTATCGCCTGCCTGCAGTTTGGTCCATAAATTTTTTCCGATACGACTCTCGTTGTTTTTGACCACCGCGTTGGCCGCCTTAAGTATATTATCGTGGGATCGATAATTTTCTTCCAGCCGGAATACACTGGCTTCGGGGAAATCTTTGTTAAAATTAAGAATATTGGAAATATCCGCGCCGCGCCATCCGTAAATGGACTGATCTTCGTCCCCCACTACGCAGATATTATGATGATCCTGCACCAGTTTTTTGATAAACAGGTACTGGGCGTGGTTGGTATCCTGATATTCATCCACCAGCACATAGCGGAATTTATCGGCGTATTTTTTACGTATTTTTTCATTTTTATTAAATAATTCGATGGGTTTGAGCAACAAATCGTCAAAATCCACTGCGTTATTGGACATCAGATACTTTTGATACTCTCTGTAGATATCCGGCAGATATTCGTCCAATCCGTCCTGTGGTTCCATTTTTTCCAGATCGGCCGGAAAGAGAAAGCGGTTCTTGACGCGCGAAAGTCTGTTTTGGATCAATTTGGCGGAATATATCTGTTGAGGCACGCTGAGCAGAGCGATCACCTTTTTAAGGGCGCGCACCTGATCATCCACATCATAGATTGTAAAATTTTGCCCGAGGCCCAGATGTTCGGCTTCACGCCGCAGGATGCGGGCACAGATGCTGTGAAACGTACCCATCCACAAAGGGGCTATGGTAGAACCAAGGATTTCTTCAATACGGCTGCGCATTTCCCGGGCGGCTTTGTTGGTGAAGGTAACCGCCATAACGGATGAGGGCTTAACTTTCTTTTCCAGCAACAAATAGGCAATACGGTGTGTAAGGGTCCGGGTTTTACCGCTTCCGGCTCCGGCTAATATAAGTACGGGACCTTCCGTACATTGTACGGCTTTTTGTTGTTCTTCATTCAATCCTTTAAAATTAAAAGACATTAATTCACTTTCCTTGCTTTTTTCTTTTCCAGTCTCACCCTGCGGCGTACCTTATCAAATTGTTGTTTGGCACGGGCATGTTCTTTTGCCGTGCGTGAAAAAACATGACTGCCGTCGCCGCGGGCTACAAAGTACAAATAATTGGTATTTGCCGGAAAAAGCGCCGCCAAAATGGACAGCCGGCCCGGGTTATTGATCGGCCCCGGCGGCAATCCTTTGTATTTATAGGTATTGTACGGCGAATCTATTTCCAGGTCTTTAAGCAGCAGACGTCGCGGCGGACCTTCCACAATAAATTGAATTGTGGGATCGGCCTGTAAGCGCATGCCCCGGTTTAACCGGTTGTAATATACGGAAGCGATTGTAGCCCTTTCATTGTCCAGAATGGCTTCACCCTCTACTATCGATGCTAAAGTCAAAATATCATGTACGCTCATCTTCAATTGTTTTAAGGCGGCCTGAACGCTGTCGGGTTTAAACAGGGCCATCGTCTGCCCGACTAAAAACCGTATGGCCTGCTCTTCCGATGTACCCCATAAAAAAGCGTAGGTATCCGGCAGTAAATATCCCAACAAATTCGGTTCATCTATACCCAACCGTCGAATAAAGGCTTCATCACTACAAAGCGAATCGAACTTTTGCGCATTAAGACCGATTTTTTGAGCCAAGGCATTTGCGATTTGGCGGTTGTCCCATCCTTCGATCAGCGTAACAAATATTTCTTTGGGCGGCGCTTTTATTAGATATCTCAGTACCTGTAACTCGTTTAAATTTTTAGGAACCTGAAACAGTCCGGCTTTTAACCGGGTTTCGTAACCTAATATTTTTGCCCAGTAAATAAAAGAATTTTTATTATCAATTATATGATAAAATAACAATGTATCGGCCACCTGCGAAAGCGCCAACCCTTTCTCAATTTTAACCGTTACCGTTTCCTGCCGATTGTTCTCAGGTGGCACCGTAAAGTATTCTACTATATTGCAGATAAACAAAGGCAGAAGGAATACAATAAGTAACAGCGCTTTCCACTTACCGGAAATATTAACTCGATTCCGCATTATTTTTCTGTAGCTCTTTTTCGTAATTATCTTTTTCCAGACGGCGTGATTCATCGATAATTCGTTCGTAAAGTCGGCGCATAGCATCCTCACTCAGGGGACCTGGATTTTGTTTTTGGACATGCGCGATCACTTGTTCCTCTCTGCTCGGTACATAAACGGGTAACCCCAATTCACGCTTAATCTTACCAATTTCGTTAGCGTATTCAGCGCGTGTATTCAATAATTTAACAATTTTTGCGTCAATCTCATCAATTTTTTGGCGGTAGAAGTTAATTTTTTTCTGGCTATCTTTCAAGCGTTCTCCCGTGTAAACTTCTTTCTTGTCGCTAACTTCAGCAAATTCTGATTTTTTTGGATGAATACCGCTTATTACAATCCCAGCCGGGATCAGACCATTCCGTTCTTACGAAGTCATCCGGTTTATTTATTGGACACTTCAATCAATCGGTTCAATCGGTTTAGCGCAGCACCCTCATCTATAGATTTTTGTGCCAGGGCAATCCCTTCCTGTAAGGAATCCACTTTCCCGCTTACTTTTATCGCGGCTCCTGCATTAAGCAGCACCACATCGCGCGCCGGCCCCCGCTTGCCTTTCAGAATATCCATGATAATCTGTTTGGTCTGTTCACAGGAACCGGTTTGGATTTCGGTTAGAGGGGCGCTTCTCAGAGCAAAATTTTCCGGAGTGATTTCATACTCATAAATTTGACCGTCAATCAGTTCGATAACATACGTTTTACCGCTGATGGTAATTTCATCAAGACCTTCTTCGCCATGTACCACCATCACTTGCACAGCGCCCAACTCGCGCATCACTTCAATAACCGTGTGCATAAGCGAACGGTCATACACACCGATGACCTGACGGCGGATTCTGGCCGGATTGGTGAGCGTACTGAGGATATTGAAGATGGTGCGTGCGCCGATTTCCCGACGCGGGCCGAAAGCGTAAGGGGCGGATTTCTGAAATTTCTGCGAAAACACAAAAGTAAGGCCGACTTCTGCCAAACACCGTTCGATCCGCGGTTTGGTCAAATTAATATTCACACCAAGTGTTCGTAAAATATCTGCGCTGCCGCATTTGCTGGAAACCGATCGTGTTCCGTGCTTAGCTACATGCACCCCCGCGCCTGCCGTGACAATAGCGGCTGTTGTAGATATATTGAATGTGTTCAGGTTATCGCCGCCGGTGCCGCAAATATCCACCACATTTTCGTATTCCAGATGAACGGTTTTCGACTTTCCGGTTAAAGCCTCTGCCGATCCGGTAATTTCATCAACCGTTTCGCCCTTCATACGCAGGGCAACCAGATAGGCGGAAATCTGGGCGTCGGTAGCCTTGTTCTCCAGTATTTCATTCATAACCAGCCGGCTTTCCATACGGGAAAGGTTTTTTCCGTTCATCAATTTTGTAATGGCGTCGCGTATAATTTTACTGTCTTTAATGATTTCTTCTCCCTGTCCAAATAAATTAAAAATTTTTAATTAAATTAAGGATAGAATAGTCACAAAAACAATACAATATTAATATTGATTTTTGTTCTTTTTATGAAAATACTCGATTATTCTTCTTACGTTTTTATCGGTATCATATTTTTTAGTTACCGCTTTTCGCTCAACATTCCACTGCACTTTATTATCCGTTCCGATGAATAAACGGATAATAGTCAGATACTCCCCATCGCTGCAGCCGCCAACAATAGTAGTCGCCCCCCTTTTTTCGATCAGATTGCTCTGCTCATGCGCCCATAAAATCAAATCTGTTTTGGGATAGGCTTGCACAAACCGCCGTAAGGCTGCCGCTGTGCCGTGAAAAACCGTCACAAATATAGAGTTTGCTGTCCGATTTGCGTAGATGTCCTCAAATTCTTTTTCGTTAAACCGGATGTCATCCGGTATTTTTTCACTAAAGCTGTCCGGGCTTAAATACCCTGCGACAGCCAGCATCCTATTCCCATCCAACGCCCGATGAAGCACTTTACCCGCTGGAAACGAAGCAAAGCGGAAGTTTGACCCGAGTATGTTATTTTGTTTAAATAGTCGTGTAAGCAGAACCTTATCCTCCGCAAATTCCTGATCGCCGGGTAAAAAACCTTCCGGTCGGATCAGTAACAGGATATCCGCTGCAGCTTCGTTCAAAGCTAAATACGGGTAAGAATTAAAATAATCCCCACCATCGATGAATAAGACCGGAGTGCTTTTTCTTCGTTCATTTTTTATTAATGTAGCCAGATAGTCCAATCCACCCAAGGGTGGATCGCCGCAATTGCAATTTTCGATGTTGCCGTTAATATTGGCGGTAAATAAAACTGTTACCAGCGGCATTTGGGCGTCAAAATCCGGATCGGAGTCCAAAGCACATATTGAAGTTCCGGCGGTAAGCATTATAAGTGAACTTATAACGAAAAACCAATATCCATGATTTATATTTTTCTTCATCGACTAAACAAATTACTAACTATCCCCAGGAAGACCTTAAAGAATAATAAAAATGCGAAACCATATATGATTTCGCATTTCGGTTAAATCTTTTATTTTTTTACATAGAAGCGATAGCGGCATCGAGATCAGGATGCATATTGAAGAGCGTTTGCAGCTTCGTTATTTTTAACAGGTTTTCTACCCGATCGGATACATTTATTAAAGCGAGCTGTCCATCATTGTTTTTGAGTGTTGTAATAGCGCCGATCAGAATACCCAGGCCCGAGCTGTTCATCCATTCCACATCATTCAGGTCAATCACAATCTTTTTTTTACCCTCATCAATCAAATTATTAATCTGATTGTTAATTTCCCCTGCTTCCGGTCCGCCCATTATTTTTCCGGAAAGTTGAAGGATAACAACGCCTTCTTTTTCTGAAACTTGGATACTCATTGCTTATTTCCTTACACTAAGGATTTCAGGCCTTTTTGGTTTTCCAATCCACAACAATGGGGCTGGCAATAAATATCGATGAATAGGTACCTACTATGATGCCGATAATCAAAGCTAAGGCAAAGGTACGCAGCACTTCACCGCCAAAGAAATAGAGCACCAAAACAACAATCAGGGTTGTACCGGAAGTAACAATGGTACGGCTAAGCGTTTCGTTGATGCTTTTATTAACCAGACCCGGCAAATCCGGGACAACTTTTTTAAAACCTTTTAAATTCTCCCTTATACGGTCATACACAACAATGGTATCATTCAGGGAATACCCCACAATAGTAAGCACTGCGGCAATGATGGGAGAGGATATTTCAATATCGAGCAATGAAAATATTCCGATGGTAATGGTTACGTCATGCATCAGGGCAACGATAGCGCCGATTGAGAATTTTAATTCAAACCGCCACATTACATAAATGAGAATGAGTATCATCGACCAAAAGATGGCCCACAACGCCTGTATGATCAGTTCGTGCCCTATCTTCGGTCCAACTTTTTCCACTCGTTGCACTACAAAAGGGTTATCCGGCAAGGAATTACGGATACTTTCCTCCATAACAATGGATAACTCTTCTGCCGTACGCTCAACACCGGCGCGAATAGAGACCTCATTGGGGTTACCGAAGTGTTTAATCTCCGCTTTGCCAAATCCCTTGGCACTTAAAGCTTTACGTACATCTTCAATTTTCACCGGCTTATCAAACTTCAGGTGCAGCAATGTACCACCGGTAAAATCGATATTGTATTTTGGGCCGCCGTGTATGATTAGAGAAACGATAGAAGCAAGAATCAGCAATCCGCTAAGCATATACCCCATTTTACGGCTTTTAACAAATTGAAATTTTGTGTCCACAAATAATTGCATTTTAATACTATCTCCTTAAAAATCCTATTGACGCGTTAAATGCTCATCTTTTTCATCCAGTTCTTTTCCAGAACAAAATCAAAAATAACTCTGGTTACCACTATGGCCGTGAACATACTGGCCAAAATACCGATCATCAGCGTTAAGGCAAAACCTTGTATGGGCCCGGAACCGTATGTGTATAATACAAAACCGGCGATAAAGGTGGTCACATTAGCATCAAGGATGGTACGGAAAGCGCTGCTGTACCCATCGTCAATGGAAGCGCGCACTGTTTTACCACGCCTGAGCTCCTCACGAATACGCTCAAAAATAAGTACGTTGGCGTCCACCGCCATACCGATGGTCAGGATGATTCCGGCGATGCCCGGCAGCGTTAAGGATGCGTGGAAATATGCCATAACAGCCATAATGAATACTACATTCAGAACCAGAGCCAGATCGGCGACGAGTCCTGAGAATTTATAATAAAATATCATAAATATAACGACCAGCGCCAAACCGAGCATGGCCGAATAGGAACCGGAGATAATTGAATCAAGACCAAGCGAAGGACCGACTGTCCGTTCTTCTATAATGCGAACCGGCGCCGGAAGCGCACCGGCCTTTAAAACGATAGCCACGTCTTTGGCCTCTTCCATAGTATCCAAACCGGTAATGCGCGCCCGGCCGTTGCTAATCTTCACTTTTAGTTCCGGTGCAAGAAAAACCTTGTTATCCAAAACAATGGCTAACCGTTTTCCGATATTTGCACCAGTTACCCGGGCAAAGGTACGCGCGCCTTCATCATTCAATGTTAAAGAGACTTCATATTTACCAATGGATGAAGGATCGTTCATACTTCCCGGCTGAGGCGAGGCGTCGGTAATGGTATTTCCGGCCAGTTCCACATGTTTGTTGACCAGATAAACCTGGTAGTACTTGCCATTCACAACCGGCTTGGAACCCCACAAGTACTCTGCGTTACCGGCTTCCTGAGCAATAATCTTTTTAACTTCGGGTAATTCCAGTATTTTTTTGAATTTGGCTTCTTTTTCCACCGGCACCAACAGGGTTTGCCGGTCACGCGGGTCGAGGAAAAAGAGATTTTCCTCAAATAAAGAAACAGTCGTATCGGACTCGGCTACAGTGGTTTCTCCCTGGTCAGTGGTGTCGATACCGAACATTTCTTCCAGTTCGGTTGTTGATGTATCTTTGTCGGCAGCTTTTTCCTCTTTTACGGTATCGATGGGTGAAATTTTACTCATTATGTAGTTATTCAATTTTTCCGCTACCTGGTTGGCAACAATGTTATCCTTAAGCAGCTTAAATTCCAGTAAGGCTGTTTTACCTATTAACTGGCGTACCCGGGTTGGGTTGGTTACGCCGGCCAGCTCTACAATAATGCGCCGTTCACCCTGCTTTTGGATGATCGGTTCGGACACACCGAATTCATCCACGCGGTTGGTCAAAATTTCTTTAGAACGATCCACCGCTTCCGTTGTTTGGTCCCTGAGGAATGCCAGCACATCGTCTTCCGTGCGACGTTCCGCGGATGAATAATAGCGGGTGATTTTTACATTTTGCTCGTTTAATTTGCGATTAAAAACAGCAATAAAATCTTCGTCCGTTTTTTCCACTTCCCGATCAGCCTCTTCCAGGGCCTTGTAAAAGGCGTCGTTCTTATTTTTAGCCAGCTTATCCAACAGCTCTTTAATATCCACTTCCAGAACCACATGCATACCGCCCTGCAAATCCAAACCAAGATTCAGGGCTTTAGCCTTCAGGGCGAAAAACTCTTTCTGGTTTTCAACACGCATTTTTTCCTTTTCTTGCTCGCTCATCTGACTTAATTTATACGTAGGATACAGCAGATAAATGGCGATAAGAAGGACTGCAAATATCAAAATGAATTTGGTCGTTGTCTTCGATTTCATTATAGTCGCCTCTTCCTCCTGATTAATAACAATTTCATCTGTTGAGATAATTATATAAAAGTTTATAATTTATGTTTACTGCATTTTAAAGTCAATTAAATTTACAGCGTCTCCCGGCTGTGGTTAAAGATACGAAAAGCGTGGTATAACATAGAAAACAGGTGCTTCTTCACTCAATCATTTTAAGAAATTCTTCCTGCGTGAGGACGGGAACTCCTAATTGCCGGGCTTTTTGTAATTTGGATCCGGGGTTTTCGCCGGCCAGTACAAAATCCGTATTTTTAGACACCGAGGAAGCCACTTTGCCGCCGTGGCGGATAATCAATTCGCTGCATTCGTTGCGGCTCATTCCCTCTAATGTTCCGGTCAGAACGAAGGTTTTACCCGTAAGCTTTCCTTCAGCGCTTTCCGCCTCGACGGATGTTAGATTAAGGCCCAAATGTTCAAATTTCTCTATGAGCTCCTTATTTTGAGGATCAGCGAAAAAATCGATGATACTGCGAGCCATAATGCTTCCGATTCCGTCAATTTGTTCCAATTCCTCATATCCGGCGCTGCTCAGGGCTTTTAGGGATTTAAAGTATCGGCTTAGAATACGGGCCGAATTTATCCCGATATAAGGAATGCCAAGGCCAAATAGCAGACGGTGCAAAGGTTGATTTTTACTTCTTTCAATGGCTCGGATTAGGTTATCGGCGCTCTTTTCTCCCATTCGTTCTAATTTACTAATCTGTTCTGCCTTCAAACGGTAAATATCGGCCACATCCCGAATGAGACCTTTTTCCACCAGAACATCTACCAGAGACGTACCCAGGCCTTCAATATCCATGGCATTTCTTCCGGCAAAATGCTCAATGCGTCGTTTTATCTGTTCCGGACAGTTTTTATTGGGACAACGAATAGCGGCTTCATCCTCAATACGTTGCAAAATCGTCCCGCAAACCGGACATTTTTGCGGAATTTCCAGCGGCTTGCTATCTTTACCGCGTTTTTCCGTTACCACTTCCACCACTTTGGGAATAATGTCGCCGCCTTTTTCGATGCGCACCACATCGCCCTCACGGATATCTTTACGCGCTATTTCGTCCACATTGTGCAATGTGGCCCGGGACACTGTGGTTCCGGCAAGGAAAACCGGTTCCAGTTCGGCAACGGGCGTTACGATCCCGGTACGTCCCACCTGCCAGGTTACTTTGTGCAGCCGGGTCGTAGCCTGCTCGGCTTTGAATTTGTAAGCGATTGCCCAGCGCGGGCTTTTGGCGGTTGAGCCCAGTATGTTCTGCTGGGCAATTGAATTCACTTTAATAACTACTCCGTCAATTTCGTACGGAAGATTTTGCCGTTTTTGATCCCATTCGTCCAGATAACGAAAAACCTCGTTTGTGTTTTTACACAAGCTATAATGTGGATTTACGGGGAATCCGTATTCCTGCAGCCGTTTCAGACTCTCAAAATGTGTGTCGGGGTTGTTCGAGGTATCCTCGCTGAAAAAGTAGTAAACAAACAACTGCAAACGCCGGCGCGCTACTTCCTGCGGATCCAGCAGTTTAAGGGAACCGGCGGCGGCGTTTCGCGGATTGGCAAACAGGGCTTCACCTTCCGCTTCCCTTTTCCGGTTGATTTCCTCAAATGTTTTTCTGGGTAAATAAACTTCGCCGCGTACTTCGAAAGAGGCCGGAATGGCATCCTGTTCCAGAATCCGTAAGGGAAGAGAGCGGATCGTACGTAAATTTACCGTAATATCATCCCCCTGCAGCCCGTCACCCCGGGTAGCGCCGCGGACGAAGAGACCGTTTTCGTACAAAAGGCTTACGGCCACCCCGTCTATTTTCAGCTCGGTAACGTATTCGTAGTCATTATTACCGAGAATTGTTCGCACCCGCTGATCAAATTCCAGAAATTCCTCTTTGCTGTAGGTATTGGCCAGAGAGAGCATCGGGTAACGGTGTCGTACGGTTGCGAAGGCGCCGGTGGGTTGACCCGAAACCCTCTGCGTGGGCGAGTCGGGTGTGATCCATTCCGGGTGCTTTTGTTCCAGCGCTTCGAGCTCTTTCATCAATTGATCATATTCATAGTCGCTGATGCTGGGGTTGGCCAGTACATAATATTCGTAATCATAGCGATTGATACGTTTCCGCAGTTCTTGAATACGTTCCAGATCGGACACGGGAATTCCTTTCTATATTTTTTACCGCCTTAAAATTTAGCTTCGCATGGCTTCAGATACAAGCAGGAATACAGTTATTCGGGAACTAAATCAGACAGAGATTAATTTAAAGTATTCAAAGAAATTTCACTTTTTTTTACGGCTTTAATTGAATGCGGGCGGTTAATTTATTAAAATGCAATTAATGTGGATTTACATGAAACACATAAGAAAAATAGTTTTTCTATCGATCTTAACCTTTACGTATTGTACAAATCCGTTCAGCGTTCGCGACGTCGAGGAACCGGGGTTTGGATCCGATTGGGTGCGTTATGCTCCGGCTACTTCGCCGGACAGCGTGATGTATAATTTTCGGCTGGCCATAGCCAATAAAAATGTAGAAGAATATATGAGGACATTTGTTGACCCCTTGAAAGCCGACGCCCATCAATATCGTTTTGTTCCCGATCCGTATTACACCAACGATTTTCCTACCGCCTGGACATTGGATGATGAGCGTAACTTTTTCAGTCAGTTAGTGCAATCGGATAAACAAGACTACCCAAAACTACGGCTCGATTTTTTAACCCCGCTGGTTTTAACCGGAATCACACCGATTTCTGTGGACGATTCCGTTGAAAGCAATAACCTGGAATATACCCTTCAGGTTGATTACGGTGATTCATCGGAAGTTTATACAGGCATTGCTCGTTTCAAACTGTACCATTCCAAATCGGCACCGCCGGAGACCTGGCACATATATTACTGGCAGGATAACGCTGTGGAACAAAACCATGATAAAACATGGACATATTTAAAACGTTTCATCTTTAACCCGTCGTTCTGATGAAAACCATACTTCTACATTCTCTTTTTTTACTGGTTTTTGTGGCTTTACTGCTGGAAGGATGCGTAAATCCGTTTGCCCCCGCGCTTACGGAGGCCGGGGGGAGTCACGAACTTATTTTAAGCGAGCAGGATACGCCGGAAGGCGTCTTTGTCAATTTCAGCTATTCATACAATTTTAAGGATTCGCTGGTGTACAGCGATTTACTGGACAGCACGTTTCTGTTTATTTCAAAAAATTACGCCACAACACCCGTAACGGACTTAACCTGGGGCCGCGACGTGGATATCAAAACCACCGTTGGGCTGTTCCGGCATTTTCAGACCTTAAATTTAAAATGGGAAGCCACCATTTTTGAACGTTTTTTGGGAACGGACAGCAGCCGCAAAGAAATAAAAAAACGGTTTCAACTCACCTTTGACGGCGGACAGGAAATTCCCACCATCAATGGTGATGCCTTATTCATTTTAAAGAAAAAAACGCGTAACAAAAAACCCTTCTGGCAGATTACCCGCTGGGAAGATTTGTCCACATTTTAGTATTTTTTTAGGCAATCACTCAAATTTGTTTCTTATCATCCTATTTTTCAATATATTATAAAATTAATTTTTATCAGAAAAGGATATAAAGGGAGGTTGTATGCATCGTTTTGCGCTCGATATTGATCCGGTTAGCTATGTACGAAATATGCTGGGTGGCGACACTCCTGATCCGGTACAGGCTGTTGTTTTGGCGGAATTAGGTGGAGCGGAAAGTATTGTGTGCTATTTGCGCGATGACCTGACCACAACCAGCGAAAGAGACCTGGCTCTTTACCGTCAGATCGTAAAAACCTACCTCAATGTCCGCTCCAATATCACAGAAGAAAACATCCGTAAATTATTACGGGTAAAACCGGATATGATCACCTTTGTAACCCCGGCAGAGGTATCTGTGGTGGAACCCAACCCTTTGAATGTGGAGTTATATGAAAATCAATTACAAAACTATATTCCCGAATTGCGCTCAAACAATATTTTGAGCTCTGTTTTAATCGACGCGGATATAGCCAAAGTAAAATTAGCCGGTAAATTGGAATTCGATTACATCGAAATTGACGCTACACCGCTAAGCGAAGCGCCGGATATGGATACCGAGATGCAGTTTCTGAATCAAATTGAAGAAATCGCTATGGCAGCCAATAAGCTGGGTATGGGCGTCAACGTTTCCGGTAAAATCGGCTACGAAAATATCCGCGACATAGCCAATATCGCCTATTTGGAAGATATCGTTGTGGGTAAGCCTGTGCTCATACGTGCATTGGCCATCGGCTTTGAACAAGCCGTACGCGACATTCTTACGTTGCTTTAATCGTTTTGTACCAATCTACTCCGAGTATATAAATATGCTTAATAACCGGAACGGTTTCATGCTCCATTGGGTAGGGCTGTTTTTAATCTGGCTGTTTCTACCTGTCAATGCAGTTAAGGCGCAGGACTCCGGCCTACCTGTATTGGTTCATTTTGAATCCGGGGCAACTCCCCCACCCTCTTACTTACCTCTGAATATAAAACAAATTAAAGTGCAAGACTGGCAGGTCGAAACGGCTCCGGAACACTGGCGTTCCATTCGGCTGCCGTTTTATACGGAATATCCCCGGCCCAAAATTCACCTTAAGGGTCGATTCCTTTATAAAAACAGCGCACACGATTCCCGGCTGATTCTGTACAGCGGCGGGATACACGGATTTGCCGAAATAAAAATCAACGGTTCGCTGATTGCTCAACAGAATTTTAACTATCTTCCTTTTGAAATTGCCATTAACAAAGATGCTCTGACCGAGGGCGTCAATGAGATTGAAATACATTTACGGGCTCCGGAAAAATTAGAAGAAGGATTTCCTGTTTTGCCCAAAATATATGCGGAGCAGCGCGTTTTCGGTCTTTTGCGACCGCTCTTTTTTTACCCCCAATCAACCGCTTCTCTCTCCGGGCTTAAGGTGAGGTTGCAAAATTTTGCCGGGTCCAAAGCCGAAATAGCCTACCGTTACCGTTTCGACCTTCCTGCTGAGGTTAAAGCAAAAGCCAAACTAATTAAGGCGGAAGAATGGTTTCTTAACGAAAACAACAAAGTAGTTTTTCACAGCATTAAGTTTATACCGGCAGGTCGGAATTTTCGTGAAAATACCTTTTCGCTGGATACAAGTTATGTATGGTCTGTTCAAAGACCTGTACGTCTTAAACTGAAAATTGTTCTAAGCACGGATCGATCTGCTCTGTTGTCTCAAACTTATCGGATTGCAGCACGAACAGTTCAATATCGCAACAACGCATTGCATCTGAACGGTCAACGGCTCACTATTCGTGGTGTGAATTATCACCAAAATATCGGTTCTTACCGCAATAAGGGCTATTATGATATGGTAAAGGCCGATTTTTCCGCATTGAAAGAGGCCGGATTTAACGCCGTGCGTTTTCCACATTATCTACCCGACCCTTCATCGGTAGGAATAGCGGATTCGCTTGGATTGCTGTTATTTTGCGAAATACCCGTATGGCAATACCCGGCTGCGTTATTATCTGAGCCTGCCGTCCAAAAACAAATGAAAAACATTCTTTTAAATTTTGAACGGTATTATGGTTTAAGTCCCGCCGTTACCGCTTTTTCTTTGGGCCAGGAACTTCCGCTGCATAAGAGCCGCATATTGCGCCGGTTTATTGTGCTTCACAGTCTGGCTAAGGAGAATATCTCCGTACCTACCTATCTTTCACCGATTCCAGACCGTGAATTACCGTTGCGGGAGGCCAGCGATTTTTATATTTATGATGCTTATCATCCCATTCTGACCGAAAGCAAATTCTTTTTACAACACAAACTGTTCAACCTGATTGGAAAACTTGGTGTTCTCTACTCTCCCGCATTTCTTAATGCCGCAGAAGAAGCAAATTCTGATATGCGTATGAGGATGCTTCGTTCTGAAGTTGGTTTATTAAATGAGATACCCAATTTACAGGGGGGCTTTATCCAGAGCTTTAATGACTGGAAACCGGTACGTTCCAGCTTAATTACCAAAATAACCGATTCCGGAGCCATCATGCCCGACGGTTTATTTACTTACGGGCATCGCGCCAAATACCGTATAAATGAATTGCGGGATATATGGAAGACGAAAGACAGCATTATTACAAAGGAAAAGAGGATGCGCTCCAACTTTTTCTCGATTGCGGTGTTTTTTGCCTCAATCGTCTTTTTTCTTATGTACAGACGAAGGAGACGGCTAAGTGATAATATTAAACGTTCGCTTCGGCATCCTTACGGATTTTACATAGATTTACGTGAACGCCGCACCATACCGGTGTATGATTCTTTTATATTGGGCATCTTCATTTCATTTATTTTAGCGATTACCGTATCGTCGATTGTGTATTATTACCATTTTACCGGTACCTTTCAGGAAATATGCGCCGTTTTGTTTGTTAATTCGAGGATATATGAGACCGTTTTGTCTGTTTGTAATACGCCTTATCAGCTTGTAATTGTATTTTTTATACCCATTCTCATTTTTCCGTTTGCTCTAAGTCTGATACTTAAAACCGTTTCCTTATTTACGCACACATCCATACGGATTCGCCAGTTTTTGGCCATAAGCTACTGGTCGGGTTCGCCTTTGCTCTTTATGATCCCTCTGGCGCTTATTGCCTACCATTGGCTGGTTTATCTGGATATGAAGATATATCTTTTGGTTTTTGTTGCGGTATTTATTATTTGGATTAACTGGCGTCTTATTTATAGCATCCGTATCTTTTTTCACGGTAAATCTTTTACTATTTTGCTCGTATTGCTATTGTCTTACACAGTTCCTTTCCTTATCTTAGGAGCTGTTTTTAAACCATTTCCCTATTGGTTCAATTATCTGATATTTCTGGCTGAAATGCACAGTTTGTATTAAATATCAGGGATTTCAACTGACTAAATTTTATGGAATTACGCCAAACAATTATGGAGAATAATGTACTTATCCCGTTTACAGCTTATTGGTTTTAAATCTTTTGCTCACAAAACAAAGCTCGATTTTAACGAAGGCCTTTCCTGTATAATCGGTCCTAACGGCTCCGGTAAATCCAATATTGTTGACGCCGTACGTTGGGTACTTGGCGAACAACGTGTTTCTTCCCTGAGAAGCGATAAAATGGAAAACGTGATTTTTAGCGGTACGCGTACACGTAAACCCATGGGGATGACCGAAGTCTCAATGACCATTCAGAATAATAAAAATATCCTTAAAACCGAATTTGAAGAAGTGGTTATTTCGCGCCGTTTGTACCGTTCGGGCGAGAGCCAGTATCTGATCAACAAAACGCCTGTTCGTCTAAAAGACATTCAGGATATATTTATGGATACCGGTATGGGCGCCAATTCCTATTCGGTAATCGAATTAAAAATGGTGGAAAGCATTTTAAGCGAAAATAAGCAGGAACGGCGCTTATTGCTGGACGAAGCCGCAGGCGTTGTTAAATACAAGGTGCGCCGTAAATCGGCCTTACGCAAACTGGAAGCTACCCGCCTTGATTTAAACCGTATTAACGATATTATCAGCGAAGTGGATAAGGTGGTGCGTTCGCTATCCAGACAGGTTGGCAAAGCCAGACGCTACATCGAATATACCGACGAGCTTAAAAAACTGGAAATCGGCCTGGCGCGATTCCGATACCATCGCTATCTGGAAGATATTCAACCCCTTCAGGCACAGTTGAAGGAATTAAGCAAGATAAAGGAAGAAAGTCATCATCAGATTACCATTGACGAAGCGCTGCTGGAAGATTACAAACGCGAAATAATCCAGATTGAACAGGATTTACAAAAAATAAACGCCGAATTACATCAACAGGACAGCCGCGTGGCGCAAATTAACCAGGAAGAAGCGGTGGCCCGTACCAAACTGGAAGAAATGGAGAAAACAAAACAGCGTTTTGCGCAAGAAATCGCTGAATACGAACAGAAGATTTCCCTGTTACAAACAAACCTGACCGAATACGAGGCCGAACTCACTCAGCTGAATGAGCAGGCCGAATTAGCTCAGGAAGAATATCGTCGCATTGCCGCAGAACGCAATGATGAACTTGAACAAATCCAAAAAGAAAAACACGAGATCGATCAACTTAATGATACTTTCCGCAAACAACTTCAAATACTTACCGGGGAAAAAGATAAACTAAAACAGAGCGAATTAAAAGCCGGATTTTTAATTGATCAAAAGACCGAAATTCAAAAGGAAATCGAACGCTCCGGAGATACCTTTAAGGAATTGCAGGACAGATTATCAACTCAGCAAAAACTCAGACAGGAAAAAGCCCGCCTTCAGACCGAACTGCAAGATAATATAACGCAACTCGAAAAGCGGATAGAAGAACAAAAAGAAAGCATCGCTGCCACGCAGGAAGAAAAAAATAAAATCATAAACGAGTTAGAACGGCTAAATTCCCGTTTGAACTTTCTCAATCAAATCATTTCCAGCTATGAAGGACACAGCAGCAGCACCCAATTTGCCATGCAGCAAAAAGACCGACTGAAAGGTATTCACGGCACAGTGGCGGAAATCATTTCAGCCGACCCGGAAGCTTCAGGACTAATTGAAATTATTTTAAGCGATGCTTTAAACTATATCATCGTATCCGATGTGCCTACTGCCCGCGAATTGATCGAAATCGTTCGTAAAGAGAATAAAGGGCGCATTACTTTGGTGCCATTGGATCGTTTAAAGACCCTGTCTGTTCCCGACCCGGTCTATCCTGACGGTATAGATCCGCTGATCAGGCATATCAAAACAGATCAACAATATCAGCCGCTGCTGCGGTTGTTACTGGGTGACGTCGTGATAACGGACGATCTCGACACCGCACTGCGCCAATCGGAAAAATATCCCGAATTTCGTTTCATTACACGAAACGGCCATACACTGGCCGGTCAACAACGCATTTCCGGTGGATCGGTCAAGAAAAAAGAATACTCTCTTATCGGCCGGAAAGATCAGCTGCGTCAGATTGAACAGGCCATCCGGGATAAGCAAAATACGCTGAACAAGGTATCCTCCACCCTTACCGAATACAATGCGCTTCTGCAAAAGAGCGAAAAAGGACTTACAGAATTGCGGGAGCGGGTAAAAGTAACCCGAGAAGAGTTTTTCAAAACAGAGGCGATTGAGAACCAGTTAAAATACGAAATCGAACAACATGAAAGAAGTAAAGCGGAACAGCGTAACCAGATAAAAACGATCGAACAGAATTTAAAGGCGTTGAATGAAGAAATAAAGAAATTACGGGCGGAAGTGGAAACCAAACAGTCCGAACTAAACAAACTGGAAAGCGAAACAATCCGCCGCACCGGAGAATTTGAGCGGAAAAACGAGATTCTGCAAAACATGACCGATGAAGTGCAGCAAGCGCAGC